>CAMEKD010000081.1 GCA_945920825.1 uncultured Anaeroplasma sp.
TGGATTTATTTTTTTGCCTTTTTAAGGGGCATATTTAATTTTGGGGAAACACAAATCAAGAAAAAAATTTTTCTTGTATAATTCGTTGCTTTTAATGGTATAATCTAATAAGACACTCGCATATAATTTTTATTATTTTCTAAAGTGTTCCTAAACTTGTTGCTTATAATTATATGCAAAAGTGAGGTGATGAGATGAATACTTTTAAAAGATATGAAAAAAAATATATACTAACTAAGGAACAAAAGGAAGCCTTAGAGGAAAGAATTCAATCTCACATGGAGCTTGATTCCTTTTGTAAAAAGAATAAGAATTATTTAATACGTAATATTTATTATGATACAGACAACAACGAATTAATTCATATGTCTACCAATAAACCTATTTTTAAGGAAAAGCTTAGAGTAAGAAAATATGGTACATATAATGATGGGAAAGATGAATACTTTCTAGAAATCAAAAGAAAATCAGAAAAGATTGTATATAAAAGAAGGGTTATTCTAACAAAGGAAGAATTAGATAATTTTATAAATAATGGAATTATACCCAAAAGAGATTCCTATTTAGATAACCAGGTTAGTAAGGAATTAAAATATTTATTAAATACCTATAGCCTAAAGCCAAAGGTCTTTATCACCTATGTAAGAGTCGCATATTTTGACATAAATGATTCGAATTTTAGATTAACCTTCGATGATCAAATCTATGCAAGAAGGCATGATTTAGATTTTGATATAGAAAGCTGTGATATATCCTTACTCCCAAAAGGGTATTTCCTAATGGAGGTTAAGGCAAGCCAAAATTATCCACTTTGGTTTGCAAGAGCCCTATCTGATTTAAAAATATATCCAACGAGCTTCTCAAAATATGGAACAGAATATAAATTATTAAAATTGGAGGAAAACAAGCTATGATTTTATCCGCATTAGATTCTATTGTAACAGATACCAAGATAGTCCCATGGGTGATGGTCCTTTGTATAGGTTTATCTGTTGTTTTTGGATTTGGATTAGCATTTTTATATAAATTCTTTAAAAGAAAAAGGGGATTCTCAACAGATTTACCTTTATCCTTAGTATTGATGCCTATTGGTGTTTGTGCAATCGTAATGGCATCTAGAGTCATCGGACTTGAATCTACTACCGCAAGAACCACTCTAGGCTTTAGCTTTGCAGGTATCCTATGCATAACTAGATTCCGTTCTACACAGAAGGATTCGACAGATTTAATCTTCATTATGTTTGCGATTATCCTTGGATTCTTATCTGGCTTTGGATATGTCTTATATGCAGGAATTGTTGCCGTACTTGCAGCGATACTAATTCTAATTGTAAGCTTCACAAAATTCAGCCTACCTTCCCCTAAGGAAATGACGCTTAAGGTTGTTGTACCCGAGTCCTTGAATTTTGATAATTTATTTGATGAAACCTTAAAAAAATATTGTTTATCCTATGATTTAAAGAAGGTTAAATCTACTGATTTTGGAACAATGTTTGAATTAACCTATATTATTAAAATTAAAAACGAAGATCATCAAAAGGAGCTATTAGATGAAATAAGAGAAAAGAATGGTAATCTAATGGTTTCCTTAAGTGTTAGAAGATTTGAGTAAGGAAAAAGGAGTATCCGCTTGGATGCTCCTTTTTCTATAATATTTCTATTCTTTCTGAATCCTTATCCTCTATTTTCTTTATATGCTTACCTCTTCCAAATAAGATGTAATATACAGGAATTGTTAGGAAAATAATCCAAAGAGGATGCCATATTCCAAAATAGAACCCTAAGGTTAAATACACTGCTAAAACAACAATAGGATAAATCTTTAAATAAAAATGTTTGCTTAATAAATCCGGCACAATAAATATTGCGAAGAACACAATCCAAGTTGGGTGCCAAATACCCGTTGTAAAGCCAATAGTTAAAAATACAATCAGCGCAATTAATGGTGTTGCTGCAACAATTTTATTTCGAACGCTCATTCTTAAATTCCTCCTTTACCTCGTTTGTAAAATTCTTATATTTCTTTCCTTGAATACGAATATCTCCAGAAATTGAGCTTGTACTAATATGAATGCCATCGTTTGCCTCATTTATGCTAATATCTCCAGATACTGTTTCAGCCTTAAGAGAATTAGAATTTACCTGGTCTACTTCTATATCTCCACTAACACTAGAAAATTCAATACTGTTTGAATTTATAGAATCCATATCTAAATCGCCAGATACCACATGTGCCTTGAAGGAATTCATATGTAATTCATTGAATTTAGAGTCTCCAGATACCATCTCTAAATCCATATTTTTACCACTTAAATCGATTTCCGATTTTAAATCACCACTTACACTAGATAATGTAATATCTCCAAGTACTACGCCAAAAGGAAGTGCTATCGTAATTACTCCAGGTCTTCTTCTATTTAATCCAAAGAATTTCTTATTGATATATTCAATATTTATTTCCTTTTCATTTTTAATAATCTTATAGGAATTCTCATTTATATTTTCTAAATATACATGGAAGGTATCATCCTTAGATCTTTCAAAGAAAACATCATCTAAAACCGTAGATACATGAATTTTTAGTCCATCCATATCCGTATCTTCCCTTTTACTATAGCTATCTATAATATCTTCTATACTCCCAAGCATTCTTATAATTTCTTCATCACTTAATCCAGATTCTAATCCAAAATTAAATCTTTTTTCGTATTTATCTAATATTTCTTCCCAATTTTCTATATTCTTTTCTTTTAATTTTTCTTCTAATTCCTTTAAAAATTCTTCCATTATAACTTACCTAATATCCTTTCTGCATCCTCAAAGCTTATTTCCCCTCTTTTAAGCCTTCTTTTTGTTTCTTCTCTTAAATCATTATTTGAATCATTATCCTCCTTCATATTTAAGGATATACATAAATCTTCAATGTTTTTCTTAACGGTTGGATAGGATATACCCAAATCCTTTTCTATTGCCTTTATATTCCCTTGATTTTTAATAAATACTAATGCGAAATCTAGTTGATCCTTAGATAGATAATCAAAAGGATTTAAAACAAAATCTCCTGTGATTTCTGTATCACAATGATTACATCTCAATGTTTTTACAACGAGCTTATCATGACATATAGGACAATATCCAATAATATTTTTCTTCATACCATCACGCCTTTCATCTATTATTTTAATCATAAATTAATAAAAATCAATATATTTTGTTAATTTTTTTAATCTTATGCTTAATTTTTTTAATTTTTGTGCCACAAAAAAAGCCACTAATAAGTGACTTTATATAAATATAATCCTGTTGGCTCTATAACTCTATGGGATATGGATGGATCCTTCTTCTCTAAAACCTCAAGAATTTTATCTTTTTTATAATAGCCTCTTCCAATATCAATCAATAATCCCATCATTCTTCTAATTTGATATTTTAAGAAGGCTGTACCAACAAATATGAATTCAACCTTACCATCTAGTATATTCATATCTGCTTGAAATATAGTTTTTACTGTATCCTTTCTTTCATCAATCGATGCAGAAGCAAAGCCTTTAAAATCATGAGTACCCAAGAATAATTTCATTGCATCCTCCATCAAGGATAAATCTAAATAATTATAAAAGGGCATATAATGAATCGTTAAAGGATCATATTCCTTAACATTAATATAATATCTATATTCCTTTAATTTCGCGCTAAATCTAGCGTGGAATTCTTCGTTTACTACTTCTACAGAAGAAATATATATATCCTTTGGCAAAAAGGAATTTAAGGCCCTTTTTACGCCTTCAGCAGGTATTTTGCTTTCTAAATCAAAATGAATCACTTGCCCCTTTGCATGAACGCCCTTATCCGTTCTACCAGATCCATACACCTTAATATCTAATCCAAAGGCATTCTTGAGTGCCTTTTTAAGCTCAAGCTCAATCGTAGGTAAATCCTCTTGGATTTGAAATCCATAATAAGATGTGCCATCATAGGCTAAAATACATTTATATCTCATACAAAATATATCCTTCCTAAAATGACGGATGTAAGCAATAAAATTAAGAAGACTATGACTAGATAATCTCTCCACCTAAGCTTTAGCTCATCAATCTTTGTTCTCTTAGCTCCAACGATATAACCTCTTGCCTCCATAGCATTCGATAAATCCTCAGCTCTTTTAAAGGAAATAACAAACATAGGAATTAATAAAGCTATAATCTGATTTACCTTATCCTTTAGACTTCCCTCACTAAAATCAACTCCACGTGATGCTTGAGCATTCATAATCTTTTTACTTTCAATCATCAAGGTTGGAATAAATCTTAGCGTCAAGGATATAAGCATAGAGAATATGCCAACAGGAATCTTAAATAGCTTTAATGGAGATAATACAGCCTCAAGACCATTATTAATGTCTGTAGACATAGTCGATAATGTAAGCAAGGATGTAATACCAAGCATTAATACAATTCTTAAGAATATGAAGGATGCACGTATTACACCAGCCTCATAGATATTAAAATCCCAGCTTGCCCAATTGAAATTAAAATTCCAATGAAATTTTTCAAATGGGTTATCCCACATTACCATAAAGCATAAAAACAATATTACAAATAGGAATAGAGTTTTAACTGGCAAATATTTCTTAGTTAAGAAATAAAGAGCGATTAATCCTACCATAATCAAGGTTTGATATAATCCTATCGACATAGGAATAGCATATAGTAACGTTACTTGTTCCCCTGTTGTATAGATTAACTGAAGTACAACTGTAAATACCAATAGGAATAATATTGGCTTAAGTCCATTCAATACCTTTAATATAGGAATACCTGTAGTTAAAAAGGCTAAAATATATAAGGCTAATGCACCAAGCATCATATATAGTCCATGAATCGATGTCATTGGTATTAAGAATATAAATACAATTAAAGAAATGGTAGCTATAATTTTAAGTCTAGGATCTAGCTTATATATCCAGGATTTTCCTGGATAATATTGACCAAACGCAATATTTTCCATTATGCCACCTCCTTAAGCTTAGATAATAAATCATCCAAGGTGAAGGTATTATAATCGATATTATAATGAAATTTATTATTTAAATAATCAATAAGCTTTAATACCTCAGGCTTTGTTAAATTATTGTCCTTGTAAATACCATCTAAAAATAATTTAACCTTATCTCCATCATAGGTAATCTTTGTATCATTTAATACAATAACTCTTGTTGCATATTGATATACTAAATCCATATCATGTGTAATAAGAATAATTGTTTTACCTGTTTCCTTATGAATTTTATAGAATAATTCCATTATTTCAACCTGACCCTTAGGGTCTAGGCCTCTCGTTGGTTCATCTAATAATAGAATATCTGGATCATAGGATAATATACCTGCGATAGCAACCTTTCTCATTTGTCCACCAGATAGATTGCATGGAGATTTCTTTAAAAGATGTGAAATACCTAAAAGCTTAGCAATTTCCAAAGCCTTTTGTTCTGCTTCTTCCTTTTTCATACCGAAATTGATTGGAGCAAACATAATATCCTTTAATACAGTTTCCTCAAACAATTGATATTCAGGAAATTGGAATACAAAGCCTACTCTTTTTCTTACATTCTTAAGCTTTGGGTTTTTCCTTTTCTTTGGAGTAATGACATTATCGAAGATAGAAACGGTTCCCTTAGTTGGAAGCTTTAATGCATTCATATGCTGAATTAAAGTTGATTTTCCACTACCAGTCTTACCTACGATTGCGATGAATTCATTCTTTTCATTTATATCTAAGGAAACATCCTCTAAGGCTAGAGTATATTCCTTTCTTTTAACCCCAGGATATAAATGCGTTACATGGTTGAATGATATTCCCATAGGGCATCCATTAGCTCCTTATTCTCATTTAATTCGGTTTTAGAAGCCTGATAAGCCGCCTTAAGGGAAAAAGGCATATCTAGGTTAGAGGATAATAATATATCTCTTTCCATAAATATCTCCTCAGGACTTCCTTCCTTTATGATTTCACCTTGCTTCATGACAATAATTCTATCGGATTTCTCCGCTAAAGCTAAATCATGAGTTATAGTAATTATCGTTTTATTATATTTCGTATGTAATTCCTCAATTAAGGATATGATTTCTTCTGTACCTTGTGGGTCTAGCATGGAGGTTGCCTCATCTAAAATAATAATATCGCAATTCATCGCAAGAATACCTGCGATAGCAACTCTTTGTTTTTGACCACCAGATAGAGTTTCTGGTTCTCTATATAAATAATCTTTCATATCCACCTTTTGGATATATTCATCAATTAAGGCTCTCATTTCTTCTCTTGGGATTAAATGATTCTCAAGGCCAAAGGCGATATCATATAAAACATTATATCCAACAAATTGATTATCAGGGTTTTGGAATACAATTCCAACTCTCTTTCTTATTTCTCCTACATTCGTTTCATTTAATTCTAAGGAATCATAAGAAATTGTTCCAGCCTGTGGTTCAATTAAGCCAATCAATAGCTTGGCAAGCGTGGACTTACCACTACCATTATGACCTATAATCGATAACCATTCATGATCAGCAACAGAAAAAGACACGCCCTTTACAGCGCGATCTTGACTATTATATGAAAATTTAACATTCTTTACCTCTATCATATAATTACCTCACTAATCACCAAAAATAATAACACAAAATAGACATAATGTAAAAAGAAAAGCAATAAAAAAAGAAAAAGGAGCTCATCGCTCCTTGCGTTATTTATTGTGTGTAAACAACAATATTGATACAAATGAACTAAAATGCCATAGGTGTAACAACAATATTGATACACAGGTGGAAGATAAAATTAAATTAACGTTAATAAAAAGCCCAGTATTGGTCCAATAAATATTGCGATATAGATTAGAGTAATCCATGGTTGATACTCAACGTAGAATTGTTTGAATGTCAGGCTCCACGGATGCTTGATAATAACCCAACCAAACACATCGAATACAATACAAATCGAAACCCATATTGCTCCGGTAATGAATGCTTCATCTATTGTTGGATTAGATAGTCCATTCATGTAGATGAATCCAAACACGGTGAAAATAACAATATTGTACAAAGGATGCCATGGTTTGGTTTTCTCATATCCTTCTCCCATTGACTCTTTATCCATTGGCTTCATATGGAGAACGTAAATATTGAATATTGTATGAAGTATTCCAATTAATGTGACAATGATATAGGCACTCCAAAACCATAGCATTGA
>CAMEKD010000082.1 GCA_945920825.1 uncultured Anaeroplasma sp.
TAAATCCTGCAAAGCTTTAAGCCTTACAGGATCATCGTTATATTAAATTGGGCATATTGTAATATCATAATTACCAGCTCCTTAAGATATTCTTATTGTATCACATTTTCCATTTTATTACTAGATTGTAAGTATATTTCTTTGGGTTTTTAGCGGAAATTAAAAATATGTCTCTATGGGATCTATTTTTAATTTCATTTAAAATATCCATACTTATTTTTCCCATTCAAAGTTTTCTTTTCCAGCTCCAAGCTCAAAATGGTATTTGATGATACCCTTATCGATTTCACGATACATTCCATCTCCCATATCTATTTTTACCATATTACCATTTCCAACAATTTTATATTCCTGTCGATTTAGGGCTGTTGGAGCATACAGTGTTGCCTCAACTCCATTTTTAAACCACTCAGGAGTATCATTTTCCATATAGTTTGAAACCTCAAGTGGGGTTCTTTTTTCTTTATGAGGTTTACCGTTATTCATTCCAAAGCCTATAACTAAAATACCTAAAACCTGGGATTTCTTCACCTTTTTATGTACATGGAATTTATTGTATGTCCCAGATATAAACCATGTATTTAATCCTAGCGTTTGTGCATAAAGCATTAAATCACAAGCTGCATAGCCTATGCGCTCCTCTAAATCCTTTGCATGATTTCCACATAAAATAATATAGTTTTTTACTCCCTTACATAGAAAAAGCCTAAAAAATAATGGTATTGCAAAGGAATCCTTTGTAATAAGCTTCATATTTAATAAATACTTTTGGTTATTTTCTTCGATCCTTTCATTTATAACATCGATAAATGAATCAGGAAGGTTCTTATCTAAATATTTCCTTACAGTATGTCTTTTATACATTGCATCAATCATTTTAATCATTTTTATTTACCTTCCCCAATTATATTTCTTGAAACCTTATCAGATAAAAGGAATAAGGCCTCTAATTCTTCTTTTGAAAAACCACAAAATAACTCGTCTTCGAGTTTTTTCTTTTGTTCTTGATAATACTTTATAATAGGCTTTGCTTTTTCTTTAAGTTTCAAATGGACAATTCTTCTATTTTCACTTGAACAAATTGTACTTAAATAATCGCCTAATTCAAGCTTTCTTACCGCAGTGGATACATTCGATTTCGAATAGCCTGTATATTTTACAATATCTGTTGCGGTATCCTTCTTTTTCTTTGCTAAGTATAAGATGATATTCGCTTCTGCTGGATTTAAAGAAAAGCTTTGGCAAACATCATCAAACATTTGTTGATAGCGATTCTTAAATTGATTTAAATCATCCCAAAATTTTTCACTCATCCTATCACTTCCATTCGATTTTGAACTGTTCTATATTGAACATTTTAGCATAGATATAACGATTCGTCAAGGCAAAAGAAAAGGAATGAGGTAATCATTCCATTTTCAAGGCTATTTTTTTAAATATTCTAGGTAAAACCATTTCGCTAAGGAGTCTGGCTTTATATTATCTAAGACTTCATTTTCTTTAAACCATTTATAGCTATCGATTTCATAATTTAGCTTAAGGCTACTTATATCATCGAATTCAAGGATAAAATTACACATAAGTGTATTGGAAGCAGGATAATATTTTGAGGTGTTAAATGTAATTTTGCTAGGAATTAAATTTATTTCCTCTTTAATCTCTCTTTTTACTGCATCCTCTAATCCTTCACCTAAATTTAAATAGCCTGCTACTAAAATATAAAAAGGCTTATGATATTGCTTAATTAATAATACAGCATCTTGATATTTGCATATCATAGATACTGCAGTATTAAACATAGGGAATCGGTATTCCTTACAATTTTCACAATAAGGAATTAATCCTTCATGCTCTAATTCCTTTAAAGTTAGCTTAGCGCCACATTCTGGGCAGCATTTTTGTTTGATCATACTCCACCTCTATAAATTCAATTTATCCTTATGTAATTTTGATAAATAAATTATATTTATAGTATTTATTATTTTTATAAATTATATTAATAATTAATAGAATATTATAAGTTAAATTTATAATTTTATCATTTTTTATAAATATAATTTATATTATTCAATTTCAATCCAATATCTTTGAATTAAACCAGATTTTGTTAATCCAGCCTCATCGACTACATCATCCTCTAGGATTCCACCATTTCTTAAAATAGCCTTTGAGGATCCTTCATTAATACCATCACAGGTAATTAAAATTTCATGTAAGCCTATCTTTTTAGCTTCTTCCTTTATAAGGGCAACAATTTCTGTTGCGTAGCCCTTTTTTCTTTCGTCTATTGCAACACTAAAGCCAACATTGCCACCAAAATTAAGCAAGAATGGAGTTAGCTCGTGACGGAAATCGACAATACCACAAACCTTATTATCGCTCTTTCTTACAGCAAGATAAATTGTAGATGGTACATAGCCCCACAAATAATTCTTTTTATTTCTCTTTTCAAACTCTAGCCATTCCTCATAGGTTTTACAATCCTCAAGCTTACAGCAGCCATCGAATCTTTGATTATTCTTTAAAAAATCCTCTTTATATTTCATTACCTGATCCTTATATTCTAAGGTAGGCTTTATTAATTCTAGTTCCATATTGAATTCTCCTTTTATTGAAATTTTCTTTAAGATAATTTTACACTATTTTATGGCAAAAGAAATAAAAAACATAAAAAA
This sequence comes from uncultured Anaeroplasma sp., assembly GCA_945920825.1. Classification (GTDB taxonomy): domain Bacteria; phylum Bacillota_I; class Bacilli_A; order Acholeplasmatales; family Anaeroplasmataceae; genus Anaeroplasma. The sequence continues at coordinate 2,676 of CAMEKD010000082.1, forward strand.
ATGCCCTCTTTTCTTAGAAAAAGAGAGCATTCCTCTTATGAATTTGAAATTCATAAGATTGAATCATGTAACCGAACTCATTGATTCTTATAGTTTTTATTGGTAACAAAGGAGGATTCTTTTTTTATTTTTATATGATCCTTTAAAATTGAATTTGATTTTACCCATATAAAGCCTTACACCTATAATATCATTAGCCCTAATACCCATATAAACCCAAAACCTAAACATACCTATGTCATTTCATTATATCTTTAATGATTCACTAGTTTTTATCACTTTTAAGTTTATTTCTTTAATTTATATAATAGTTTAATTGATATATATACATGTTACCATTTATATATAAATTTGTTACCAAACGGAATACCTAACTAACACTCGATGGTGTTTGTTAGGTTTGTTCTATCAATTGCAATTTGTAATCTTGCAATTTCTTGCTTTAATTCCTTAAGGATTACTGGAATAGAATCAATATCGTATAAGCATTCGCGAACCTTAACACGGTTTGGCTGGTCCGCTATTGTAGATGGAATAATAGTTCTTGTTACCTTTTGCTTAGATACTAATCTTTTCACTCTCTCTAAGGATTTTGTTAGCTGCGCAAGCTTAACTAGTCCCTCAGCAATGGAAGTCTTACCATCATAATCCATAAGAATGGTAGTAGCATTACTATAGGCAAGTAAAGTACGGATTCTTCTTTCTTCTTCTAATAGCTCATTAAGCTTAGCATAGGATTCTTCGAAATTGAAATCCTTATATACGTCATCGCCTTCGTAATATGTTACAATAGAATATTCTGTGATATTATTTCTAATTTCAGCAATTTCAGTTTGTAGAGTTTTTAACTCCTTCATTAATTCTGCATTACATTTTCTCATTTTATTCGTACCTTCTTTCACTTACTCTATATGGAAATATTCTTTTTTTGCAACCAAAAAGAAAAAAAGTAGTCAATTTTCATAGACTACCATTTCTTCTTTGGCTTTTTCCCTGTTGCTTCAAAAGGATCCTCTCGCATCATTTCAATATCCGATTAAGAAATATATTTCATTTTATTCTCTTTATAATTTTTTGTATTTTCCTTTTATTTTTTAACTAAAGCTTCTAATTCCTCTAGCTCAGAATCCTTCTCTAAAACTGCAACACATTCGACATGCGCATCTATATCTTTTAAATTGCTCCACGTTATACAAACATGATCAAATAAATTGGTAATATAACCAAACCATCTTTTATTTCAGATATATTTTTATTTCCAAAAATATATCCAAATGGAAGCTTATAATTTCCATCTTTTGAAACTAACTTGGGTATTGCTCTAAAATTGTTTTGATCTTTACCTGATTTAATCTCTATTGGTAGAACACTCAAATTATCGTAATCATTAATTAAAAAATCAACCTCACCTACTTTTTTACTATCAAAATAAAATAGATTGTGACCATGAGCTAATAACTCCATAGCGCATGCTGTTTCATAAACTGAACCAAGATTAACACCCTTATCAGCGTCTAAAATTGCTAATATATTATTTTTATAAAGTAGATTTGTTAAAATGCCAACATCATTGTAATATAACTTCACTAAGTTCTTACTTGTTGATTCATTAAGCGGAAAAACAGGATTACTTACTGCGTATGTATTGTTAGCCACACCAGATGCACAAAGATAATCAAATTCTTCTTCATATTTTTCTAGATTTGTGTCTTCTTTATTTTCTATTTTCTTAAATATTATTCTTTTAACTTTATTTGACATATTAGAAATCATCAAATCATAAAGCTTTCCAATTTTAAGTTTATGTTCTAAATCATATTTGGAGCAATCATCTTTGTAATACATGAATGTTTGATTATGTACCGTTCTCATCTTTATGACATTTCTATTAATTACATATTCAATAACAGCATCAGGTAGTCCACCACATATTAAATAATCTTTAAATAAAGAAAGAATCGTTCTATGAACAGGTTCGTCAACTTTGCTTCTTTTCAAAAAACACTCTCTCAAATATTCAATGATTTCATTTGAAACGTTATTTGCCCATAAGAATTCTTCAAAATCCATTGGATACATTTTGATCTCATTAATGGAGCCCATAGGTATAAAAGAATGTCTCAATGTAATACCAAGAAGAGAACCGCTCGCAATATATCTATATCTTGATTCTTTTTTCAAATCTTTAAGCATTGTAATTAGATGTGGATAAAATTGTATCTCATCTAAGAAAATTATTGTGTCATCCAATGAATTTAATCTATCGCCATATAAAGAACCGATTAACAAGTAAAACGATTTTGTTGTTTTAACATTTTCAAAAAGTTTTTCACCTTCATAATCAGATTTTAAATCAATTTCAACATAATTACTAAAATGTTTTGAGGCAGTATTTCTAATAATATAGCTTTTCCCTATTTGTCTTGCTCCATCAATTACAATAATTTTATCATTAGAATTACTATAGTACTCATTTAGCACACTTTCAACTTTTCTCTTAAACAAGTAAATCACCACTTTCGTTTTTTCTAAATATATATTAGCATATTTTACCGGTTTTTCCAATAAAAATATGCATTGAAATTACGGTTAATCAAAAAAGTGTTATTGAAAAATGCAGCATGTTTCAACTGTGTTCATTGTTCTTGAGAACATGAATATGTAAAAGCATAATCATTACCTTGTATATTGTAATATGCTATGTTGTATTAAAGCTTGAGCTTGTATAAAAGAATATGTCTATCGCATTTTTTCCTAAACACTTAACTTTTTAAGAGAATAGTTGATTGATTAGGAGATTAATCAAAATTTAAGGTAAATCATTGCAGATTTTGGACACTAGTAATTATAATTCTTTAATGGTTAATAATAATTCTATCATTCATATTGATGTTAGATATTATGAAAACTATGACAATACTATCATAGTTGCTAATGATCTAAATAAAATTACAAACATAAATCCTAGAGCAATTATACTTGTAGGTAACAAAAAAAATCCTAAATATAAGCAAATAAAAGGTTTAGGTTTTCAATGCTTCTTCTTCGAGGATTTAACAATATATGATTTTGTTAAAACACAATGGCAATTATTAGAGGAAAATGATAAAATATTTAATAATGATGGTTATCCTATATGTATTCCTAAAAAGCAATCAATTCCAAATAGATTAATATCTTGGAGCGAAGCTATTAGGATATACAAAAAGGAAATTTGAAATAATCCAAATTTTAAAATTGATGCCTACTTTCATTTCTATATAGATGATCAACATTAGACGTAAAAAAGAAACATATACGTTCGCATAATATAATTGGTAAATGTGCTTGCGAAAAATGTACATACACTTTCAAAGGGAAAGTGAAAAATAACAACACTGGATGGAAAGGAAAATAAAAATATGACAAAAAGAGATTTTAAGACTATCTCCATGAATGGTAGAATGGCTTACCAATTAATGTGCCAAATTATATTGGGATTCAAATATCCAAAAGGACTTCTCACCTATTTATGAAAAAATGCTTGACATTATAGGTAACAAGTACCCTATTGATGAAGCAGCAAACATTTATATGGAAATAATTCCAGAATACTTATTTGAATTTGATACATATGAGGAATCTGATTTCGAATATTTATCAAAAGAAAATTATATCTTATTTAGAGAGTTGCTAAAAGGTACTCCATCAGATTTTAATCTTATTATGCAAAAAATTTATGATATGGTTATGTCATATGCATATACTGGTATTGAACCAAAAGCACCAATGGTAACGGATAGATTATTTGAAATAATCGATGTTATGAATCAAGCAAAAATGCAGCTTCCTTCTATTGATAATTATTATAAGTATGATTATTCTATTGCTGATGGTTGGGGAGATTTCATTATATGAGATTTACAGAAATCGAATTACAATGCGAAGATATTTTATGGTTCGCTATTGACGTCAATGGTCATATCATGGCATTTACATCTGGCGGTGCTGGTTGTGTACCTGAATTTGTGTGTAGCAATAAAGAAAACACATATTCATTACAAGATTACTTCCTCGATGAATACATGCCCGATTTAAAATTAGAGGAAAAAGGATTATTTTGTTATGATGTAAATTATGATGATAATTATGGAAACACATATAGCAAAACATCAACACCAGAAAGCCCAATTAACTTTAATGACTTACCAGATAAAATCAAGGAGCTATTAAAGTTAAACACTCTTGATCTAAATGCTAATACTTCTGATACCATAGAAGTGAAACACGCATATTAAAAAAGCCACGGTTCAGTTACGAATCGGGGCTTTTCATTATTCAGTTGTAATTTATTATTTTAGAAAAATGGATTAATTAATCCAGTTTTAATAGACTACCATTTCTTCTTTGGATTTTTCCCTGTTACTTCAAAAGGATCCTCTCGCATCATTTCAATATCCGCTTTGG
>CAMEKD010000083.1 GCA_945920825.1 uncultured Anaeroplasma sp.
ATGATGAACATAATTCAAAAAACAAGGAAGAAATGTTAAAAAACAATTCCATAGCCTATATGAAGATGGAGGAGCTTGCGAAAGTATTATAGGGGATTTCAAAATCCCCTTTTTCTTTTTCTTTCATAGTGAATTCTTGAAAGAAGTATTATATAATATATATAATAGAACATTTTTGAAGGAGGGATCTTTATGCAAATCATTCATACTGCTGACTTGCACTTAGATTCAAGGCTTGAAACAAATTTAGATCCAGTAAAAGCAAAGGAAAGAAAGCGTGAGCTTTTACTATCCTTTGATAATTTAATTAATTATGCAAAGAACAATAATGTTGAAGCTATATTAATTTCTGGAGATTTATTTGACAGACCTAAAATTTCAGCAAAAACAAGAGAATATATTTTAGGAATCATCGAAGACGCACCTATGATTCAATTTTTATTCATCTATGGAAATCATGATTTTAATATGTTCCAAGAGCATCCTATGGGATTACCATCGAATCTTCATATTTTTAAAGATAAGTGGGAAACCATATCCTTTAAAAATGTGGATATAACAGGTATTAGTGGTGAGGGCATTTCACCTGCACTATATGATAATTTATGCTTAAATAGAAGTAAAAAGAATATTGTAATGCTTCATGGAGATATTACAAATCTTAATTCGATTCCGCTATCTATGCTAAAGGAAAGAAATATCGATTATTTAGCCTTAGGCCACTTACATAAATACCAAAGGGGTAAGTTAGATGACAGAGGTATTTGGGTATATCCTGGATGCCTTGAGGGTAGAGGCTTTGATGAGGAAGGCCCAAAGGGATTTGTGTTACTCGATATTACAGATTCCTCTATTGAATCTAAATTTATTCCTTTCTCTAAAAGAATATTACATGATATAAAGGTGGATATTACGAATTGTGATTCCTGGGTTGAAATTAGAAGAAATGTAACCTTAAAGCTTACAGATATCCCTCAATCCGATATGATTCGAATACGATTAGTTGGTGAATATGATTTATCCTTAATTAAGCAAAATGAGCTTTTAGAGCGCTCCTTAAATCAGCAATATTATTTTGCTAGAGTATCGGATGAATCTAGACTTAGAATTAATCCTAAGGAATATGAAAATGATATTTCTCTTAAGGGTGAATTCATAAGAAATGTGCTAGCATCTAAGTTATCGGAAGATGATAAAAATAGAATAATTGAATATGGTATTAAAGCCTTAATGAAGGAGGAAATCTAATATGAAGCTCATTAGTTTATATATAGATAACTTCGGTAAGCTTTCCGATTACTCCTTTGATTTTTCTAAGACCTTAAATTCCTTATATGAGGAAAATGGCTGGGGAAAAACAACTTTAACTGTATTTATTAAATCTATGCTATATGGATTAAATCAAACAGAAAGAACTCTATATTCTCCATGGAAGAATGTATCAAGCTTTGGTGGATATTTGATTTTAGAGGCCAGTGGTAGAAATTACCGTATTGAAAGGCAATTCTCAACCTCAAAATCCACTCTAGATACGATTCGAGTATACGATTTACAAAGTGGATTTCCTATCGATAAATTTGGTTCTAACATTGGTGAGGCTATTCTGAATTTAAATGAAGCTTCCTTTGAAAGAAGTGTATTTATTCCGCAAAAGGATTTAAACGAAGGCTTCAATTCCGATATTGAAGCAAAGCTTGCCAATTTAATTGGTGGTACCGATGATTCTCAATCCTTTGAGGAGGCCATTGAAATCCTATCGAAAAAGGCTAAGGAATTAAAGCTTAATTCGAAAAAGGGGCTTATTGTAGATAAGAAGATGGAGCTTGCTCAAATCGAAGATGAAATTGAGGAAGTCAATAAGAGAATGGAAGGATTACCAATCCTTCAAAATCAAATTTCCCAAATTAATGAGGAAATTCACATCTTAAATGATGAAAAGAAGAATATCAATAATCGTATTTTAAACTTTACGAAGAGCCAGGATAAAAGAGCTAAGCTTGAGGTAGTTGCAAAATATGAAGAGGATATTAAATATACAAAGAAGCTTCTAGAAGAAAACAATTTCGTATTTAATGGTCATGATGTTACTCAAGAAGAGGTTTTAGAATATAGAAGTAAAAACAAAGAATTACAAAGCTTAAGAACACAATATGAGGTTAAAAAGAGCAATAATAGAGCCTCAATGAAAATCGAAAAGCTTGAAAAGGATTTAAATCTAACGGAAATTCCTGATGAGGAAACCCTAGATCATATCACAGATCAAATCATGAAGTATAACAATATTAAAAGTGTTATACAGGCTCATGATACAAGCGTTAAGGAAAGAAAAAAGCCAAAGCTTGGTATTGCCCTTACCGTTGTTTCATCCGTTTTAATTATTGTAGGTGTTGCCTTATTTATTGTTGGATTTTTCATGGAAGAGAGTCAGGAGGGCTTCTCTATTGCAGGTATTGCAATTTCCATCTTGGCTATTTTAGGTTATATTGGCGCACTTGCCGCCTTCTTAGTGAATAATAGCCAAAATAATGCTCTTGCGGTAGGTGGACAGGTAAAATCTTACGATTATGAAAAGATTCATCTTGAGGAGGAATTAAGAGAATTCTTCGCAAGATATCATTTATATTCATCCAATTTCACAAACAATATGTTCATTGTTCGTGCGAACATCCAAAGATATAAGGATGCTCAGGATGATTTTAATGATATTTCAAGAGAGAATAAGGATTTAGAAAATAAAATTAAAGAGCTTGAAAATGCAATTCAGCATTTCTTAGGTCAATTTAATTCTTCAGCTACAGCACTAACAACAGAAGAAAAAATTGGTGAGCTAAATACCCATCTAAGAAAGAAAAAGGAAATTGAGGATCAGATTACTGAAAAGGAATCCTTACTTAAGACCTTTATTTCCATGAACCAGCTGGATGTTATTGATGATGCAAACTTCTCTATCGAAGAGGAAAATCAAAAGATTGCAGATATTGATTTAAAGATTGATGAATTAAATAGTGAAAAGACAACCCTACTTAATAAATGTGCAGAATACGAAAATGAAATCGCAATGCTTGATGAATATAATTCCGAAAGAGAAAATGTTGAAATTGATATTCGCATTATGGAAGAGGAATATAGATTATTAAATCTATCTATGGATTATTTAACACATTCTCAGAATTGCTTACTTGAAAAATATGTTAAGCCAATGAAGGATTCTGTAAATAAATACATCTCTTTATTGCTTAAGGATACAGAGGATTACAGTATTGATGTAAACTTCAATTTCCAATTTATGACAGAGGGTGGATTAAAGGGAATTGATTCTTATTCTAGAGGATACCAAAATATCATTTCCTTATGTATGAGACTTGCCTTAATTGACTGCTTGTATCCACAGGAAAAGCCATTTATCATTCTAGATGATCCATTTGTCAACTTTGATGATGAAAAGCTAGAATTATGTAAAGCCTTAATTCGAACGATTTCTAAGCAATATCAAATTGTTTATTTTGCTTGTCATAAATCAAGAGAAATTCATGTAAAGGCTGAGGATAAAAAGACCATTCCTGATGCCGTTACAAGGCCAATTTTCCAAAAGCCTACTCCAATTCGTGCATCTGTGAAGGAAATGCTTGGAAGCGATGTATTAAAGGATGAGCCTAAAAAGCCAATTAATGTAGAGCGTCCAAAGAGATTATCTATAGAAGATGAGCTACTTGAGGATTTAACTAGAGTAAAACCACAGGATGTAAGACCAGCTCAGGTGAGAAAGATTGATGCGACAACCATCAAAAAGGATGTCCCACAGGCAACTCCTAAGACGCAAAAGACAATCGTGATTAAAAGAGGAGAACCTGAATCTGATGAGCCAAAGGTTAAGCCAAGAACCATAAAAATAAATAAGTAGGTTTGTATGATATTAGATGGTGATATTTTAACCTATTTTGATGAAATGGGTATTGACGTAGAAGAAAGTGTATATGAGGATACATTTTCCTTCATCTTTAAGATTTCTTATGGTTCCTTTGATTTAGATGCGTCCTTCACAATTCATAGATCTATGAATTTATTATCCTTTATGGTCGTTATGGAAAACCCTGAGGTTATAGAATCTATACCCCAAGCCTTAAATGCCTTGAATGCGAATTCCACAATTTTAAAGGCATATTATGACAGGTTAGATGATTCCGTATTTATTAAAGCCTCTACCTTCGTAACAGAGGATAATGTTATTACCTGTATCGATTATATTCTTACCTCAATTAAGGAATTAGATTATGAATATATAGAAAACCTATATAATTCTATCTATAAGGAGGATTATGATACCTCCTTTGATCTAGAGTTTGAAAAAGCACATAAGGATACCTCTATTGAAGAGGATATGGCTGAGCTTATGAGTCTTTTAAGGAAGAAGCGATAAGAAGAACCACTTGGGTGGTTCTTTTCTTAGTGTAAAAAATTACAGAATATATAATATTTTTTGAAGAGGTTATACATATGAAGAATTATACAAAAATTGAAGAAAGATATATTGAAGAAATAAGCTCAAATGTAACCCTATATGAGCATAAGAAAAGTGGTGCAAGAGTATGCACGATTAAAAATGAGGATAACAATAAGGTATTTTCTATTGCCTTTAGAACACCTCCAATAAATAACACAGGCTTAACTCACATTCTTGAGCATTCTGTTTTATGTGGTTCAAAGAAATTCCCTGTGAAGGATCCATTTGTTGAGCTTATAAAAAGCTCATTAAATACATTTATTAATGCCTTTACCTTTGAGGATAAAACAATGTATCCTGTTGCAAGTCAAAATGATAAGGATTTCCATAATTTGATGGATGTATATATGGATGCTGTATTCTTTCCTAGAATCTATGATCATGAGGAAATATTCAAGCAAGAAGGATGGCATTATCATTTAGAGAATATTGAAGATCCTATTACCATTAACGGTGTTGTATATAATGAAATGAAGGGTGCCTTCAGTGACCCTACTCAGGTTTTATATTCCCAAATTGAAGAAGCCCTATTCCCGGATACAGCATATCATTTTGTGTCTGGTGGAGACCCAAAATATATTCCTGAATTATCTTACAGTCAGTTTAAGGATTTCCATTCGAAATTCTATCATCCATCCAATTCCTATATTATGATTTATGGTAATTCTGATATGGATGAAAGAATGGAGTGGCTAGATAGCGAATATTTATCCAAATTTAATAAGATTGATTTTGATACAAGATTGCAATTCCAGCATCCATTTGATATGCCTAAAAAGCTTGTTTCCTATTATCCCGTAGATAAGGGGACGGATTTATCCAATAAGACCTATTTAAGCTATAATGTTGTATTCCCTACAACTTTTGATACAAAGCTTATGATTGCAACCTCTATTCTTTTAACTGCATTATTTGATGTACCAGGTGCACCACTTAAGCAAGCTTTACTGGATGCAAAAATTGGTGTAGATGTATCTTCCTTATTTGACGATGGAATATTACAGCCTATCCTATCCATTATTGCAGAAAATGCAAATGCATGTGATTTAGATAAATTTGTATCTATTATCGATAGTGAGCTTCAAAAGATACTATCGAATGGATTGGATAAGGAATCCTTAATTGCCTTATTAAATCATGCAGAATTTGCTCAAAGAGAACGTAATTTCTCCCCAAGAAGCCCACAAGGCTTAGATATCATGATTACGATGATGGGAAGCTTCCTATATGATGATAAGGACCCATTTTCTAAGATTTCTGTATTAAAGTATTATAAGGAATTAAAGGAAGATATAAACAAAGGCTATTTTGAGGAAATCATTCAAAAATATCTTTTAAAGAATAACCATAAGGCTTATGTTGCATTAGTTCCAAGTGAGACAGTAAATGATGAAAAGAATCTTGAACTTGAATGCAAGCTTAAGGCTTATAAGGAATCCTTAAGTGAAGATGAACTTTTAGAATTAGTAAAATCTACGAAGGCTTTAGCAGAATACCAAAATAAAGAAGATTCTTTAGAAGCGCTTAATACTCTACCTAAATTATCCTTAGAGGATATCAATCCAAAACCAGAGGCTTATAAGCTTGAGGTAATGGATTCCAAATATAAAGTATTATTTAGTGAATATCCAACAAATGAAATATCTTATGTAAGCTATTATTTTAATATCTCTCACATGAGAAGTGATGAATTAAAATACATAGCCTTATATGCGGATTTATTTAAGCAATTATCTACATCTAAGATGCATTATAAGGATATTAATCAATTCATTCAAAATTCCTTAGGTAGCGTTGTTGCCCAAGTAATGCCTCTTAAGCATTATGAAACCAAAGAAGCATTATTATATTTCTCCATTGGCTTTAGTGCACAAACAAAGAATATCAAGGATGCCTTCAGCTTAGTTTCTGATTTAATGTTTGATGTTAAATTTGATGACGAGAAGAGATTATTTGAATATCTATCTATGCTAAAAAGCAATTTAGAGAATTCCATTATATCAAGAGGCCATGTTATGGCTATGCAAAGAGCCTTATCCTATATTGATGAGAATTCCTATCAAAAGGATATTGTAGGTGGAATCTCTTATGTTGATTTTATTTCAGATTTGGTTTCTAATTTTGAAAATAAGAAGAAGGAAATCATTGAAAATCTATATAGAGTAGAGGATAAGGTCTTCTCTAAAGAAAATCTTATTGTTGGATATACTGGTTCTTTTGAGGATTATAAAACTATACTTCCATATCTTGATGAGGCCTATATGAGCCTTAAGGATAGTATTTCTTATCCTACTATGGTATTCAAAGAAAATGTCTTAAATGAGGCATTTACTG
>CAMEKD010000084.1 GCA_945920825.1 uncultured Anaeroplasma sp.
CAAAAAAAGGTTGATACTAAGCCATTTAGTACCAACTCTGTGCAAATTAGGAATAAATATTTTTAAAGAGTGTTGAAGAATACATATAGAAGAAGTTTTAAATTCTTGGTATAATTAATATAAGATAGGGGTGAATAAAAATGATTAATGATAGAAAGGTTGCTATTATTGGGGCAGGCTTTGTTGGCTCATCCTCTGCATTTGCATTAATGCAAAAGGGCTTATTTAATGAGCTTGTTTTAATTGATGCAAATAAAGCGAGGGCAGAAGGAGAGGCTATGGATATATCGCATGGTCTTGCATATTCAAATTCTATGAGAATATATGCAGGAGAATATGAGGATATAAGTGATGCTAAAATTATAATTATCACTGCAGGTGCTGCACAAAAGGTTGGAGAAACAAGATTAGATTTAATTAAAAAGAATAGTAAAATAATGACCTCCATTATAAACGAAATTGTAAGAGTAAAGGCAGAGGGCTTACTTCTTATAGTCGCAAACCCAGTCGATGTTTTAACGCAGGTTGCACTTAAGGTTTCTGGCTTTGGTAAGGAAAGAGTCTTTGGGTCTGGTACTGTATTAGATACTGCAAGATTAAAGTATTTGTTAAGTGAAAAGCTAAGGATAGATACAAGAAATGTTCATGCCGTAATTATGGGTGAGCATGGCGATAGTGAATTTGTTGCTTGGAGCTTTGCCAATATATCGGGTATGCCAATTAAGAAATTCTTATGCCTAAGAGGCTATAAGGATATGGAGCAATTAAAGGAAGAAATTCATATTGAGGTAAGAGATTCTGCCTATAAGATTATAGAAAGAAAGGGTGCAACCTATTATGGTATTGCTCTATCCGTCACAAGAATTTGTGAATGTATTGTAAAAAATCAGCATTCCATGCTTCCTATTTCAACCCTACTTGAGGGTGAATATGGTGTATCTAATGTTGCCTTATCTGTACCTGCAATTTTAGGTAGTGATGGAGTAGAAGCAGTACTTGAGCTTCCATTATCTAGTAATGAAATCTTAGAGCTTCATCATTCTGCAGATACACTAGAGGCTACATTTAACGAATTAGAAATATAACGAAAAAGCCCTGTTTTGGGGCTTTTCTTGAAAGAATGTAGGTGCTTTATTATCATCTATAATATTTATGTGAGTGGTGAAAATGAGCATGAGTATCCTTATTTAAAGAAATTTAATAGTGGAAAATTCAAAAGAAATATGAATTGAATTTCTCTAAATTCTTACTAGATAGAGAAGGTAATAAAGGACTCTCATTGGTTCTTTAAAATCACCTACAAAAGTAGATTAAGAAATTATTATAAGATAATAGAATTTTATATTGTAAAGTATAATAAATTGTAGTATTTTTATTCCTGGTGATATTATGTGGGATATAATTCGAAGCTCATTTGAGGATTTAACCGTTAACCTATGGATCTCTCAAATCGCAGGATTAATTGGTTTAATTGTTATTGGAATTTCATATCTATTTAAGAAAAAGGAATTTATTGCGATTGCAACGATATCCTTTATCTTCTTTATTTTAGAACAGGCCTTTGCAGCCCTATATAGTAATCTAATTGTATCTTCAACCTGCTTCATAAGAAATTTACTTATGCTTTATTTCTTATATAAAAAGCACAAGGAATTACCAAAGGGAATCGTTTTTGGATTACTTGGTATTATGTGGATATCTATTTTAATTTATTTAGGCTTTAGTAATGGATTTTCTAAATGGGATAATTATTTACCTCCTTTAATTGTGACAATGTCTACGATTACACAAAACAATAAAAAGGAAATTGTTGTGAAAATTGGTGCATTGCTTCATGAGGGTGGCTTCTTAGCCTATTATTTGGTTTATCATTTACCATTATCCATATTAAGACAATTCATTTTAGTTATCGCATGCTTTATTGGTCTTGTTTTAATCATTGTTCAAATGATGAAAAAATCTACTAAGGATGGAGTAAAGGACGCTACAATAGAAGAAAAAGAAGAAAGCATTTGACGAATCATCAAATGCTTTCATTTGCTATTTTATGGTTGAATTGTGCAATAGAATAATTTGAACAATTTGGATTGCTCTTTCCTTTGCTATATTGATATCTAAGGTCTTATTTTGTAAGGCCTTTTTTAAATTTGCAATTTGCTTATGGTTACCTGGCATTAAAAGATTAATACCAGAATCAATGCTTCTATATTCTTCTAAGCCTTCATGTGATTCATCCCAATCGGTAATAACGAAGCCTTTATATTCCCATTCTTCACGTAATACAGTGGTCAATAAATCCTTATTTGCTCCGCTCCATACGCCGTTAATCCTATTATAGCTTGACATGATACCACGGCATCTGCCTTCTTTTACAGCAATACCAAAGCCCTTTAAATAGATTTCTCTTAGGGCTCTTTCCGATACATTTGCTGAGGTGTATTTCCTTTCATTTTCCTGGTTGTTGCATGCAAAGTGCTTAAGTGTCAAGTAGCATCCTCTATGTGCTTGAACACCTAAGACGATCGCTTTTGCCATCTTACCGGATAGAACTGGGTCTTCAGAGAAGTATTCAAAGTTTCTACCACATAGTGGGTTTTTTTGAATGTTCATTCCAGGAGCTAACCAAACGGTTACTCCATATTCCTCCATTTCCTTTGCAATGGCATCACCGAACTTGTTTAATAGCTTTTCACTCCAGGTTTGGGCAAGTGAAATACCGGTTGGGAATGCAGTAGTATAGCAATAAAGTGGAGTGCCCTTATTGATTTTAGAATAGCCTAATAGCTTTGCGATTTTAGGTAGATAGTTAAACATTTCCATACCATGATCAACATATTTAATCGTTTTGGCATTCTTTAAGACAACGGATGTCTTAACTAATCTTAATCCTGCAGGTCCATCAGCTAATGCGAAGCTCTTTAAATTCTTTACCTTTAGTCTATCCGTAGTATTTCCTGCCGCACCAGGTACAATGACACTATGTGGGCTTGGAATTGCAATATCCATTACTCCACCACCTACAAGGAGGTGACTAAGCTCATCTATGGTTAATTCATCTACAATTTTTTTGGCTTCTATAAAGTATTCGTCCATCGAATTTTCAGGCGCATCTAAAACCTTAAGCTCTTTTATTTCCTCAGGCTTAATATTAGATGGATCTAGTGTTAGCATTAGATTATCCGGAATTAATAAATCCTTCTTTGGAAAATCTGGAGTTAATAGTTCAATATTTTTCTTTAAGGGGCATATTTTCTTATGCTTAGATATAATGATATCCTCATGTAGATCAAAGCCTGCAATTAAGCTCCTTTTATCCGAGGATTGACCAATGTATAATGCATATCTACCCTTTTCCATAATCGTAGAAGAGGATTCTTCATCATAGCTTGCTAAATAATGATATGGAATAGATACGGACAAAAGTGTTTCTTGATCAGGTACTAGAAGCTTCGATTTTGTAAATCCAATAAGAGAAAATTGTGGTTGCTTTAGTTTGCCCTCTGGAATAGATGCGTAGAATTGAAGTACACATTTGCCCTTAAATTCACCAAAGTTTTTAAGCTTTACAAAGATTTTGATTTCATCTGCTAAATCTACTTTAGTAGCAATTTTAAATCCTGTATAGGATAGTCCATATCCAAATGGATATCGAACCTTTTTTCTAAATCTTTCATAATATCTATAGCCTACATAGATATCCTCGCTATAGTCTAATTCCTTTTCGTTTTGATCTAGGTAGGAATATTTATCCCCATAAGGAATATCCTTATAGGATATAGGCCATGTGGAGGTTAAATGACCCGATGGTGTGATATCTCCGGATATAATGTCTGCAAGGGCATTACCGCCCTCTTCACCTAGCATTCCCATGAAGATTAATCCTGAAAGCTTAATATCATCTAAGCTAGATAAATCAACCATACCTCCTGCATTGATGATTAAAATTACATCCTTATAGGTTTTAGCTAAATAATGAATATCCTCATTTTCTCTATCGGATAGTAGGAAATCTCCCTTATCAAGCTTTCTATCTCCACCTTCTCCACTCATTCTAGATAATACATAGATAGCAATTTCTGTATCATATTTTTTATCCTTATTTAAAACAAATTCAATATCGTGGTAGCCCGTTTCAATATTGGCCATGGAGATTTCCTTGAAGGAGAAGAATCCAGCCTTCTTTCTTTTTTCAATAAAGAATTTTTCCTTTTCCTCTATTGCCTTTAATCTATATTCCTCAAGCTCCTCTTGGTTTAAAATGCTATATCCTGCATATTTTAATCCATCTAGGATAGAAACAGAATACCTTTCATTTACCTCACCAGAACCAGATCCTCCCTTAATGGTATTGGTAGCCCCAGCGCCAGCAAGTAGAATCTTTTCTTCCTTTGGAATTGGTAGTATTCCGTTGTTTTCAAGTAAAACTATACCCTCAGTCGCTATTCTTCTTGCTAGAGCTCTATTTTTGATTTCAAGCTCATTGGCTTCCTCAGTTAAATGTGCATAGGTTAAAATATTTTCTACCTTTTTAATCATAGGATCACCCTCCAGAATCGTTTCATCTATCTTTATTAAAACATTTTTTTTATATTTTTTCTATAACTATGTCAGAAAACTATCCTTATTTATTGAAAAGAAAACAAAGAATTTGTATAATATTAATGTAAGCATTCGATGCATCAAAAAATAAAATAAGGGGGCAATATAATGGCTTTACGAGTATTTCGTTGTAAAAAATGTGGCCAAATGGTCATGATGCTAAAGAAAAGCAAATGTGATATGTATTGTTGCGAAGAAGCTATGGAGGAATTGATTCCTGGCACTACCGATGCAGCTGTTGAAAAGCATGTACCAGTATATGAGGTAAAGGATAATAAGGTATATGTAACGGTTGGTGATGTCATTCATCCTATGATGGAGCAACATTATATTGAATGGATTGTACTTGAAACAAAGAATGGCATTCAAAAGAAGGATTTAACTCCTAAAGATGAGCCAAAGGCTATCTTCCCACTTATGGAGGGAGATAGTGTTATAGCTGTATATGAATATTGTAATTTACATGGACTATGGAGGAGGTAACTTATGGATCCAAAGGCATTATATAGTTTAAGTTATGGTGTTTTCGTTTTAGCAACGAGAACAAAGGATAAAATGAATGGCTGTATTACAAATACCTGTATGCAGGTTGCATCGAATCCAAATAAGATTGCAATCGCAGTCATCAATCAAAATTTAACCTGTGAAATGATTAAGGAAAGCAAGGTATTTACGATCAGTATATTAGAGCAAAAGACAAGCTTTGATACGATTAAATATTATGGCATGCAATCGGGCAGAGATGTCGATAAATTCTTTGGTGATTTTATCAATGTTGGGGGTGTTGATGTACCATATTTATCTTGGTCTGCCTGTAGCTTACTTGCCTGTCATGTTACAGAAATGCATGATTTAGGTAGCCATACTCTATTTATTGCAGAATTAGATGATGCAATTAAATTGAGCGATAATGCTCCTCTTACCTATGCATATTATCAATCCAATATTAAGCCTAAGCCAAAGGCTCCTACTCTAGATAAAAAAATTATTGGCTGGAGATGTAGGATTTGTGGATTTGTATATGAAGGGGCTACATTACCAGAGGATTATTTATGTCCACTTTGTGGTCATGATGCATCTGACTTTGAACCGATTTTTGAAGACTAATTCTCTTTCCTCTAAAAAGATCATACATTATGTATGGTCTTTTCTTATGCACTAAAAATGAGATTACTCTTTTCCTTTAAAGAAAACAATGCTATAATATGAGTATGAATTTAAGAAATTGAGGGTAGGTTATGAATGAATTAGAAGCATTTCAAAAAGAGATGAAGCAATATTTAGCTATCGGTGGAGAAAAGAGAACTCTTTATGGAAAGAATTTATATAAGAATTATTTAAACCAAGCAAAGGAAATGGGCTTATCTAGCCTACAAACACAAAAGATGCTTGAAAGATTAATTTCGTATATTAGTGCATCTGATGGACAAATTAACAGAAGTGAATATGAATTTTGTAATAATTCATTATTTACAGTTACTGCTGATGAATTCTTAGAAATGTGTAGAAAGAATATGATGCCAAATGAGGTAAATCAGCTAAGAGAATATGCACATAAGGATTTTAAAAAATATGGTCATAAGAGTGCTTTATATATCATTGCGTTATTCATTATTTCAGCAAATAATGAAGCAACCATTGATGAGCAAAAGAAGGTTTGTGCATTATTTGGTTTAATCTAGAAGGCTCCACAGGTGTACCTGTGGACTTTTTTTTCATATTGTTGTAAAATAAAGCCGGCTTATACGAGAGGAGGAATTCTATGAAAAATAAATTATTTATTTTTATTATGTTCATATTTAGTTTATTTCTTTTTACCTCCTGTAATCAAAGGAAGAATGTCATTGGTAGTGGGGAGATTCTAGAATTTGACTATCAAAGTGCATCGAATATTGAAACCATTAGAATCTCAGATATCAGAATTGTGAACAACACTAAAATTTTACCTATTATAGTTGAAATAGATTCCAATATGGAAAAGAAAATAACCATTTATAGCCAAAAGGAGGTCTATGATTCTATATCCATTACATCCTCCTTTGGACAATTATTAATCTCTGGGAATCAGAACGTAAATTATGTTGCCAAGTCCATTCGAATACATATTTCAGGATACACTCTAAGTAACTTATATTTTGAGCTTTCTAGT
>CAMEKD010000085.1 GCA_945920825.1 uncultured Anaeroplasma sp.
CTAAGGATTATTCAAAGCTTAAAGATGTAATGAGACCAGGACATGCTGATTATACTGGTGCTGTAAGATATGATGGCTTTAATGATTATAGGGGTGGAGGACATTTTTCAGGTAGATTAACCTTAGGATTAGTATCTGCAGGTGTCGTTGCTAAGAAAATGCTTAAGGGTGTAGTATTTCATACAGCATTATCGAATTTAAATGGATGTAGTGATAAATCAAAATATCAAAGCATTTTAAAGAATGCAGTAGAAAACCATGATTCTGTTGGTGGAATCGTCACATTGACGGCAACAGGAGTTGAGGCGGGAATTGGAGAGCCATATTTTGATTCGTTAGAGTCTACCATTTCTCATTTGATGTTTTCTGTAGGCGGTGTTAAGGGAATTGAATTTGGTATTGGTTTTTCTGGTACATCCCTAAAGGGATCTGAATTTAATGATAAAATCATAGATAGAGAAGGTAAGACAAGTACGAACAACAATGGAGGTATCAATGGTGGTATTTCTAATGGTAATCCTATAGTTGTAAATGTGTTTGTAAAGCCAACTCCATCCATTGGTAAGCCTCAGGATACCTTTGATTTTAAAGAGGATAAGGTTAAAACGCTTGAAATAGAGGGTAGACACGATGCTGCAATTATATTAAGAGCTATGGTTGTGCTTGAGGCATGTCTTGCCATTGCCCTATGCGATGCAACCCTAATCTATAATTCTTATAAAAAATAAATTTTTTATAAATTATTCGAAAAAAATATAAAAAAACCGGAATTTTATGTTCATTTAATCTCCGATTATGGTATAATTTAATTTGGATGAAAAGAAAGGGGAAATAAAATGTATAAAATTGTTAGAAAAGAAAAACTAAACTCAACAATTTACTTGATGGATATTTTAGCTCCACTAGTTGCTAAAAGCGCGCTTCCTGGACAATTTATTATTGTTAGAAACACAGAATATGGAGAAAGAATTCCATTAACTGTTGCAGATACGAATCCAAAGGATGGAACAGTTACTATTGTATTCCAGCCTGTAGGCGCATCTACATTGGAGCTTGCTCAATTTGAGGAAGGAGAATATCTTGCTTCCTTCGTTGGACCTTTAGGTAAGCCATCAGACTTAGTTACTGGTTCAAAGGAAGAGGTTGCAAAAAAGAAAGTTATCTTCATCGCTGGTGGTGTTGGTACAGCACCAGTTTATCCACAGGTTAAGTGGATGCATGAGAATGGCTTTGATTGTGATGTAATCATTGGTGCAAGAAATAAGGATTTAATCATCATGGAGGATATGATGAGAAAAGTTGCAACTAATTTATATGTTTGTACAGATGATGGTTCTTACGGTTTTAATGGTAATGTAACGAAATGCTTAGCTGATTTAGTTGAAAATCAGGGTAAGGAATATAATCATGCAGTAGTTATTGGACCTATGATCATGATGAAATTTGCTTGTTTAGCTACAAAGCAATATAACATTCCCCCGATTGTATCCTTACACCCTATCACGGTTGATGGTACAGGCATGTGTGGTGCTTGTAGAGTCGTTGTTGATGGTAAGGTTAAATTTGCTTGCGTTGATGGACCAGAATTTGATGGACATTTAGTCGATTTCGATCAAGCAATGCGTCGTCAAGCCATCTATAAGACAGAAGAAGGCAGAGCTAAGCTTGCCTTTGAAGAAGGCCGTACACATCATGGTGGATGCGGTCAGTGCAAGGAGGACAAATAATATGGCATTAAATCCAGTTAGAGTACCTATTGCTGAGCAAGATCCAAAGGTTAGAGCTCATAACTTTGAAGAGGTTTGCTTAGGTTATACCGAAGAAGAAGCAGTTTTAGAGGCAGGACGTTGCTTGAATTGTAAAAAGCCACAGTGCGTTGAGGGCTGCCCTGTAAATATTAATATTCCTGGCTTTATTGCTCATTTAAAGAATAAGGAATTTGAAGAAGCAGCAAAGGAAATTGCAAAATTCTCTGCACTTCCTGCTGTATGTGGTCGTGTATGTCCACAGGAAAAGCAGTGCGAGGCTAGATGTGTTGTTGGTAAAAAGGGTGATGCAGTTTCTATTGGTAAGCTTGAAAGATTTACTGCAGACTATGCGAAAGAGCATGGTTTTAAGGTTGCAGAACCAGGTAAGCCAAATGGTAAGAAGATTGCAGTTATTGGTGCAGGTCCTGCAGGATTAACTACCGCAGGTGAGCTTGCTAAGAAGGGCTATGCTGTAACTATTTTTGAAGCACTACATAAGGCAGGTGGTGTATTAGTTTATGGTATTCCTGAATTCCGTTTACCTAAGGAAAGAGTTGTTGCTCATGAAGTAGAGAATGTTAAAGCCTTGGGTGTTGAAATTATTACAGATGTTATTATTGGTAAGACATTAACTATTGATCAATTATTTGATGAATATAAATTTGATGCCGTATTTATCGGTTCTGGTGCTGGTTTACCTAAGTTTATGGGAATTCCTGGTGAGACTGCAAATCAATGCTTATCTGCAAATGAGTTCTTAACAAGAGTAAATCTAATGAGAGCGTTTGACAAAGAATATGATACTCCAGTTGCAGTAGGTAAGAAGGTTGCTGTTGTTGGTGGTGGTAACGTAGCTATGGATGCTGTACGTACTGCACTAAGACTTGGCGCCGATGCTTCTATTGTGTACAGAAGAAGTGAAGAAGAGCTTCCTGCAAGAGTTGAAGAGGTTCATCATGCTAAGGAAGAGGGCGTTAAGTTTGAATTATTAACAAACCCAACAGAAATCCTTACAGATGAAAAGGGTAATGTTACAGGCATGAAGTGTGTTCGTATGGAGCTTGGTGAGCCTGATGCTTCAGGAAGAAGAAGACCACAGGTCATTCCAAATTCTGAATTCGTTATGGATGTAGATATGGTAATTATGTCTTTAGGTACATCACCTAACCCTTTAATTTCATCTACAACTCCAGGTCTTGATACAAATAGCCATGGCTGTTTAATCGCAAATGAGGAAACAGGTAAGACCACTCATGATTTAGTTTGGGCTGGTGGAGACGCTGTAACAGGCGCTGCAACAGTAATTCTAGCTATGGGTGCTGGTAAAAAGGCTGCTCAAGCCATTGATGAAGCATTATCTGGCGTAACCTTGGCAAATGAATAAAAAATATCCGCTTCGATTGAAGCGGATTTTTCTTAAAGCGTATATAAAATATCATCATAATACATATAATTAATAAAATCTTGGATATGATTACCCCAAGTCTCCTCATTATGGACTCCTTTAGGGTCAATGCATAATCTTGTATTAATATGATTCTTTTTAAAATAATTATAAAGCTCTAAGGAGCTATTGTAATATATAAATTTATCATATATATCATCGGATTGCTCCTCTTTACCTACATAAAGGAAGATTTTTCTATCTTCCTTTTTATTCTTATCTAAGAAGGAATAGAATTCCTTTGAATATAAGAATACCGGGGTAGAGAAGCTTGCAACATATTTAAAGGAATCCGGATATAAAAAGGACATATAAACTGCAGTAATTGCTGCAAGACTAGAACCAAAGATGGCTCTATGCGAATAGGAATTATAGGTTTTATATTTCTTTTCAATAAATGGAATAATTGTATTTATAAAATCATCGCAATAGTTTTTACAAACCTTTAAATCTTGCTTTTTCCATTCATTTGATGCAACATTTATAATCTTAAATGGAGAATATTCATTAATTCTACCTAAATCAGATTCACTATTGTATATAGCAACTCCAAGAATTCTTTTCCCCATTTCCTTTGCTGCAAGACCTAATATCTTTGCTGCTCTTAAGGATCTTCCAAAGGAGGCATGAGAGTCCTTGAATGCATTTTGACCATCTAAAAAATAGATAGTATCAAAGGTTACATTGTCTCTGTTTCTTGGAACAGAAACTTCAATTTTAACTTCCCTTTTTGATTTAGGAAGATATAATCTATAGTATTCTAACACACAACATCACCATTTAAAATTATATTAGATAATTGAATGAAAAACAATTTAAAAGCAATATTTTTTTGGATATAATGTTTTTGAGGTTATATTCTTTAGTTGAAGCAATTGTATATAATACTCACACGGATTTTTTCAGCAATATGCCTATAGCCTTAAAGTAAAATGTAAGCTTCTAATATTCCTTAAGAGAATCTAGAAATCTTAAGAATAAAACGAATATAATTTTTTTCTTGGATAAAAATGGAAATGTTATAGAATTTGATAGAGTAAAAAAAGAAATTCTCCATTTTCTATGTCTTTGGAGTGGGACTATTTCCTTATAGTGAGGATTGGTTTCAAACATAAAGCTTGAAAATAAGATAGACAACTTGTTTTATTTAAGGGAAGGACTAATATGTTATAAGCTTACATTACTAGAGGGAAATGTATTTTATGATATTTCTGAATCTCAAACAAAAGGCGAAAAGAGTTCGTCCTTCAAAGGATAAAATGATATGCTATATATAGTTTTACCTATAGTCTTGAAAGAATAGATTTCGATGCTTTAGAGCCATTCGTTGGTTAGATTAATGATTCAAAAGAGAAATATGTTATGTAGTGAAGCATTTTCATAGGTGCTTTTTTGAAAAAGATAATAGGTATATTTTCATTTCTATGATAGAATGTTTATAGTAAATAACTCTTAACTGGGGGAGGGCTGTTATGAATTTAATAATTTTAGAACAAGGAACCTTCTACAATATTTATACACAGATATGCGGCCTTATTATTTCCTTTATTATTTTGGTATTGTATATATCCCAAAAGAAAATGAATATAAGAAGAGAAAAGCATTTCATACGTATGATTCTTGTAGTTATTCTTGTCTTAGGCTTAGATATTTGGGCTACTATAGCGAATACGGTAGACCCTTTATATAATAATCCTATTTCCAATTATGTGAATCGACTCTATTTAGCTGCAATGGTAATATCTATTTTTGGTACAGGATTATATTTACTTAATGAAATATCCTCAAGAAAGGTGTATTCCATTACCTTTTGGTTATTAACCATTGCTTTAACAGCAATTTGTGCATTTATTGTAAATCCTGAATGGTCAACTTTGATAAACAATGTGGAAAATGATAATGGTAGAAACGTTTATACCTACGGCTCTAGTGTTGTTGCATGCTTTGGAACTGGCTTCACAGGAATATTAACGATATTTATAATGTCTATTGTATTTAGAAAGAGGGTTGCTAAAAAGAGAATTATTGCGGTTCGATTCTGGATGATTCTTTGGACTGGCTTCTCAATTACACAATATTTTATTAAATCCCTATTAATTGTAAGCTTTGCTTTATCCTTAGGTTTATTGATTATGTATATAAGCTTAGAATCCTTAGATGGTACATTAGACAATCAAACAGGATTATTCAACTGGAATGGTTATGTAAAATACGTTGAAGAGAGAAGAAAAGATAAAAAGGTTTGCGAAATCATTTATTTAAAAGCTTTAGATTCTATAAAGATTATTGATGACAAAACAAAAAGAGAAGGATTAAATCAATTCAATAAGTATTTATTAAAAAATAAGGAATTCTTATCCTTTAGAATTCGTGATGAATATACCTTAGTATTAAAAAGCAATGTGACTTTCAATGAAATAATTGATCGCTTTTTAAAGGATATAGAGCAATTTCCTATCATTTCTACACATTATTTTATTTTCTATTTAGATGATGCTATTAAGCTTGAAAATGAAACAAGTCTTTCAAGCTTAATTGATTTAGCCGCTAAAAACATTAACAAAACTATGGATGACTATATCATCATCGATACTACGATTTTAGAAGATCACTATGCGAATATCCAAATAGAATCCTTAATTGAAAAAGCAATTAAGGAGGATAGAGTTATTGTGTATTATCAGCCTATTTATAATTTAAAAACAAAAACATTTACCTGTGCTGAAGCATTAGTTCGTATAGAAACAGATGATGGTAAACTATTGCCTCCAGGAATGTTCATTCCGATTGCTGAAAAGAATGGTATGATTCATCGTTTAGATGAAATGGTATTTGATAAGGTATGTAAATTTACAAAAGAGAATGATATGGATGCCTTAGGCTTACATTATATCGAAAGCAATTTATCTGTAGCACAATTATGTGATAAGGAGCTTTCTAAGAAATATATTGATATAATGAAGGAAAACAAGGTGGATTCAAAATATATTAATCTTGAGATTACAGAATCTGCTGAATTAGATCAAAAAAATACATTGACAACGAATTTAAGAAAACTAAAGGCAAAGGGTGTAACCTTCTCGCTAGATGATTATGGTACAGGATATTCGAACTTAAATTATGTAGTAGAAATCCCTGCAGATATCATTAAGTTTGATAAACATATGATTGATGCATATTTCAATGCATATGCTAATCCTGATGATAATAAGGCGCAAAGATGTATGCGTGTTATGGAAACATCTATTGCAATGTTTAAATCATTAAAATTAGATATTGTATGCGAAGGCATTGAAAGACAAATCCAAGAGGATGTGTTAAATAAAATGGGTGTTGATTACATTCAAGGATACCTACATTCTAAACCACTTTCACAATCCGAATTTATTGATTTCATTCAAGAGCATAATAATGGCATAAAAAAAGAAGTAGTAAAGCCAAAGAGAACAAGAAAAAAACAATCCTAATTTGAAAAGTACCCCTAAAGTTTACTAGTGAAATCTAGAAAAACTAAGGGGTACTTTTATTATGTAATTAAAAG
>CAMEKD010000086.1 GCA_945920825.1 uncultured Anaeroplasma sp.
CGAATATTCCATTTTCATATTTTAAGGAAACGGATAATCCATCAATTTTAAGCTCAACGCAATAGGTTGCGTCCCTTGCAACACTTTTGACTCTTTTATCAAAATCTCTTAGCTCATCAAAGGAAAATGCATCCGCTAAGGACATCATTTTAACAGAATGTGTAACCTTTTTAAATTTAGATAATACCTCTCCACCAATTCTTTGTGTTGGTGAATCTATAGTTTTTAAGCTTGGGTTTTCTTCCTCTAAATGAATTAATTCCTCCATTAGCCTATCATATTCATAATCCTCCATAATCGGATTATCGTTTACATAATAAGCGATAGACGCTTCATTTAGCTTTTCCTTTAGTTCATTTATTCTTTCTTTAACATCCATACTGCTTCCCCCTCGATAACGTAATTTATTATAGCATAGGAACCGTCTTTTTTCTATGAAAAAAGCCATTCATTTGAATGACTTTTATTCTGTGGTTGTTAAAGATTCATATCTATATACAAAATATATTGTTTGTTCCTTAATTTTTCTAATTGTTTGCGTAGCTGCTGTTGGATTTAATGGGTGCTTATATGGGATTATTGGTGCCTCATAGACTAGATAATATCCATTTTTTCCATAATAAACATTAATCATTCGATAAAACTTTGTAGCATCATCTTTATAGGTAATACTAAAATAGAAGGGAACCTCCCCATTTAAATGAGATATAACCTTATCTGTAGAATAGGCATCCACATAATATTCTACATTTAATTCTGCCCGAATTTTCTCTAATTCCTCCAAAGTCTTATAATATTTATTCTCCCCTATTACACTCTCATCTAGAGTTAGCCATATTCCTAAGTAGCTATCATATTCCTTTTTACAGGAGGTAAGAAATAAAAGTGGAAATATCATTAATATGGATAATACAATACAAAAATTTTTTTTCATGTTACAACTTCTTTCATTCTTTTATAAAAACTATATTTTTCTTATGGATGGGTGATTACCATTTAATACCTTTACTCCGTATGGAACCTTAAAGGCTACGGTAATTGTAGAACCCGATACCTGTACTACTAAGCCATCTCCAAAAGCTTTATGATTAATTTTATCTCCAATTTGATAGGAAATATCGGATACTACCTCTTTTTCCTTTTTTTCTTCCTTTTTATAGGTGAAGGATGCAAAGGTAGTAGATTCTTTAAGATTTACCCTAGGCTTTGGCTTTGTGCCTCTTA
Source organism: uncultured Anaeroplasma sp. (assembly GCA_945920825.1). GTDB lineage: Bacteria > Bacillota_I > Bacilli_A > Acholeplasmatales > Anaeroplasmataceae > Anaeroplasma. Next base: position 1,225 of record CAMEKD010000086.1, read on the forward strand.
AATTCTCATATAGCTTAGAATCCATTTCGCTAATAAAGCGAGAGGGTACCATATATTCTATTCTACCAAATCTCATTCTATTTTCAGCATTTGTAAGATATAACTCATTCTTAGCTCTTGTGATACCGACATAGCAAATTCTTCTTTCTTCTTCTAAATCCTCATTGGATATAATATTAATTCCTGGGAAGATTTCTTCTTCCATAGCTACCATAAATACAGTATCAAATTCTAGTCCTTTAGCCTGATGGAAGGTTGTAAGACGAACAGATTCATCAGATTTTGTATCATCATGCTCACTTCTTAAGGATAAATCAAATAATAAATTCTCAAGCATTTCAAAGTGCGTTAAACCTAAATCCTCATATTCCTCCTCTGTCTCCTTTAGTACTGAGGAAAATTCTTTAATATTATCGAACCTGTCCTGATAGGAATCCATATCCTTTCTTATTTCATCATCATAGCCTGTTTTATCATAGATTTCCTTTAATATTTCCGGCAAGGATAATTCCTCTATTTTATCCCTTATCTCATCTAGAGTAGATTTAAATTTTCTTAAATTGTCTGCCGCAATGCCATTGCCTGAATAATGATCTATTGCATCATATAAGGGTAATGCTTTTTCATATGCCTTTATTTTAAGATTTTCTAATATCTTTTTACCTATTTTTCTTTTAGGTACATTAACTACTCTATCAAAGGAAAAATCATCATCAGGATGAATTAATAATCTTAAATATGCACTCATATCCTTGATTTCCGCTCTAGAAAAGAAAGATAATCCACCATAAATGGTATAAGGAATCTTGTTTTTAACAAGCTGATCCTCAAAGCTTCTAGAAATAGAATTTGCACGATAGATAATTGCAAAATCAGAATATTTCTTTCCTTTTCTTATGCCCTCTAATATTTTATTGATGACAAAGATGGTTTCATCATAGGAGCTTGTAGCTCTATAATATTTTGGGATTGGACCAACCTTTTTATTTGAGAACATAATCTTTTTGATTTGATTTGGATTCTTTAAAATTATGTTGTTCGCCAAATCAAGAATTTGTGTCGTAGATCTATAATTTTCTTCAAGTAATATTAATGTATAATCCTTGTATTCTGCTTGAAATTTCATTATATTTTCAATCTTAGCTCCTCTAAAGGAATAAATGGATTGAAAATCATCACCAACGACAAATATATTTCTATTCCTTCTTGCAAGTAAGGTCATCAAATCATATTGCATGGCATTTGTATCTTGGAATTCATCGACTAATACATAGTCAAATTGATTTTGATATTTTTCTAAGATTTTAGGATTCTTATGAAATAGTTCGATTGTTTTTATAATTAAATCATCAAAATCTAATAAATTATCCTCCCTACATCTTTCTTCATATTTTTGATTTACAATAGTAAATATGTGTAAAAGACGTGGATCGTTCACATTATAATTTTTAAAATTCTTACTTTTTGAAATGAATTCTCTTATAACCTTTGGCTTACAATCTATATCAAAATCTAAATCCTCTATAATCTTCTTAACTATCTTTAAGGAGTCATCCTCATCTAAGATGTTAAATTTTTTATTATAGGGTGGCAAAGCATCAATTTCCATTCTTAAAAGCCTTGCGCAAAAGGAATGGAAGGTAGATACCCACATATAATCGGTATTTATATCTAGCATATCCGCAACTCTCTTTTTCATTTCAAGAGCTGCCTTGTTCGTAAATGTTACCGCAAGAATCTTAGAGGGTATCACCTTTAATTCTTTTATGATATATGAAATTCTAGTGGTTAATACCTTTGTTTTTCCACTGCCCGCACCGGCCATTACCATAACGGGTCCTTCTGTTGTTGTAACAGCAAGCCTTTGGGCTGGATTAAGATTCGTTAGTAAATCCATAAATTACTCCTGCTTTTCTAAAAATTCCTCATATGTTGTTACTCTATCGATAAAGCTTCCATCCTTATGGATAGAAATGATACGATTACAAACGGTTTCTAAAAGCTCTGCATCATGGCTTGAGAATAAAATATTACCCTTATAATTTAGCATACCCTCATTGAGTGCTGTAATCGATTCTAGGTCTAGGTGGTTTGTTGGATCTTCTAACACTAATACATTAGGGCATTCAAGCATTAGCTTTGCCATCATGCATCTTACCTTTTCTCCACCAGATAAAACATTACATTTCTTTAATGCTTCATCGCCACTAAATAGCATTCTACCAAGCCAGCCTCTGATGAAGGATTCGGTTTGATCCTCCTTAGAATATTGTCTAAGCCAATCAATCATATTTAAATCCTTATCAAAATATTCCTTGTTATCCTGTGGTAGATATCCTACATTTGTTGTAATACCCCATTTAAATTTTCCTGTATAATCGGTATCCTTGCCAGCTAAAATATTAAATAGAGTTTGAATTTGATGTGTATTTTCAGATAAAATGCCTATTTTATCATTCTTATTTACCGTGAAGGTTAAATCCTTAAATACACCAGGCTTCGTAAGCTTTTCAACGATTAAAATATCATTACCAACCTCTCTACTTTGCTTAAATCCAATATATGGATATCTTCTTGAGGATGGTTCAATATCATCCAGTGTAATCTTTTCTAATAGCTTCTTTCTAGATGTCGCCTGACGGCTTTTTGATTTATTCGCACTAAATCTTGCGATGAATTCCTGTAATTCCTTAGCCTTTTGTTCATTCTTTTTATTTAAATCCTTAGCCTGTTGTAAGGCAAGCTGGCTTGATTCATACCAGAATTCATAATTACCTACATAAAGCTTGATTTTACCAAAATCAACATCACAAATATGTGTACATACATTATTTAAGAAATGGCGGTCGTGGGAAACAATTAATACTGTGTTTTCAAAATTAAGCAAGAAATTCTCAAGCCATCTTGTAGATTTATAATCTAAGTTATTGGTAGGCTCATCTAAAAGTAGGATATCTGGGTTTCCGAATAATGCTTGAGCAAGCAAAACCTTAATTTTAACCTTCGCATCTAATTCCCCCATTTGCTTGTAGTAACAATCTGAATCTACACCTAAGCCTGCAAGTAGGGTTTCTGCATCACTTTCCGCCTCCCATCCGCCAAGCTCTGCAAATTCACCCTCAAGCTCTGAGGCTCTAATGCCATCCTCATCACTGAAGTCCTCCTTTGCGTAAAGGGCATCCTTTTCCTTTTGAATTTCCATTAATCTTTTATGACCTAATAATACGGTTTGAATTGCAGTTTCATCATTATAAGCATTCTGGTCCTGCTTTAGAATGGACATTCTTTCATTCTTATCCATTAAAACCTCACCCGTTGTAGATTCTATATCTCCGCTCAATAGCTTTAAAAACGTAGATTTACCAGCACCATTCGCACCAATAATTCCATAACAATTTCCTTTGCTAAAGGTAATATTAACATCCTTAAATAAAACTCTAGATCCATATTGTAATCCTAAGTTTACTGTTTTTAACATAATATATCTCCTCCAAAAAATATATTTCTTACGTAAAATTAAGGGCTGTAGAAACAGTCCTTAATTTATTTTTTATAGCTTAAATGAACTCTTTAATCCGCATGTACGGTTGAATACAAGCTTATCCTTAGTAGAGTCCTTATCTGTACAATAATATCCATTACGGATGAACTGGTAATGATCAAGTGGCTTAGTATCCTCTAAAGATTTTTCTACAAAGCCCTCAAATACATGAATAGAATCTGGATTTAATCTTTCCATAAAATCTAAATCCTTATTCTCCTCTGTTTCATCTAGCATTAATGGCTCAAATAGACGGAATTCTGCAGGAATTGCAGTAGATGCATCTACATAATGAATATTACCATTTGGCTTTCTACCATCGAATTCACCGCTCTTTGTTTCTGGGTCATAGGTTGCATGAATTACAGTAATATTACCATTCTCATCCTTCTCAACGGAATTTGCAGTAATGAAGTATGCCTTCATTAATCTTACCTCAACACCTAAAGAAAGTCTCTTCCACTTCTTATTAGGCTTTTCCTCAATGAAGTCCTCTCTTTCGATATAAACCTCACGAGAGAAGGAAATTTTTCTTGATCCTAATTCCTCATTTTCCTGATTGTTTGGCGCATCAAGCCATTCAACCTTACCCTCTGGATAGTTATCAATAATCACTTTTACTGGATTGATAACTGCATTTGGTCTTATAGCCTTTAATCTTAAATCGCTTCTTAATTCCTCATCTAGCTGATCTGCCTCAACCGTAGAATTCACTCTAGATAAGCCAGTACCTAAGATGAAGTTTCTAATAGAATCCGGAGTAAATCCCCTTCTTCTTAAGCCGCATAATGTTGGCATACGTGGATCATCATAGCCAGATACCTTACCTGCATCTACAAGTGCACGCAAATATCTTTTTGACATGATAGTGTTCGTAATATTTAATCTACCAAATTCATACTGATGTGGCTTCTTTTCAATTCCACAATTATCTACAACCCAATCATATAATACTCTATGGTTATCGTATTCTAAAGAGCATAGGGAATGTGTAATTCCTTCGAAGGAATCCTGTAATGGATGTGCAAAATCATACATTGGGAAAATGCACCATTTTGTGCCCTGTCTATGATGGTTAATATGTAGAATTCTATACATTACAGGGTCTCTCATATTAATATTAGGGCTTGCCATATCAATCTTAGCTCTTAGAGTCTTTTCACCATCCGCATATTTGCCTTCCTTCATTTCCTCAAAAAGCTTTAAATTCTCTTCTACACTTCTATCTCTATATGGAGAATTCTTACCTGGCTCATTTAATGTACCACGGTATTTCGAAATTTCTTCTTGAGATAGGTCATCTACATAAGCAAGACCTCTTTTAATTAAATCGATGGCCTTTTGATAGGTAGCTTCAAAATAATCAGAGCCATAGAAAATATTTGCAGGCTTATAGCCTAACCAAGCTAAATCCTCAATAATACCTTCTACGAATTCTTTATCCTCCTTAGCAGGATTTGTATCATCAAATCTTAAATTTGTTTTTCCGTTAAATGCCTTTGCAAGCTCAAAATTTGTAATGATCGCTCTTGCATGACCAATATGTAGGTAAGCATTAGGCTCTGGTGGGAATCTTGTGATAATTTCATCAACCTTACCAGAATCTAGGTCATTCTGCATTATTGTTTTAATAAAGTTATTAATTTCTGCCATAACTTTCACCTCTAAAAAAAATATAGATACATTATACTACAAATCAATTAAAATCTCTATACATTACAAACATTTACTTAAGTAAATCTCTTTT
>CAMEKD010000087.1 GCA_945920825.1 uncultured Anaeroplasma sp.
CCTGTTGAAGAGGTAGTCAAGGAAGAAACTCAAGAAGAACCAGCTGAAAAGCCTGTTGAAGAAGAACAAGTAGAAGAAACCGAAGAGGAGAAACCTGCAAAGAAACCTGCGAAGGCACCTGCAAAGAAATCTCCTAAGGCTACACAAAAACCTTCATCAAGCAAGGCAGCTCCAGTAAAGAAGCCATCTCTTGCTCAAAAGAGAAAAGAATCAGTGAATAGATTAAATGATCTATTGAAGTATATTGAGGAATAATCAGGAGGTAAGGAAAATGGCAAAGTTACAGAAAAACACAATTGATAAGAAAGAATTACTTGCTGATATTGAAAGAATCAAGAAGTCAAAGAATGCTTTAGAAATTGATGCTATAATGGCTAAATACGAAAAGGGATTAGCTGAAATGGATCGTAGAAATGCGAAGAAGGCAGAAGCTCAAACTGAGTCAAAGAAGCCAATCGCTAAGAAGGCAGAAGTGAAGAAGGCAGAAGCTCAAGATAAGCCAAAAACTGCCAGATACAATGGTAAGTATGAAGTATATCAGGCAGCTGATGGCTATGCATATCGCCTAAAGGCATCAAATGGTAAGGTTTTAGTAACATCTGAAATCTATACAACAAGAGATGGTATCCTAAAAGCTATCAACACAGTTAAAAAGAATGTTGAAGTTGGTGAATTACGTGTATTTTCGGATAAGAAGGGTAAATTCAAATTCAAGATGCTATCTAGTAACCGTAGAGTTTTATTATTTTCTGCAAATTATGCAAAGGAAGCTAGTGCAAATCGTGCAGCAGAATCCTTCAAGAAGTTCGCATTAAAGGCAGATATTGTTGATGTTGAAATTAAAGATGATGATTTAGCATCTGCAACAAAGATTAAGATTACATCCACAGAGGATAAGACTGGCGGTAAATACGAAATTGAAGAATCTGATGGTGAATTTAGCTGGGATTTAAAGGCATCGAATGGTGAAATCTTGGTACAAATGGAAGGCTATACATCTAAGGCTAGCCTATTAGGCTCCATCGAAAAATTCAAGCAGTATGTCGAAGAAGGAACCTTCAAATCTATTAAGGATAAGACAGGTCATTACCAATATAAGCTATACACTAAGTCGAATAGAGTTGTCGCAGTAGGTGAATCCTATAAGACTAAGACAAGCGCAATTTCTGCTGCAAATTCTGTAGTATCCTTCTACAAGCTTGCTGAGGTAGTTGATTTAAATCAACAGGCAAAGGCCGAGGCTAAGAAGGCTGAAAAGAAGTCTTCAAAGAAATAATAATAAATTTTAAATGAGGATTTAGGGGGATTTTCCCCCTTTCTTCTTGTATAAAGTGAGGTTATGTATGTTAGAAATTACACTTCCTGAAAAAATAATAAAAGGTGTTATATCCGGAAAAAAGGATAAGAATCAGAAAAATGAAAAGGTAAAGATAGAAACGATTCTTATCAAAGATAAGCCGATACTTCAATTTGCTACATATACCGATAAGCAGGTATTTCATAAAAATGTAGAAGAATCTGAAGCAAAGGACTTAATCATTTCCTTCTTGAATGATGAATTTAATAATCTAGAGCTTACGACAGAAGAATATATTTATAGCTATAGAGTTACACAAAAGGGTAAGGTTTTATCGAATAAAAGAAGAGCAAAGGAAGTATCCTTAGTTCCTATTTCACACAACAAAAAGAAAAACTATATCCTAGAAGATGGAACACTCGTTCCTGCATTAGTGGATTTAGGTATTCAAATGCCTGATGGTAAGGTTACAAAGGCAGGGTATGATAAATTTAAACAAATTAATCGATTCCTAGAGATTATTGATGATTGTATTAAGGAAGAAAAGCATTTAAACATTATTGATTTTGGATGTGGAAAGAGCTATTTAACCTTTATTCTTTATTACTATTTTGTAGAAATAAAAAAGATGGATGTAAATATTACTGGCCTTGATTTAAAAGAGGATGTTATAGATCATTGCAATGAAATTGCAGATAAGTATGGCTATAGTAAATTAAAGTTTTATAAAGGGGATATCGCAAAATATAGGAAAAGAACGATATTGATATGATCGTTACCTTACATGCTTGTGATACTGCCACGGATTATGCACTATATCATGCGATTACAATGAATGTAAAATATATTTTCTCTGTTCCATGCTGCCAGCATGAAATTAATTTAGAGTTAGACTCTAAGAATTTACATATTATAAACAAATTTGGTATTTTAAAAGATAGATTCTCAGCACTATTAACTGATGCAATTCGTGCAAATATCTTACAGTATTATGGCTATAAAACAAATGTAATGGAGTTTGTAGATTTTGAAAATTCGCCTAAGAATTCACTAATACGTGCAATAAAAACCAATAATTCTTTAAATCCTAAGATAAAGGAAGAGATTGATTCCATCCTGCTAGAATATAATATTTCCCAAAAATTATATAGTCTTTTGTTTACAAAAGAAGAACAGTAGCACCGGAAGAATTCGGTGCTTTCTCTTTCTGTTTCTTTTTGGGCAATTTGCACAAAAAAAAGCGGTCATTCTATTGACTATTAAATGTACAAATGATACAATGAGGTATATGAAAACGCTATTATGGGGAGTAGTGCGCCCTGAAATGGCAAAAATAATATTTTTGGTGAGAAATTACTTAGGTGTAAACATATGAACAAGAGTGTTTTGAAGTATATGGTCATCGATTTATTGGTACTAACGGTAATAGGATGTATCCTAGAAGGATTAGTATCAAGATTCATTGGCTTTTTACTAGATGCTGCACCTACGATTACATTTTCACTATTGATTGTCTTTATCGCTGTAGCTAGATGGAAGCTTTGGGGACTAATTCCTATTCCATTTCTAGTTATGTCTACGATACTCGGTGGTCATTTTAGTGAAATATCGTATTATGCAGCCTTTTATAGCTTTTCTAATTGGCAATTAATCCTATCAATGACGATTGGACTTCTAGCGATTGGATTAAATGTAATTTTATTTAGAAATCATAAAACAAACAAGATTTTAAAGAGTCCTTGGAAGATGCTTTTAATCTTGGTTGCAGATTATATTATCTACTGTGTGATCCAATTTATGTTCTATAGATTATTTACAACAGGCAATCTTACATCTGTTGCAAATATTCCATTCATCTATTACACAAAGGATGAAAGTGGAAATTCAGTAGAAAACATGAAGAATCTTGCTAACTATGCTGAATATGGCTTTATGTACAATTTATTTGGACTAGCTGTAGGAGTAGTTGGCTCATTAGTTCTTAGATCTCAAGGAGCTTTAAATAATGCTATTGAAAAGCTCATTGACGATAAAAAACAAAGAGAGGCCGAGCTCGAGTATATGAAATCATTCGGGAAATTTAATTTCAGTGACGAGAGTGAGGAAAAAACTCAAAATGATGAATCAAATAAAATAGAAGAAAAACAAGATTCGTCAGAGCAGTAGAAAAGGATGGTGTGTTTATGCAAAATGTAGTTGTTGAAACAAATCAAGACGTTGTTGATGAAGTCGAACGTACAAAATGGAAACGTACATTACACGCCCTAGCTAGAGACTGGAGATTATATGTCCTTTTAATCCCAATGATCGCGTTTGTATTCTGCTTTAAATACTTACCGATTAAAGGCTTATTAACCGGCTTTAAGTGGGGTAACGATAACGATTTGGTTTACAATAGCCAATGGTGTGGTTTATATTGGTTTAACCAGATTTTCTTCGGTACTTCATCATCTATGTTCTGGAGAGCATTCCGTAATACTTTCGTAAATAGTATGTACGGTTTAATTATAGGATTCCCGATTCCTATTATTTTAGCGTTACTATTCAGTGAAATTAAGACTGGCTGGTATCGTAGCGTTGTTCAGGTATGTGCTTACTTACCTCACTTCGTATCTTTAACAGTAGTAACCACAATCATAAGCTTATGGTGTGAAGGTACTATTGCTGCTGGTGGTGGAACAGCCGCTGGTGGTTGGGTATACAACATGTGTAAGACTTTTGGTTGGTTGAATGTAACAAATGAAGCAGGAGAGGTTACGGTGCTTCAAGAGAGTATTCTAAGTTATCCAAGATATTTCAGACCAATATATCAGATTAGTGGTGTATGGCAGGATGCTGGTTATAACTCTATTGTATTCTTTGCAGCAATTCTAGCAATTTCTCCAACAAATTACGAGGCAGCTCGTATTGATGGTGCTTCAAAGATTCAGCAGATTCGCTATATTACATTCCCAGGCATGGCTCCTACATTAACGATCATGCTAATTATGCGAATCGGTCAAATTTTAAGTGTTGGATATGAGCAAATTATCCTATTGGTTGGTGATTATTCTAACGCATGGGAAACTGCAGACGTTGTATCTACATTCGTATATCGTATGTCAGGTCAGGCAGCAGGTGCTACAGGTTCAGAAGTAATTCAGCAATTAGGTATCGTAGCTGACTTATTCAACTCAATTTTAGCAATGTTCCTAGTATTAGGTGCTAATGCAATCAGTAGACGTGTATCCTCTACATCATTATTCTAATTGGAGGTATGGCGATGAAAAGATTAGACAAATCAGAAATAGTATTTAAGCTATTAGCTTATATCCTATTAACCATTTTTGCATTATGCTGTTTATATCCATTTATCTTCATATTAATGAACTCCATTTCTGCAAAGAATTTTGTAGATGCTGGACAGGTAGTTATTGTTCCACTTGGATTCCAGCTTAACGCTTATGTTGATGTTTTTGAGAATAAACAGTTCTGGTTAGCATATTGTAATGCTTTCTATATTACAATTTATGGTACAGCAATCTCCATGTTAGTTGGTGTTTGCGGTGCTTATGCATTATCTAAGACAAGATTAGTATTCGGTAGAGGTTTTAACTTCTTATTAACTGTTACATTATGGTTTAGTGCAGGTATTATTCCTACATACCAAAATTATGTAATGTTCCGTGATGGCTTATTCAGTGGTAATGGCCGTGTATTCTTCATCTTTGCTTTAGGTGTTAATGCATTTAATATCATCCTTTTAAGAAACTATTTCCAGAGTGTACCTCAGGAAATCGAAGAAGCTGCTACAATCGATGGAGCAACAGAGTTCCAAATCTTGACTAGAGTTTATATCCCTATTTCCAAGTCCTCTATTGTTACAGTTGCAATGTTCTATGCTGTAGAATTCTGGAATGGATATTTATGGGCACAAATGCTATTAGGCGAAAAGGATTTACCTTTAACAGCATTTATTAAATTATATTTGGATAAGACAATTAAGAACATTGAGGAATCCGGTGGAGGCCAATTAAGCTATTCTACATATTCCTTAAGATACGCATTTATCGTATGCTCTATCGTTCCAGTTATCTTAATTTATCCAAAGATTCAAAAATATTTTGCTTCCGGCGTTAATGTCGGTGGTGTAAAGGAATAGGAGGAGTAATATGAAAAAGAAAGTATTGATTTCTTCAATTTCTGCTCTTGCTGTTCTAACACTTGCAAGCTGCGGTGAGGCTGTTAAGGAAGGAAGCTACCAGCAGGGCTCTGATGGAGCGTATGCATTAGTAGATTATTCCGAATCAGTAAATTATTCTGAATTAGATAATAAAGATGTAGATATCTATATCAATTATAATGGTGAATCCGGAATTACATTCCGTGGTACATCTTGGTTTAATTCCGTTGACGGAAAGACTTATACACAAGGCTCAATTCTTCCTACATGGTCAAGAATTGCTGACTTAACAAAGACAAATATTCGTGAAGCATCAGGTTATACAGCAACATCCATTGATAATGCATATACATCTATTGCAACTGCAGGTTATAAGAGTGAGGTGGATTCTTCTAGAAGCATCGATTTATTCTATAACTCAACAGATAATTTAAAGAAGGCTGGTAATTCAGGTACATTAAAGGATTTATATCCTTATATCTATCCAGAAGGAGATGCTACAACAGCAACTACAACAAAGATGCCTAATCTATATGCTTACTTAAGGGATAACCCTTCTATCAAGCAATCTGTTACAGTAAGTGGTAAACATATTTACTATACACCATATCTTGATGGTGATAATGAAGTTGAAAATACATTCATCATGGATACAGAGATGGTATCTAAGGTATTAGCTTCCCTAGAGGTTGGCGATACAGGAAAGAAGAATGGTGGTACAAACCCTGATAAGAATGTATTACAAACTGGTGCTTATAAGTCATTTATTCAAACAGATGCTGAAACAGTGGATGTTTATTATAATGGCGAGAAGAAGACTTTTGAACTTAATGCCGCTGCAGGTAATATTATTGATAAGCAAAATCAGTTATTACAGGCAACAGATGGCTGTACAGGCAAGGATTTAGCAAATCAGCTATTTAATTATATTAAGACAAAATATGCTACATTATTTACGGCAAATGTATATAAGACTCCAGCAGACTTATATATTTCCGAATCCGCTGCATATAACACAGATGAATTAATTGCTTTAATGAGAGTAA
>CAMEKD010000088.1 GCA_945920825.1 uncultured Anaeroplasma sp.
TCTCTCAAAATTAGTAAATCCAAACGAGTGTCTCAGGAGCTCACAGTCAGGTAGATATCTACGATGACAGGATTGTCATCACCAATCCCGGAGGAATGTTTGATGGCTCTGAAGTTCAGTTGCTGGATATAAGACACGTGCCATCAAAGCTGCGAAATCCGATTCTTGCAGATGTTTTTGGAAGAATGAGGCTTATGGAGCGACGCGGTAGTGGGTTTAAGAAAATCCTTGACGCCTATGAAGCGGAGGAAAGATATAAGGAAGAGCTAAAGCCGGTATTTTATACGGATGGATATAATTTCTTCCTTACGTTGTGGAATCTAAATTATGCGTATGATAAAGCGCAAAATAAAGCGCAAAATAAAGCGCAGAAAAGCATGATGTCGGATAGAGAGCATCTATTGCTGCTTCTTAAAGAAAATCCTTCATTGACGCAAGTAGAACTGTCAGAGATGATGAATAAATCCAGAAGGGCGATACAAATGCTAATGAAGGAATTGCTGGATGAAGGAGTGATTGAAAGAACCGGATCAAAGAAGACAGGCTCATGGCTTGTGAAATAATATAAGAAGTAGCTGATTTGGGTGGAAGATTTTACCATAAACGAGATGCAAGAAATGCAAAGGAATTTACAAGAAAAGTACAAGGATAAATGGATACAGTTATAAATAGTTTTATTGAAAAGTCAAAAGAAATTCTGCAGGATAATCTTGTGGGCATATATCTCCATGGCTCAGCAGTCATGGGATGTTATAATCCGGCAAAGAGCGATATAGATTTAATCCTAGTGGTGAAGGATTCTATAGAGGATAGTGTTAAGAGAGCCTTTATGGACATGGTGGTGGAATTAAACAGTAAGGGACCGGCTAAAGGAATTGAAATGAGCATTGTAAAACAAAGTGCTTGTAAGCCATTTGTTTACCCGACTCCCTTTGAATTACATTTTTCTGTTGCACATCTTGAGTGGTATGGAAAGAATCCTGATGATTATATTTCGAAAATGAAGGGTGAGGATAAAGATCTTGCTGCGCATTTTACAATCATAAACCATAGGGGCAAGTGTCTATATGGTGCTTCTATCAAAGATATTTTTGCTGACGTACCGGTACAGGATTACATTGACTCTATCTGGAATGATATTGCTGAAGCGGAAGAGGAAATCACAGATAATCCGCTGTATATTATACTGAATCTGGCAAGAGTGCTTGCATATATTCAGGACGGACTTGTCCTTTCTAAGAAAGAGGGCGGTGAATGGGCATTGAAGAATGTTCATGAAAGATATCATACTCTGATACAAGATGCTTTGATAGAATATGCAGAGGATAGAAATGTTTTTTATGATATTAATCTTGCAAAGGATTATGCCAAATATATGGTGGGAGAAATTGCAATCGAAAAAGGCAAGTAAAGGCAGTGTGATAACAATTTGATAACATTAGCTTATACAGCCCGTGTGATATGGACAGCTGAAACCAAATGGAATCAAATCGTAACAGAAAACCCTAACAAAAATGTTTAAGATAGGGATTAAGTTAGGGAGTTTGAATAAAATTTTAAAAGATTTAGGCAGAGTTTTATGCTCTGCCTCTTTCGATAATATAAATATTACGACGGTATCTATATAGGTAATTGACATCAATAACAATTATGCTAAAATATACTAGGCGACAAATTAGGAGCTATTGTAGTTTTTTGAAAACTAAAGATACCCCGTGACATTTTTGTCGCGGTTTTTAGTACTTTGGAGGTGTTTTATGTAAAATGAATATTAAAATTGATTTAATAACTGGCTTTTTAGGCTCTGGTAAAACCACCTTCATTAGAAAATATGTGGAGTACCTAATTAAAAATGGAGAAAGAGTTGGCATTTTAGAAAATGACTACGGTGCAGTCAATGTCGATATGATGCTCTTAAGTGATTTAAGAGGACCTTCTTGCGAAATCGAAATGATTGCTGGTGGTTGCTCATACGATTGCCACCTAAGACGCTTTAAAACAAAACTTATCTCCATGGCTATGAGTGGATATACAAGAGTAATTGTGGAGCCATCTGGGATCTTTGATACCGATGAATTCTTTGATTTAATCTATGATGATCCACTTGAAAATTGGTATGAAATTGGTTCTGTAGTCACTATTGTAGATTCGAATATTGAAATTAAGGATAGTGATACAGAGTATCTATTTTCAAGCCAGCTTGCTCCTGCAGGAGCGATTATCTTTACAAAGGTTGGAAATAAAAGAAAAGAAGATTTATTAGCTAAGGTGAATAAATCCCTAGAAGCTATAGGATGTACAAGAAGAATTCAAGAAAACGAGGCCTATTTAGGTCATCATGCTGCCTTTTTTGATTCTGTCTTTCAAAATATAATGAATAGCGGATATCACAGCTATTCCTTTGAAAAGAAAACCGTTATGCAGGAAAATAATTATTCTTCCATATGCTTTATGAATAAAATGCTAAAAAAGGATTATTTATTAGAAATATCTAAAAAATTATTTATGGATAAGGCATATGGGAATGTTATAAGAATTAAAGGCTTTTTTATGGAAGCCGATTCTTGGTATTTAATGAATTTAACAAAAGACTCCTTTGATGTTTCCCCTATTGCTGCAGGACAGGATGTCATTATTGTCATAGGAGAAAATTTATTAGAGGATAAGATTAAAGAAGTAATTGAAAAGTAAATAGAAGGGAGAAAATGTATGCTGTTCAATAGACATATGTTTAAGTATTACATGAAGTATTCCTGGATGTACCTACTTGGTATAGCTGCTCTTATTGCAGTAGATTATGTACAGCTATGGATTCCAGAATTCTTAGGTGATATTGTAAACATTATCAATGACAAGCCTTTAGATGCAGAAGCTCAAATGCAGCACATTCTAATCATGATTTTAGTTGTTGCTGTTGTAATGTTTGGCGGTAGAATGCTTTGGCGTTTTACATTGTTTAATGCATCTGGTCGTGTTGAGGCTGGCCTTAGGCATGAAATGTTTTTGAAAAGTGAACGTTTGAGTCAAAAGTACTACCACGAAAACAAGGTAGGATCTATTATGAGCTGGTTTACAACAGACCTTGAAACTATAGAGGAATATGCAGGCTTTGGTGTGGTTAATATCGTTGATGCATTTTTCTTAGGTATATTGGTTATTGTAAAAATGGTTCAGCTCGATTGGGCACTTTCCATCTTGGCATTCATACCTATGGTATTAATTATTTTATGGGGATTCCTAATTGAAACGTTTATGTCTAAGCTTTGGCTTGAAAGACAGAAAAATTATGATGAACTATATGATTTTTCACAGGAAAACTTTACAGGTATTCGTGTAATTAAAGCTTTTGTAAAGGAAAATGCAAAGCTTCATGCATTCGCAAAAATTGCAAGAAAGAATCAATTAAAGAATGTTTCCTACGCAAGAATTAGTGTTATATTTGATGGTTTAATTGAAGTAATTATCGCCGCTATCGCCGCTATGGTATTAGGATTTGGTGGATATGCCGTATATGCAACGGTTATAGGTGAATATATGGTTATATTTGGCCATACAATAGAAATTGATGCAGGCGGTCTTGTAACCTTCTTTGGCTATTTTGATACATTGATTTGGCCAATGATTGCTATGGGTCAAATTGTTTCCATGAGAAGCCGTGCTAAGGCTTCCTTAAAGAGAGTTCAAGCCTTCTTAGATGCAGAGGAGGATATTAAAAATCCAGAGAATGCATATGTGCTTGAGAATGTTTCTGGCAAAATCACATTCAACCATTTTTCATTCTCCTATCCAGATGCCCCTGTTGAGGTGAAATCCTTAAAGGATGTAACCTTCGAAATTGAAGCAGGAGAAACCATTGGTATTGTTGGTAAAATTGGTTGTGGTAAAACGACCCTAGTAAATTCCTTACTTCGCTTATATAACGTAGATAAGGGCTCTATATTAATTGATGGTCATGATATTATGGATTGCGATATTACATCCATAAGAAATGCTATCGCATATGTTCCACAGGATAATTTCTTATTCAGTGATAAGATTTATAATAATATTGCATTCTCCGATAGAAAAAAGGATCCTATTTCTATTCAAAATGCTGCAATATTTGCTGATGTACACGACAATATTGCTGCATTTAAGCAAGGATATGATACGATATCTGGAGAAAGAGGTGTTACACTATCTGGTGGACAAAAACAAAGAATTTCCATTGCGAGAGCCTATATTAAGGAATCTCCAATTATGATTATGGATGATTCTGTTTCAGCAGTAGATGTAAAGACAGAGGAAACCATTTTAAGAAATATAAGAGAAAAGAGAAAGGGTAAGACAACAATCGTTATCGCATCCCGTGTATCTACCGTATCTAAGCTAAACCGTATCCTAGTATTAAATGATGGTATGGTTGAAGCATTTGATACACCTGAGAATTTATTAAATACATCTCCTACATACAAGCGTATGGTATATCTACAGGAGCTTGAAAAGGAAGTAGAAGGAGGTGCAAAGTAATGGAAGATGAATTAAACCGTTTAAAGGGCGATCATAAAATGAGCCTAAAAGAGATTTTATCTCGTACGATGCAATATGTTAAGCCTGAATTATTATCCTTCATTTTAGCAATAGTATTACTAGCAATAAATGTTGCGCTAGATATTACACTTCCCATTCTAACAGGTAAAATTACAGATGCCTTAGAAGGCTTTGAGACATTGTTTGGAAATTCCCAATTAAGCTATGATAATTATAGAACTGTATTAATTTTATCTATTGTTTATTTTGTGATTGCAGTAGTGAATATGGCATTTATTTATATTGAATCTATGCTATTACAAAAGGCTGGTCAAAGAATTATTTATAGATTAAGAATGGATGTATTTACTCATATTCAAAATATGAGCCAAAATCAGTTTAATGAGATGCCTGTTGGTTCCTTAGTTACAAGAGTATGTAATTATACACAATCCATGAGTGATTTATTCACAAATGTAATTGTTAATGTATTTAAGAATATATTATATGTTGTAACTGTTTATGCTGTAATGTTCTTCTATAGCTGGAAGCTATCCTTAATTATGGCAGTTCCTGTTATAATTGTTGCGATATCCTCCTTTATCTTCTCAAAAATTGTTAATAGAATCTTCACTAAGGAAAGAAAATCGATTTCTGATATGAATACATATCTTAATGAGAATCTATCTGGTATGAAGATTACCCAAATCTTTAACCAACAGCGCTATAAGGATTCTGAATTCATTGAAAAGAATGATAATGTACGTAAGGCAAGATTCCAAGTTGTTCTATGCTTTGGTATTTATAGACCATTCATTACCTTGATTTATATTTCCTCTGTTGCAGTTAATTTCTATTTTGGTTGGATTTTTGCAATGAGTGCTGGTGATATTGTTGCATATTATCAATTAATTTCTAGATTCTTTAATCCAATTCAAAATTTAGCTGATCAATTAAATAATTTACAAAAGGCATTTACTGCATCAGAAAGATTATTTAATTTAATGGATGTAAAGCCAGATGTATTAGATAGCGAGGATGCTATTGAAATTGATCATTTTGAGGGTAAGATTGAATTTAAGCATGTTTGGTTTGCCTATGAGGATGAGGATTGGATTTTAAAAGATGTATCCTTTACTATCCTACCTAAACAAACCGTAGCCTTTGTTGGCGCAACCGGTGCAGGTAAGACAACCATTCTATCCTTAATTGTCAGAAATTATAAGATTCAAAAGGGTCAAATCTTAATTGATGATATTGATATTACACATATTAAGATAGAATCCTTAAGAGCAAAGATTGGTCAAATGCTACAGGACGTATTCCTATTTAGTGGTTCTATAAGAGATAATATTACTCTTCATGATACAAAATATCATGATGATGAAATTATGAGAGTTTGTGAATATGTTAATGCGGATTCCTTCATCAAGAAGCTTCCAAAGGGTCTAGATGAAGAGGTTATTGAACGTGGTGAAAACTTTAGCCAAGGACAGCGTCAGCTATTATCCTTTGCAAGAACAGTTTTAGCGGATCCACAAATTCTAATTCTAGATGAGGCTACAGCAAATATTGATACAGAAACAGAAGTATTAATTCAAGAATCCTTAGAAAAGATTAAGAATATTGGTACAATGCTTGTCGTTGCTCATAGATTATCTACTATCCAGCATGCGGACCAAATTATGGTACTACAGAAGGGTGAAATCCTAGAGCATGGTAATCACCAGGAGCTTTTAGCTAAGCATGGCTATTACTATAAGCTTTATAAGCTTCAATTTGAAGGCAAGAATTAATGATAAAGGGATACTTTCGGGTATCTCTTTTTCTCTTTTTGCTCTATAATATATGTGATGTGGTGGTGATTGAATTGAAAATGCCAAAATATGAGCTTAGAGATTATATTGAATTTAAAATGAAGGATGATAATATCTATAGAGGTAATGTTTTTGCGATTGACCAAGACC
>CAMEKD010000089.1 GCA_945920825.1 uncultured Anaeroplasma sp.
TCATTTTATGGTGTAGCTGGGAATTTAAATTCATTGAGCTTGATGATGCCTATTCTACAGGCTCATCTATCATGCCCCAAAAGAAAAACCCAGACATTGCTGAGCTTGTAAGAGGTAAAACGGGTAGAGTCTATGGTGATTTAATTACATTACTTACTATGCTTAAGGGTATTCCACTTGCATATAATAAGGATATGCAGGAGGATAAGGAGGCTATCTTTGATTCCTTAGATACTCTAAATCAATGCTTAAAAATTTTTAAGCCAATGCTTGAAACCATTAAGGTAAATAAAGAAAATATGAGAAATGCGGCTAAGAAGGGCTTTATTAATGCTACCGATTTAGCAGATTATTTAGTTAAAAAGGGTATGGCATTTAGAGATGCATATAAGATTTCTGGGTCCTTAGTTGCTTACTGTATTGATAAGAATATAGTTTTAGAGGATGTTCCTTTAGAGGTATTTAAGGAATATTCTACTTTATTTGATATGGATGTTTATCCAGAAATCGATATTGAAAGATGTACTTTCAAAAGAACAAGCCAGGGAGCTTCTGCAATTGAATCTGTAGAAGCACAAATAAAGGCTTTAAGGAGCTAATATGAAATATAAGGTATTTATCGATGGTAAGGAAGGAACAACAGGCCTAAGAATATATGATAGGCTTGCCAAAAGAACAGATATTGATCTTATGCTAATTCCTTTGGAATTGAGAAAGGATTTAGAGGAAAGAAAGAAATATATCAATAATTCTGATATCACATTCCTATGCTTGCCTGATGCATCTGCAATAGAGGCAGTAGGATTAGTTAAAAATGATAAAACAAGAATTATAGATGCATCTACTGCACATAGAACAAATCCAGATTGGGCTTATGGATTTCCAGAGCTTGGACAGGATTTTTTGGAAAAAATTAAGAAATCAAAAAGGGTTGCAGTCCCAGGCTGCTATGCCTCAGGCTTCATGTCTATAGTATATCCACTAGTAAAGCTTGGTATTGCACCAAAGGATTATCCATTTGCAGTAAATGCGATATCTGGCTATTCTGGAGCTGGTAAAAAAGGTATTGCATTATATGAGGGCGAAAATAGACCGAAGGAATTCGATGCTCCAAGATTATATGCCATGGGATTAAACCATAAGCATTTAAAGGAAATGCAGGAAATCCCAGGCTTAGTGCAAAAGCCATTATTTAATCCATATGTTTGTGACTTTTTAGAGGGTATGCTCGTTACGGTTCCACTTTATGTGGATGGTTTAAATGGAGAATATAATCCTAAAATTGTTCATGATTTATTAGAAAATTATTATCAAAATCAGGATTTTGTCAGGGTTATGCCATTTGATGAAAAGGGAACAGAGGATGGATTCTTATCTGCAAATCATTTATGTGGTAAGGATTATATAGAAATCTATGTTTCTGGAAATGAAGAAAGAATTAACATTACTGCATGTCTAGATAACCTAGGTAAGGGTGCATCTGGAGCTGCAATGGAATGTATGAACATAATGCTTGGGCTTGATCCTAAGACAAGCCTTAATGTATAGGAGGTTTTATTTTGAAAATAATTACTGGTGGTGTTGTTGCACCAAAGGGCTTTACTGCAAATGGTATACATGCAGGAATACGTCAAAATAAATCAAAGATTGATTTGTCCTTAATTTATTCAGAAAAGAAGGCTACTGCAGCTGCTGTATATACGACAAATCTGGTTAAGGGTGCACCAATTTATGTTACAAAAGAAAATTTAAGTGATGGTTATGCACAAGCAATGCTATGTAATAGTGGTAATGCCAATACCTGCAATCAAGATGGTATTTTTATTGCGAAATCCTCCTGCGAAATCCTAGCGAAGGAATTAAATATTGCACCTGAGGATGTCATTGTGGCATCTACAGGAGTTATTGGCCTTCCTATGTCACTTGAACCATTTAAAACGGGAATCCCTGAAATAGTTAAGGGATTGGGTAATACAGATTCTCACGCAGATTTAGCTGCACAGGGTATTATGACAACCGATACAAAGAAGAAGGAAATTGCCGTTGAATTTCATTTAGGTAATAAGGTTTGTCATATTGGTGCTATGACTAAGGGCTCTGGTATGATTCACCCGAATATGGCAACAATGCTATGCTTTATTACAACCGATGTTTCGATTAGTGCTAATCTTTTAGAGGAGGCATTAAAGGAGGCCACCTCCGATTCCTTTAATATGCTATCTGTAGATGGAGATACATCTACAAACGATATGGTATCGATTATGGCAAATGGGCTTGCAGATAATGAAAAGATTACAGAAAAGAATAATTATTATGCTGAATTTATGGATGCATTAAAATACATTACGATCTATTTAGCTAAGGCTATGGCTAAGGATGGTGAGGGTGCAACAAAGCTACTTATTGCTCATGTTACACATGCAAAAACCATTGAGGATGCAAAAATTGTTGCAAAAAGCGTCATCTGCTCAAGCCTACTTAAGGCAGCTATGTTTGGTAGTGATGCAAACTGGGGTAGAGTATTATGTGCTATAGGATATTCTAAGGCAGATGTTGATGTATTAAAGGTTGATGTAGAATTCAAAAGCAATAAGGGTATTATACCTGTATGTAAGAATGGAAGTGGTATTCCATTCTCTGAAGAGCTTGCGAAGGAAATATTATCTGAAGATGAAATCACAATTGAGATTAACTTAAATGATGGGGAAGGAGAGTCCCAAGCATTTGGATGCGATCTTACATATGATTATGTTAAGATTAATGGTGACTATAGAAGCTAATGGTAACTTTAGAAGAGCGTGCTAAGATATTAAGTGAGGCATTACCTTATATCTTAAAATATAAGGATAAAATTATGGTTATCAAGTATGGCGGAAATGCCATGGTTGATGAGAATTTAAAAAGATTAGTTATGGAGGATGTTGTTATGCTATCCTCCTTAGGCATGAAGGTTGTTTTAGTCCATGGTGGTGGACCTGAAATATCTTCTATGCTTAAGAAAATAAATAAGCAAAGCGAATTTGTAAATGGACTTAGAGTAACGGATGGTGAAACTATGGATATCGTTACTCAGGTGCTTGCTGGAAAACTAAATAAAAGCTTGGTAAATCAGCTTAATTTAGCTGGTGGTAAGGCAATTGGATTATCTGGTGTTGATGCTGGTATGATTGAGGCACAACCGAATGACCCTAAGCTTGGGTATGTAGGTACAATTACAGAAATTAATACAGATATCATATTAGATTCCTTAACCTTAGGCTATATTCCAGTAATCTCTACCATTGGTTTTGACAAAAATGGTAATTTATATAATATTAATGCAGATACAGCAGCAGCAAGAATTGCTGGTGCACTAGATGCAGAAAAATTCATCGCTATGACGGATATTAAGGGTGTGCTTAAGGATAAGAATGATCCAAATTCTTTAATGCAAACGATTAATGTTTCTGAAATTAAGCAGCTTGCAAAGCAAGGCATTATCGATGGCGGTATGCTACCTAAGGTTGCATGCTGCGAGGAAGCAATTCGTCGTGGTGTAAACAACGTAGTAATTATTGACGGACGTGTTCCACATTCCATTTTAATTGAAGTATTAACTGATGAGGGTGTAGGTACACAGTTTAAATAGGAGTTTTTTATGGACTTGAATAGATTTATTGATGCTCAAAACGAAGATTACGATAGAGCATTAAAAGAAATAAAAAACGGTAAAAAAGAATCCCACTGGATATGGTATATATTCCCACAATATGCGGGACTAGGTTTTAGCTATGAGTCATATTATTATGGAATTAAATCTAAAAAAGAAGCAATTGATTATTATAATAATGAATATTTAAGAAATAATTTAATTGAAATTACAACTGCATTATTAAATATTAATACGAATAAGATATCAGAAGTAGTAAGTATTACAGATTATTATAAAATAAGATCGTGTATGACACTATTTTATAATGTATCAAATAATAAATTATTTATGGATGTATTAGATAAATATTATAAAGGAACATTTGATAATATTACATTAGAATTATTAAATAAATATGATGATAAAGAAATATCATCGACAGCTGATTTAGAATATATACATAAACTGTGGGAAGAAACTTTAAAAGAACATTATTATGTTGATGATAATTATAAAAAGAATAACTAAAAAAGTGACATACTTATTTATATTTGTTTAAAAAGTAATGATAAGATGTAGAAAAGGGGCTTCTTATGGAAGATATGAAGGAATTTGAAAAGGAATTAATGGTAGAAGATAGCGAGAATATCTTAAATACATATAAAAGATTCCCTGTCGTTTTAAAAGAAGGCAAGGGTGCAACCCTAAAGGATTATAAGGG
This sequence comes from uncultured Anaeroplasma sp., assembly GCA_945920825.1. Lineage (GTDB taxonomy): Bacteria > Bacillota_I > Bacilli_A > Acholeplasmatales > Anaeroplasmataceae > Anaeroplasma. Next base: position 4,353 of record CAMEKD010000089.1, read on the forward strand.
AAAGGAATATATTGATTTTTCCTCAGGAATTGGAACAAATTCCTTTGGTGCATGTGATAAGGAATGGGTAGATGCAGTAGTGCATCAAGCAAATACATTACAGCATTCCTCTAATCTATATTACACAGCTCCACAGGTAATGGTTGCGAAAATGCTTTGTGAGAAAACCAATATGAAAAAGGTATTCTTTGGTAATTCTGGTGCTGAGGCAAATGAATGTGCCATTAAGGCTGCAAGAAAATATTCCTATGATAAATATGGTTTAGGAAGAAGTGAAATCATAACCTTGAAAAATTCCTTCCATGGAAGAACAATTGCCACATTATCTGCAACAGGACAGGATGTATTTCACCAATGGTTTTTCCCATTTGTAGGTGATTTTAAATATTGTCCTGCATCAGATATTGATGCATTAAAGGGTTTAATCAGCAAAAAAACATGCGCAATAATGATTGAAACGGTTCAGGGTGAGGGTGGCGTTGTTGCATTAGATCCTGAATTTATAAAATATATCGATTTGGTATGTAAGGAGAACGATATCCTATTTATTGTCGATGAGGTTCAAACCGGTAATGGTAGATGTGGATATTTATATTCCTATATGGAATATGGAGTCACACCAAATATTGTTACAACAGCTAAGGGATTAGCTGGTGGCTTACCCTTTGCTGCAATCCTATTTGATGAAAAAACAGAGAATGTCTTATCCTATGGACAGCATGGTACAACCTTTGGTGGAAACCCAGTTTGTGCAAGTGCTGCTTTATCCGTATTAAAAAGAATTGATGATAAGTTATTGAATCACGTGCGTGAATGCCGTAAAATAATTGAGGATAGACTAAAGGATGTAGAAGAGGTTTTATCTATTTCTGGTAAGGGCCTTATGGTAGGACTTGAGCTTAAGGATGGCCTAAAGGCAGTAGATATTGCATCAAAATGTATGGAGGAAGGATTAATTCCATTAACTGCAAAAACCAAGATCCGTCTACTTCCTCCATTAAATATTACATTTGAAGAGCTAAATAAGGGGCTTGATATCCTTATTCACGTTTTGAAGGAGGCTTAAATGAAGCATTTATTAACATTAGAACAATTATCAAAAGAGGAATTGCTTGATATTTTAAATCTTGCAGACCAATTAAAATTTCAAAAAAAGAATGGTATTCCTCACGAATTATTAAAGGGTAAAACCCTAGGTATGATTTTCCAAAAATCATCTACTCGTACGAGAGTTTCTTTTGAGGTTGGCATGCATGAGCTTGGTGGTCAGGCATTATTCCTATCCTCAAGAGATTTACAAATCGGTAGAGGAGAGCCAATCCAAGATACCGCAAGAGTATTATCTAGATATTTAGATGGTATAATGATTCGTACCTTTGACCAAAAGGAAGTAGAGGATTTAGCAAAATATGGTTCTATTCCTGTAATTAATGCTTTAACAGATTATTGCCATCCATGTCAGGTTTTAGCGGATTTAATGACAATTCGTGAATTTAAGGGCGCATATGAGGGCTTAAAATGCTGCTATATTGGAGATGGTAATAATATGGCAAACTCCATTATAGTTGGTGTATTACGCTTAGGTATGAAAATGAGTATTGCATGCCCTAAGAAATATGAACCAGATAGCCATATTTTAGAATTTGCTAAAGAATTCCCTGGAATGTTTGAAATGACAGAAGATCCTCTTGTTGCTGCTAAGGATGCTGATGTATTATTTACAGACGTATGGGCATCTATGGGTCAGGAATCCGAAAAGGCGGAAAGAGAAAAGGTATTTAAGGGTATTTACCAAATTAATGATGCCGTCATGGCTGTTGCTAAGCCTGATTGCATGGTACAGCATTGTCTTCCTGCACATAGAGAAGAAGAAATCACAGATAAGGTTTTTGAGGCTCATGCGGATGAAATCTTCGAGGAAGCAGAAAATCGTCTTCATGCTCAAAAGGCAGTACTTGTTAAATTAATGGCTTAAATAAAACTCCTTTCGTTAAGATGTTTACCCAAAAACATTGTAACAAAGGAGTTATTTTTTTACACAACTATTACTTTAAAGCTTATTAATAAATAATTACACATCTTTTAATTTTAAAGCTAGTATACTACACATTCATTA
>CAMEKD010000090.1 GCA_945920825.1 uncultured Anaeroplasma sp.
ATGGCATAATTTTGGCATTTTTTGACATGAATTAAAAAATGGGGAAACACAAAGATGCATAATGCTGTTATTGACTTTAAATTTCTGAGAGTGTATAATTTTACTAGATGCTAAATGAGGGAGGGAAAAAATGAAAACATTAAAAAGATTTTTTATTGTAGCTTTTGCTATGCTTTTTTTAGGTATTGTATCCCAAGTAGGTGTACATGCTGCATCAAATGATTATTACTATTCTTGTGATGGAATAGCTAATGCTTATGAAATTGATTTATCAAATGAAAAATTATATGCTTGTAGAGACAAGATAACTAATCCAGTAAATGTTGAAAATCTTGTATCTTATACAAATAGTATAACTAAATCATATCAAGTACATATTTATCATTATTATGTTCCACGTGATGGTTATTATACAGCATATACGACAGGAAGTAAGGACACAAAAATTAGATTATATAGAGAAAATCAAATTCTTTGGTGGATTAATGGCTTCATTGGCTTTGATAGAACAGAAGATGATGGAAGTAAATGTGACAATAATTACTATAACGCATGTTCTATTGAATATCTAGCTAAAGGATATTATTATGTCGCAGTAAGAATGTATGGAACCGCTACTGGTTCATATACTATAAATATAGGGCCAAATGAAGATTTAATATATAGACCTAGGTATAAAAACCATAATAAATGGGTATGCGAAAATGGAGATCCATCTTATACTTGACTAAAAATATTCACAAATTATATTCAATATTTTACATATGAGCAAACTGTATTGTTCTATAAACTTTTAGTTGGCGAATTGACTTTGGATAATGAATATTGCGTAAAGTATGGAATGAGTAAAGTTACACCAGAGGGCATTTTAGATTTAAAAAAGAACAATTATTCTACTTATATCGATTTTGTTGGATTTATTGCCGGCGTGATTTGTTCTGCTGCACAGGCATCACCAGCCGTTTCGATTACAGTTGCTTCTGTTGCTTATGTAGCTAGTCTATTATGTAATATGCCTGCTTTAACTAAAAACGTATTAACAACTAAAATAAAAGATACTTGCGGTTATTACACTATTCCAGTAAGTTTTGATACGGCTAGAACTTGTTTTAAAAAATGTTTGGCACTACAAGAGTGGTATACTACTGATGTTCCTGTTGGAATAACTGGATATAATTATGATGTGATAGGTTATGATGATAATGATACTTATTTAAGAGGAGAAAAAAATGCGAAAGGTCATTGGGAATCCATGTAAAATTTTATATGTTTTAGTGATTGTTTTATTATGCGTCATTTTATCTTCATGTAAGAATGAAGAATATAGTCTATCTGATCAAATATTTAGCTATTCTTTTAACACTGGAAATAATTACGATGATGTAGAAATTTCTTCATTAGAAAAATATACATACATTGAATATGTAAATGATGGAGCATATTCTTATGAAAATCAATGGTGTCTTTATTGTATAAATTATATTAATACTCTAACTAATGTTGATTATGAGATGCTTTATACATATGAGAATGATTCTTTGTATGATATAAGTTCTTTAAAGAATATTGATTTATGGAAGGATGATTTCCCAAAAACATATGAGCTTTATACTAAAATGATACAAGAAGAAAAATATACGGAATACAAAAAATATACAAAAGATGAATGGGAAAAACTATTTAACTTATCAGCTTAATCGTGATTTCTCTATGTGAAAAGTATGCAAAGAAAAGGTAAATAAATAAAATAATATGGTATTTAACGCTTCTAATGATATAAACAAATAGAAGCGTTATTTATTGGGAGTGATAGAATGATACAATTTAAAAATGTTTCAAAAATTTATGTAGATAAGGATAAAGCAACACTAGGCTTAAGAGATGTAAATTTAGAGCTAAATGATACTGGTGTTGTTGCAATATGTGGTGAATCAGGCAGTGGTAAATCCACATTTTTAAAGCTTTTAGCTAAGCTAGATTCTCCTACGGAAGGAGAAATCATTATCGATAACAAAAACACAAGTGAGTATGATTTGGATGAAATGAATGATTATAGATTTCAAAATATATCCTTTATTTATCAGGATTATAATTTGATAGAATCTATGAGTGTAATCGATAATGTCATGATGCCACTATTGATTAAGAATTATTCAATAAAGGATGCCAAGACAAAAGCGCTAGATGCGATTGCGAGGGTTGGTATCGAAAGTTTAAAGGATAAAAAATGCAATAAGCTGTCTGGTGGAGAAAAACAAAGATGTGCTATCGCAAGAGCGATTGCTTTAGATACGAAAATTATTGCATCTGATGAACCTACTGCGAATTTGGATAGTGAAACGGCAAAGGGAATTGTATCACTTTTGGCCACCTTAGGAGAAGACCATTTAGTTCTTATTGTTACGCACAATTTTGATGAAATAAGGGATTTTGCGACAAGAAGAATTCTATTTAAAAATAATCAAATTGCCTTAGATGAGGAATTATTGAAGGAAAAGAAAATCCTTAAGGAATATAAAAAATCAGATGTAATTTCATTTAAGAAAATGATTCAAATGTCATTTTATAATTCATTTAGAAGCTTTAGTAATGCTTTTATTATGATCCTTACAGGACTTATATTTTCTTTATTAATTTTTATTACATTTACGGCTCTGAATATATCCTTAAACCAATACAAATATACAAATCGTTTCATAAATGCAAAGGAAAACTCCGTCTATGTTTTAGCGAATGAAAGTAAACCTATAGATTCTACTATATTTCAAAAATATAATTCTTATAATAAAAATCCAAGTGAGGAATTAAGAAGCTGTATTTATGAAATTAAAAATTATAAAAATGTCAATTTATATTATCATGATGAAATGCCAAGCTTACTATTAGGTAGATATCCTAATGCTTCCAACGAGGTATGTATCAATTTAGAGGGGAATCTTACAGAACATGAATGTGAGGTCTACTTAAATAAAGAAATTACAGGCTTTAGAATGGGAGATTCTTACATTATTGTAGGTGTTGCAAGTAGTGCAACAAAATCTTATTTGTTTGGGAATGCCTATTTACAGGCTATAAGTAAGATAGTAAGCAGTAGTTCGAGGGTTTGTATTAATTATGATGGAACAATTACAAATATTCTAAATAGCAGCGAATCCACTACTAAAATCTATGATTATTCTAAGTTGGTTTGTAGAGAAGATACTAAGAATAAGATTACATTCCCTAAGAGTTTTGAGGGGCAAATTCAACGCTTTGATATATATTATGAGATCGATGGAAGAGAGTATTTATCTAGTGGAAGCGAATTTTTAATTGAATATGATGGTGAAGATACAATACTTGAGATCAATAAGGATTATATTTTTGATAAGTGCTTCGATGCCATTATTTATGATGTAAATCCAGAAGATGAAATTGCTCATTTAAAAAATATGGGATATTATGCTGTAGACATGGTTTATTATTCCTTAGAAGATGATTTTATGAATAATGCTTCTGTTTATACCTCAATTGCATTAATTTATAGTATTGTTTTATGTTCTTTTTTAATCTTTGGCTTTATCTATTTAAGTTTATTTAAACTAAGAAATAAGGAATACTTTGTTTTAAACTCTTTAGGTTTGAATAAAAAGAAAACAAGACAATTATTATCCTTAGAATTTATAGGGTATTTTTTAGTAAGCTTTATTCTATCCTTATTCCTTGCCATTCTGTTTTTAAATATCTTTTATAAGAATCTTTCTATTCTAAATATTTGTTTAAAATCTAGTATATTTGTAGTTATATTTTCAATATTATGTATATTTATATTAAATCAATTCGTTTTATCGAAAAGGAAGTCTTTAGGTAAGGGAGGTAAGAGAAATGATTAATCTTATTCACGTTACAAAAAGCTTTAATAGAGTACAAATATTAAAGGATATTGATTTAGATCTACCAAATACAGGTTTAATTTCTATTTTAGGTGAGTCAGGTAGTGGTAAATCCACCTTGTTAAATATATTAGGCGGATTAGATTATCCATCCTCTGGAGAAATTTTATATGATGGCATAAAAATTAAGGATATGGATTCTTATAGAGAAAAAAATATTTCCTATATTTTTCAGGATTGTTTTTTACTAGAGAATAATACAGTTTATGATAATTTATATGAATACTTATTGCTAAATGGAATTACATCTAAGGAAGAGGTGGATTTTAGAATTCATCAGGTATTAGACATAGTCAAATTAAAAAAATACAAAAGACATTTCGTTAAGAATTTAAGTGGTGGAGAACGCCAAAGAGTAGGTATTGCAAGAGCACTTTTGAGAAAGAATAAAATCATATTTGCTGATGAACCTACAGGAAATCTAGATCAAAATAATGCAAGAGTTATTATGCGTGCTTTGAAATATGCAGCAAAGGATGCACTAGTTTTATTCGTTACGCATAATAAAATACTTGCAGAGGATTATTCTGATAAAATATATACCATCCAGGAGGGTAGAATTTTAAAGGAATATATTCCATCAAATAAGGGATATGATTCCTCAAATAGAATATATGAAGAGGATTTAAAGCATAATGAGATTTTAAATGAGGATATTAAAATAGACACTTATGATTTAGATTCTTTAAATATTTCCTTTTATTCCATTCATGGACAAATCTATTATAAGGCAGATCAAAATATTAAAAAAATTGAAGATGGTCCATATATTATAGCCAAGGAAAGAACATATGAAATTCCGGAAGAAAATATAGATATATCCATAGAATATAATGATGTAGAAAAGAAGAATAATCGATTTAAAGAAATTCTGTTATATTTCTTTAATAAAACAAAATTATATTTGGTCCATCGCATATTCTTAGCTCTTATCGGTATTATGCTATTTTTCTTTTCCTTCTTTTTAGTCTCTTCTACTAAGGTAGATGAATCTAAGGTAAGATATACAGATACGGCCCATTTAGTGAATCGAAATATCCATAATGATGGCAAGGGTAAATATTTAGATTCTACTTCTTTAGAGGAATTAATTATAGAGAATAAGGTTACGGATGTTGTTGAGGAAACTATTTATGATTTTTATTTGTTTCATAATACTTATGTAAAATCAAAAAGTGAAAAGGGTATTTATGTTCCTATAGAATATAACAATAAGGAAGTATTATATGGCGTAAAGCAATTAAATAATAGTGATGATGTTATCATCTCTAAAGCGTTAGCCAATAGCATTAGAGGAGATATTCCATTAGAAAATCTATTAAATTATAGTTTAAATATTAATGGTACAAAAACGAACAAGAAAATTGTTGGAATTACGGATTCATCGAATTATGAAGTATTCTATTATAAGACTTATGAGTATAGTGTGGGATTAACAAATTATTCTATAGATGGTACCTTTAGAAATGTAAGAATAGTTTCTAATTTTACTTCCTTCGATTTATCTTTAAGTAGAGGAGAATTACCTAAGAATAAGAAAGAGATTTTAGCCTTAGATGATGGTAAGTTGGAATTAGGTACAAAGGCTGGAGAATATTTAATTTCTGGATTCTATCAATTAGATGATTCTATAGAGAATAAATATGAATATGTCATGCCTTTAGATTCTACAGAATTTAGATTAGAATATAATTTAATTCAGCGTATGTTTAATTTAAAATTAACTAAGAATTATTTATTCCAATTACATACAGAGAATATATATAAGAATGTATGTATGGAAAAGGATTATCAATACGATGCTTTTTATGGAGAGGCACATGAAAGGCTTGTAAGCTTCATCATTCCTGCCTTTAGCATTTTATTCTTAATTATTGGATATGTTATTCTTATGTCCTTTATTATGGTAAATAAAATGGCAAATCGATTAGCCTTTGAAAGAACTCTAGGGAAAAAGAGATTCTATTTATCCTTCAAGGTATTTATTTCATCTATAATGGATGCCCTAATCTTTGTTGGTATTCCATATATTTCATCAAGCTTTATCTTATTAGGATTACTTGAATTAAATAAAACCTTTAATATAGGCTTACCTATACTTAATCCATACTCTAGTATTTGGTTTTATTTATGCTTCCTTATTTTTATTTTAGCATATGGAGTTATTTATATGCTATCTACAATATTAAAGCTTAGATTAAATGTATCTTCCTTATTAAAAAGAATAAAAAGTTAATTGTTTTTTGTGTTTCCCCATTTTTAAATAAGGGGGGGGTAAAAAACGAAAAAAATTCCAGGTAAAAACGGGCTTTATAAGAGACTGCTGAAAATGGTATGTATTTTTCGC
>CAMEKD010000091.1 GCA_945920825.1 uncultured Anaeroplasma sp.
GATAAGTTTTGCCCAGATGTTGTTGGTAAAACTGTAAGTGGCGTGAAATTTGTTTATGAAAACGAGAATTATATGATTGAATGTGACAAGGTGGCAGGATATTTGCGGATTTACGATAAAAAAGCTAAACGCTATGTAAAAGCGGATGGTACACCTGGTTCTTCTGAAGAAACGCACCTTAAAATTAAGAAGAGAGAGGAAATGTAATATGAATGATAAGGAGTATAGAATAATCTTACCATTGACTTTAGATGGTGTATATAAGTATGGCGACATTTCTGATGTTGCTATGTGTAATGAGGATAACTCAAAAATTTTAATCATTACTGGTTATGATTTTGACAAAATGAATATTGATGATATATGCCTAGATTTATACAAAAAGTATAAATTTTTAATTGGCGATGGTGATTATTATTTTCTAGATTATAATGACTGCTTAATCTTGAAAAATTACCTTGTGGATAACATTAATATCAAAGAGCAACTGTCATTAGAATTATATGATTCTCTTATTAGTTTTTGCGATGAAGCAATCAAACGAAAAACAGGATTAGGCTTTGATTTTTAATGAAAAGTACATATAAACTTTTAGGCGTAATATATGATAAATTGCCTGAAACTATTCATGAATATATTGTTTCATTAAATGATGATACTATTTCAGATATATCCTTAGAAAAAAATATATTTGATGTTGATGAATATGTTAGAAAAATAAATTTATCTTATTTGTTTTCGATTGAATCTAAAGAAACACTAGATTTAATCTTAGCAAAAGCTGGTAGATTAGACAAAGTAGTATTAGTGATTGATGTTATTACTGATAATAGAATCATAAAAGATTTTATACATAAAAGAGTAAAACAAATATTATGGCTTTTAGAAAATACATGCAGAAATATTGAATTGGTAATATAACATATTCACTCGAAACAACACTAAAAAATGATTAAGGCAGAGTTTTCTGCCTTTTTCTTGTGTGTATTGTAAAGAAGATTTATATTGCATGAATTTCTTCTCTGTAAAGAGTTATTTTGAATCCCCCTATGATAATTCTTATCTTACGCAAAAACAATAATCGTTGAATAATAGAAAGGTGTAAGGCATTTCTTTAAGAAATAGGACATAACACTTTTTTCTTGGGCTTTGTCGTATTGTATTTTTAACTATTTTAAGGTAAAATAAAGTAATGAATTGCGAGGTGTATATCCTATGGCAGAATACGTTATTAACCAATATCGTGGTGTCTTTAAAAGAGCTGTAGAATTATATGAAAACGAAAAATTTAAGGATTCGTTTTTATTATTTGAAACTGTCGTTCAAAACGATCAGGCAAATTATCAAGCATGTTATTATCTAGGTGATCAATTATATTATGGTAAAGGATGCCCAAAAAATGTAAAAAGAGCATTCCAGCTATTCATGAGTGCAGCATCAAATAAAATTACGGATGCAGCATACATGGTAGGTATGTGCTATTTAGAGGGTAATGGTATTAACCAGGATTCTACCCAGGCAGTTGCTTGGTTCACTGAGGCTGCAAAATATGCCCACCCACTAAGCCAGTATTATTTAGGATTAGCTTATATGAAGGGTGAGGGTATCAATAAGGATATTCCAAGAGCTGCCCAGTGGTTAGTTCATGCGGCTAAGGCTGGTGTAATTCAAGCACAAAGAGATGGTGGATTATGCTACGAATATTTAGGTAAATTTAAGGGAGCTGCAAAATTATTTTTAGCTGGTGCTGAAAATGGAGATCCCTTATGTCAAGAGAAGATTGCGGATTATTATGCTGAAGGTAAAGGTATTTTACAGTGTACAGAATTATCCGTTCACTATATTCAGCTTGCTGCAGATCAAAACAATCCACATGCACAGCTTAAGCTTGCCAATCGTTATAGCTTAGGTGATGGTGTAAGATTAGATAAAAAGGTTGCCTTCAACTGGTATCAAAGGGCTGCCAATAGCGAAGACCCTGCATCCATGAATGCATTAGCGGAATGCTATCACTTAGGTGATGGATGCTTAAAGAATGACGCTCTTGCTATTTCTTGGTGGCAAAAGGCTGCAAATAATGGAAATACTCCAGCTATGATTCACCTAGCCGAAAACTTGACAGAACCATCCGATAAGAATATCGTTCAGGATTTAGTTACAGCTAAATATTGGTGGAGTAGAGCTGCTGAAGCTGGTGATGCTTACGCCATGTATCGTTTGGGTGACTGTCTAGAGCATGGTATTGGTGTATCTGTAGTAAATTTAGAGGATGCATTTAAGTGGTATAGACTTGCTTCCCAAAATGGTAATGAGGATGCTAGTGAGGCAACAAAGCGTTTCTCAAGAAGCATTACAGGCAAGGTAAAGATTAAGAAGGTAGTATAATTTTTAGTTTGACATGAGGTAGAAAAATGGGCAATGCAATTAAAAAAACAGGAGAAGTCCTAAGCAAAAACGCTGGTTCAAATCCATATGTAACATTAATTAATGTTGGACTTGAATTTGGAAAGGAAGCTTTAAAATATATTAATGAAATGCAAGGCCAGATAAGTGAAATGAATAAAACTCAGCTTGATGACCATGATAGAAAAATAATGGTTTATCAAGAACAGCTAGAGGAATTAAAAACTCTCATCGACACACCGGATTTATCTTTTGAAGAAAAAAGAAAAATAATTGATGAAATGGGTGAAATCAGAGAGAAAATCAATTTGGAATTAGATAGAAGAATTGAACTTTCCAATGCTGAAAAGGAAAAGACTCAAGAAGATAAAAGAAAAGCGGGAAGGTTTGCTGCAGAAGTATTAACGGGTGTAATTCCTTTTACTACAGCTTATAGAGCAATAAAAAAGAAACAAGATAAGAAAAAATCCTCAATCACGGTTGAAGATGATTCTACCGAAGATAATGTTCAAATTGAAAACAATAAGTAAATAGAAGCAAAATAGTATATAAATTAGATGAAATTGGAGCCATATTGGCTCTTTTTTTCTTACAAAGTAAAATATTGGAAAACCAGTAAAAAACTTTAAAAAAATTCCTAATTTACCAACTCTGTGCAAATCAGGAATTAACTGAAAAAACAAATTTTTTAAAAAAGTGAAAAAACAAATTGACTATGAAATTCCATTTTGATATAATGTAAAAGCATGCGTATGATTACGCGAGGAGTGGGAGGACTTTGTCCAAAAGTCTGTTTGACCACATCATTGAAAGAAGGAGGAAATTTATAAAATGGCTAAGAAAGTTACAAAAGTTGTAAAACTACAGATTCAGGCCGGTAAAGCTAATCCAGCTCCACCAGTAGGTTCAGCTCTAGGACAGGCAGGAGTTAACATTCCAGGATTCTGTTCTCAATTCAATGACGCTACAAAGGATAAGATGGGCTATGTATTGCCAGTAGTAATCTCAGTATACGAAGACCGTTCATTCACATTCGTAGTACATACTCCACCAGCAGCAGATTTATTATTAAAGGCTGCAGGTATTCAAAAGGGTTCTGAGAATTCTAAAAAGCATACAGTAGCTACAATCACTAGAGCTCAGGCAAGACAGATTGCAGAAATGAAGATGCCAGACTTAAATGCCAATGACATCGAAGCTGCTACAAACATCATTTGTGGTACAGCTAAGAACATGGGTATCGTAGTTGAAGGCTAATTAATTTGGTTGTGTAAAACAGCCTAAAACTTGTGGGAGGAATTCCCGCTTTAACCACATTTTAGGAGGAAACAATATGAAGAGAGGAAAGAAGTACGTTGAAGCAGCTAAGCTTGTAGAGAAGTCTAAGGCTTATGATGTTAAAGAAGCATTAGATTTAGCTTGCAAGACATCTACAGCTAAGTTTGATGCATCTGTTGATGTATCCTTCCGCTTAAACATTGATCCACGTAAGGCAGAGCAGAATATCCGTGGTGCTATCGTGTTACCTAACGGTACTGGTAAGACAAGAAAGGTATTAGTTATTTGCCGTGGAGCAAAGCAGCAGGAAGCTACTGAGGCAGGCGCTGATTATGTTGGCGAAGCTGAAATGATCAACAAGATCAATCAGGGCTGGTTCGACTTTGACGTTATCGTAGCTACACCAGATATGATGGGTCAGTTAGGTCGTTTAGGACGTGTATTAGGTCCTAAGGGATTAATGCCAAACCCTAAGACTGGTACAGTAACTATGGACGTTGCTAAGGCAGTTAAGGAAATCAAAGCAGGTAAGGTTGAATACCGTCCTGATAAGGTTGGTAACATCCAGATGACTATCGGTAAGGTATCCTTTGGTGCTGATAAGCTAGCTGAGAATTTCAAGGCTGTATATGATGCTATTATGAAGGTTAAGCCTTCTACTATTAAGGGTGCATATGTAAAGAATATTTCTGTTGCATCTACAATGGGTCCTGGCATCAAGGTTTCATCTGATTCCATTAAGTAATATCAGATAATTAGAAGTACAATTTAAGCCGAAGACAGTAGGCGGGTTTTAAACCCTCAATCTCCTACCGAGGAATTTAAAAGATGAAAGTGAGATCCTCTTTTGCCTCGGCAGAAGAGGATTTTATTTTAAAAATTTATGGAGGTATAAAATGAAGGAAAGCATTTTAGCTAAACAGGAAGAAGTTAAGCTTGTTTCAGAAAAAATGAAGAACTCAGCTGCATTCGTGGTATTCAAGTATCAGGGATTAACAGTTAAGGCATTCCAGACTTTACGTAGAGCTATGCGTGAGGCTGGTGTAGAAGTTTCTGTAATCAAGAACAACATCTCTACTAGAGCTGCTAAGGACAATGGTTATGATGCAGTTATTGATGCATTCTCTGGCCCAGTTGCAGTTGCATTCGCTAAGGAAGATGTTGTTGCTCCAGCTAAGATTTTATTCGCGGCTAAGAAGGAAGAAGAAACAAGCAAGCTTGAAGTAGTAAAAGGTGTAGTTGATGGCGATGTATATTCATTCGATCAATTACAGGTATTGTCTCAGTTACCATCTTACGAAACATTATTAACTCAGTTAGCTGCTGGTATGTTAGGTACAGTTTCTCAGTTAGCAATTGGTTTAAATATGTTAGTAGAAAAGGGACAGGAAGCCTAAATTTTAATTAAAAAATAAATTTATTATATTGGAGGAAAAATAAAATGGCTAAGTTAACAAAAGAAGTATTTATTGAATCTTTAAAAGAAATGACAATCCTTGAAATCAAGGAATTAGTAGACGCTATGAAGGAGGAATTCGGTATTGACCCAACTGCAGTTGCTGCTGCTCCTGCTGCTGGTGCTGGTGCTGCTGCTCAAGCTGAACAGACTGAGTTCGATGTTGTATTAACATCTGCTGGTGCTGCTAAGTTAGGCGTAATCAAGGTTGTTAAGGAATTAACTGGTTTAGGATTAAAGGAAGCTAAGGATTTAGTTGACAACGCTCCTAAGGCTGTTAAGGAAAAGGTATCTAAGGCAGAGGCTGACGAGTTAAAGGCTAAGTTAGAGGCTGCTGGTGCTACTGTTGAAGTTAAGTAATTAACAATTCAGTAATATCATTTTAAAATTAGTTATAAAAAGTGGGCTTAAGGGGTCTTAAGCCCTTTTTTAGTAAGGTTTTATTCACTTATGGACAAGAACACACATTATTATTCAAAAACTCAAGAAAACGTAAAATCCAACCCAAATATCTATACATTTAATTTCATGAATCATACATTCCATTTTCATACAGATAGCGGAGTATTCTCTAAGGAATATATCGATTATGGTACATTCGCGATGCTAAAGGCATTTCAGCCAAATGAAATAGAAGGTAATATTTTAGATATGGGTGCAGGCTATGGCCCAATAGGTATCGTTTTATCCACATTATATAAGAAGCATGCAATAATGTGTGAGATTAACGAGCGTGCCTATAATCTTAATCTATTAAACATAAAGGAAAATAACGCAGACGCAGAAGTATTCCATAGCGACCTTTACGAAAAGGTTCAAGGAATGAGCTTTGCATCTATCATTACGAACCCACCCATTCGAGCAGGAAAACAAACCGTATTTGCTATATACGATGGTGCATTTCATCATTTACTTCCAAATGGTGAATTATGGGTTGTAATACAAAAGAAGCAGGGTGCTCCATCTTCTAAGGAGCATCTAGAAGAGCTTTTTGGCAATTGTGAAATTATCACAAGAGATAAAGGCTATTACATTTTAAAATCAATTAAGCATGAACAAAAGTGAATAAAAATTCACTCTATGAGTAAACTCATATTTTAACGAA
>CAMEKD010000092.1 GCA_945920825.1 uncultured Anaeroplasma sp.
ACAGCAATAATTTTAATTTTATAGGTGTAAAAATGGATATATCATTTCTCTTAAGCCACTCACATAAGTAGACATAAGCTTTGTTTTCGCTCTATATTCAATAATTAATGGGACAATTGGACTCGCCTCACGAATAGCCTCTAATACCTCAATATCCGTAGAATAGGATTGTCCCTTTTTCTTTGGATATGGTAATTTTAGCTCATCAAATAATACCGTACCTAATTGCTTAGGGGAGGATATATTAAATTCGTGATTACTGATGGAATAAATCTTTTCAACAAGAATATTTATATCCTGATTTAATGCATATTCCTGACGATTTAATTCCTCCTTATCTACCATCATACCCTGGAATTCCATTTTACCTAAAACACGGGATAGTGGTATTTCAATTTCCGTAAGTAGATGATATTGTTCCTTTTCCTTTAATCTTTCTATAGCCTCGCATTTAAGTGCATAAAGAGTGTTTACCTTCTTAGCAACATGAGAATAGATGACATTCTTTTCTGGAATGAATTTTTTTGCACCCTTACCGTAGATTGCCTCATCGTAGTAGCAATCGCTAATACCATAAAAATCAGCAATGCCTTTAAATTCTTCTTTTGCGGCAGATGGATTAAGGATATAGGTTGCAAGTAATAAATCGAAATCTACACCTAATAGCTCAAGTCCTAATCTTTTCGATAGTACATAGGCTCTTTTATAATCGAAGATGGCTTTATGATTGTTCTTATCGGATAAGAACATCATAAAATCCATAGAATTAAAGATAATATTTGGGTCAACAACAAAGGTACCCTTACTATTTTTTATACCTATCGCTAGAAGCGGACTTTTGTGATAATTATATTCGAAGGTTTCAAAAATCATAGCGGAATTATCCTCTAAAATATCTGATAATTCTAACCCACTAGTTATTGCCTTATATTCCATTTTATTTTGTTCAATTTTTGGTGCATCAAAGGTTAATTCCTTAAGTAAGGATTTAAATTCTAATTCCGTATAGAATTCGATTAATCGATTCTTATCCATTTCCTTGCGGTCAAGCTCATCTATCGATATACCTATAGGGAAATCTCTTAGAATCGTTGCCATTTTTTGGCATAATAATGCAGAATCTACATTCGCTCTAATCTTTTCACCAACAGAACCCTTTATTTCATCCTTATGAGACAATATTCCTTCTAATGAGCCATAGGTATTTAAAAGCTTCACTCCCGTTTTTTCACCTATACCTGGTACACCGGCTAAATTATCGCTTTTATCACCCATCAAAGCCTTTAAATCTACCCATGAGGTGTATGGTATACCATAAACCTCCAAGAAATGCTCAGGGGTAAAATCCTCAAGCTCACTAAAGCCCTTTTTCGTCATATGAACTGTAGTATTTTCACTAATTAATTGTAATAAATCCTTATCGGAAGAATATATATCTACATGATATCCTAAATCGGATGCCTTTTTAGCCATTGTACCAATGATATCATCGGCCTCATATAAATCCTGTTCCCATCTTTTTATTCTCATAATATCTAGGAATTCCTTGATATAGGATATTTGCATACGAAATTCATCTGGCATAGGTGCTCTTCCGGCCTTGTAATCTTTCATCATATCATGACGGAAGGTTTTCTTTCCCGCATCAAAGGCTACTAGAATAGCATCATATGGATTCATAATTAAGCTATTCATCATTCGAGCAAATCCATAAATTGCATTAGTAAATAAGCCTTTAGAATTTGCAGTTGGAGTACCACCTGCACTCATTCCATAATAAGCCCTATACATAAGAGAGTTTCCATCAACTAAAATTAATCGTTTCATATTATCACACTACCGTTTTCTAAAATGTATTACTATTATAGCAAAATATAAGATGAATTTAAAGAAAACAACCCAAATTTGTTTGGGTTGTATAAAAATAATCCTATTATTTTTTTGAGAACTTAATTGGATCTATAGCATCATCACTTTGCTTATATAAAATGATTTGTCTTCCGATGGATTGTACAAATTCTATTTCCTCTTGATTAAAGAATTCAATTGCTTCTTCCTTAGTCACATAAGAATTCTGTAAAATAGATATTTTTATAAGCTCGTGCTTCTTTAAATAATTGAGAACGGTTTCCATTAAATTATCACTTAAGCCTTCTTTTCCTATTTGCACTACAGGCTTTATACCCTGGGCTAAGCTTCTTAAATAGACCTTTTGTTTTGTTGTAAGCATAAGTTACCTCCATAATACAACCTATTTTACCATAATTTTCCAAAAAGAAAACTCCTTTATTTCTAAAGGAGTCATCATTCATTATTCTTTATCTAAGAATTCCGTTGAATCATATGCATCACGTAAGATTTTCTGCATATCCTCAACCATAGGTACTCTTGGGTTAGCTGGAGAGCACTGATCCTCGTAAGCTAAGTAAGAAAGCTTAACTACAGAATTCATCCAAGTATCTCTATCGATACCCTGTGATTGGAAGTTCATCTTGATACCAACTGCCTTACCTAAGTTACCAACTGCCTTAGCTAGGGATTCAACACCCTCTTCTATTGTAGATGCAGGTAAGCCTAAAATCTGAGCGATTTCTGCATATCTTTCATCCGCACGATAGAAATTGTACTTTGGCCATGTAGAAAGCTTCTGTGGCTTTTGACCATTGTAACGAATGGTATAAGGTAATAGGATTGCGTTAGCACGTCCATGAGGAACATGGAATTCAGCACCAACCTTATGAGCCATAGAGTGGTTCATACCTAAGAATGCATTAGCGAATGCCATA
Source organism: uncultured Anaeroplasma sp. (assembly GCA_945920825.1). GTDB lineage: Bacteria > Bacillota_I > Bacilli_A > Acholeplasmatales > Anaeroplasmataceae > Anaeroplasma. The sequence continues at coordinate 2,787 of CAMEKD010000092.1, forward strand.
CCAGCAAGTGTAGATGCATTGTGCATCTTCTCTCTAGCCTCAGGGTCATTCTTACCATTCTTATAAGAACGCTCTAAATATTTGAATACTAGCTTAATCGCCTGAATAGCTAAACCATCTGTATAATCAGAAGCAAGTGTAGAAACATAAGCCTCAAGTGCATGTGTTAATACGTCCATACCTGTATCTGCAGCGATAGATCTAGGTAGATTCATAACGAATGCTGGGTCGATGATAGCAACCGTTGGAGTTAAGGAGTAATCTGTTAATGGATACTTCTTGTGCTCAACCTTATCTGTAATAACGGCGAATGGAGTAACCTCAGAGCCTGTACCAGATGTTGTAGGAATACAAACTAATTTTGCCTTCTTACCTAATTCTGGATACTGGAATGCTCTCTTACGGATATCCATGAACTTCTGTTTTAAGTCATTGAAGTTTACATCTGGGTGCTCATAGAATAACCAAATACCTTTAGCAGCATCCATAGAAGATCCACCACCAAGTGCGATGATTGTATCTGGCTCGAAGGATCTCATTAATTCAACACCCTTTAATACAGTTTGAATCGATGGATCTGGTTCAACATCACAGAATAGCTGATATGGAACCTGTGGGCTTCTTAGCTGTAGCTGATCAATAACCTTTTGTACATAACCTAGCTCAACTAATGAACGGTCTGTAACAATTAATGCCTTCTTCATTTCCTTCATCTGATGTAAGTATTCGATGGCATCTCTTTCAAAATAAATCTTAGATGGAATCTTAAACCACTGCATATTATTTCTTCTACGTCCTACTTTCTTAATATTTAATAAGTTTAATGGACCTACGTTACCAGCAACAGAGTTGTGACCATAAGAACCGCAGCCCAATGTTAAAGATGGAATGAATGAGTTATAAACATTACCAATACCACCGAATGTAGAAGGTGAATTACAAATTATACGAATTGCAGGGATATAATCACCAAATTTAGTACATAATTCTTGGGACGCAGTATGAATTGCAGCACTGTGTCCTAAACCATTGAAGCATACAGATGCCTTAGCTAAATCGAAGCCCTCTTGAGTAGAGTTAGACTTAACCATTGCTAAAACTGGTGAAAGCTTTTCTCTAGTTAATGGCTCAGATACACCGATAGTTGAGCATTCAACCATGATGATTACAGTATTGGCTGGAACCTCAAAGCCTGCTTCCTTAGCAATCCAAGTTGCATACTTACCAACGATATTTGGATTTAATTTAGCATTTGGAGCATCTTCCTTAGAATTTACACCAAACATAAATGCTTCAAGCTTTTTCTTTTCTGCCTTATTTGCAAAATATACACCAAACTTCTTGAACTCTTCCTTAGTTTCCTCATAGATTTCAGCATCTACGATTACAGATTGCTCAGAAGCACAAATCATACCATTATCAAATGCCTTAGACATTACGATATCGTTAACTGCCTGACGAACATTACAAGTCTTTTCCATGTATGCTGGAACGTTACCTGCACCTACACCAAGTGCTGGCTTACCACAAGAATATGCGGCACGAACCATTGCATTACCACCTGTAGCTAAGATTGTTGCAACACCTGGATGCTGCATTAGGGCAGTTGTTGCATCCATAGATGGATGTTCAATCCACTGAATACAGTTCTTTGGTGCACCTGCAGCAATCGCAGCCTCATAAACTACCTTTGCAGCCTCAACAGAGCACTTCTGTGCACTTGGGTGGAAGCCAAAGATAATTGGATTTCTAGTCTTAATACAAATTAATGACTTAAAAATTGCTGTAGATGTTGGGTTTGTAACTGGAGTAATACCTGCAACAACACCAACTGGTTCAGCAAGCTCTACCATACCTGTAACATCATCCTCACGGATAACACCAACAGTCTTTAAACGCTTCATATCGTTTGTAACATATTCACAAGCGAACAAATTCTTAGTAGCCTTGTCTTCGAATACACCACGACCAGTTTCTTCGATTGCAGCCTTAGCCAATTCACCATGCTTGTCTAGTGCAGCAACAGAACACTTTGCAACGATGTAATCAATTTGTTCTTGAGTAAAATGAGCGTATTCATCTAAAGCCTTTAAACCCTTTTGAACTAACTCGTCAACCTCTTCTTGAGGTGTTAAGATTTTTTCTTCCATTCTAATCCTCCAAGTAAAAATAAGAAATATTAAAATCACTAACCGTCATTTCGATTTAATTATACGAGAAAATTTTAAAATTGAAAAGGGTAAACGATTTCCAATTTTTTGTAATCGTTTACATGTTTTTGGAGGGATAAAAAATAGAATGCCAAAAGATTAAAAATCTTTCCGTCATTCTTCTAAAGAGGGCGTTGCCCTCTTTTTGTTTTGACTATTTTCCTGTATTATAGATAGTGGTGATTTTATGACTTCTATCGTAACTGATTATTTACCTTTAGAAATTAAATCTAAACCTTATTATGTTCATGCCAAAAGAGGATACCTTTCTCATCTTCTTTTAGATGCCGCTAAAGCTGGACAGGATGTTTATGAAAATGAATATAATAAACTTAATAATCTTCCTTACGCTAGAAAAGAAAATAATCATATTACCATTCAAGAAGTTTTCAGAGATAACTGGGCTTATTTTGTCGAATACTGTAATAGGAAAAATATTCCACTAAGGGAATCTATTTTAACAAATGTTGATAGTATGATTAATTGTAGAAACTTCAACAATGGCTATTTATTTTATGAGTGCCCTAATTGTCATGATATTTATGTTAGAGGATTATCTTGTCATTCTAGATTTTGTGTATCTTGTGGTAAAAAATATAGAGATGCTAGAGCGAATGAAATATCTAAAACCTGTATCTATGCTCCTCATAGACATATCACTTGGACTATTGCTGAAGAACTTAGATGGTTCTTTCAAAAATATAGGGATCTATACGATGAATTGTTTGGAGCTGTTAATGATGTATTAACTTATCTCATTCAAGGTAAATCTAAAGCCGCTAGAAAAAGGAATGAACGTTTAGGCTTTATCTCTACTCTTCATACTTTTGGTAGAGATATAAAATTTAACCCTCATATCCATACTTTGATTGCTGAATGTACTATCGACAAAAACGGAAAGAAAAAGCCTTATTCATATTTTAATTATGAATCTTTAAGAAAATCTTTTATGAACCAGTTATTAAAAAGAATGTATAAATTTCTTAAAAGGATAAATGACAAAAATGATATAGATGAGTTTTTCAAAATCAAGAAAGAATTATATAAGAAAAATGAATCAGGATTTTATGTTCACGCTCCTCAAAAGGAATGTAAA
>CAMEKD010000093.1 GCA_945920825.1 uncultured Anaeroplasma sp.
CCAACTACTGCACCTACTTCTAAACGCTTAGCTGTATATCCATCATGATAAATCTCTCTAACATGCGTAGTTGCAAGTCCAATTTGGTTTCCATATGATGAATATCCTGATGCTGCCTTAGTAGAAATAATTCTTTGAGGAAGCTTACCAGGAATTGTATCGGAAACCTCGGCATAGATATTTCCTGCACCAGTTACTCTCATAGCCTGGTATACATAGGCTCTACCAGATAGTGGGTCACGAATAGCACCACCTAAGCAAGTAGATGCACCACCGAATGGTTCAATTTCTGTTGGGTGGTTGTGTGTTTCATTTTTGAATTGTAATAACCATTTCTCAGGTTTTCCATCAACATCAATAGTAACAAAGATCGAGCAAGCGTTATTCTCCTCAGATTCCTCTAAATCATCAAGCTTACCAATCTTCTTTAAATATTTTGCACCAATGGTACCTAAATCCATTAGGCAAAGCTTTTTATTTTCTCTATCTAAATCCTTACGCATTTTATAATAAAGATTTAAGCAATCATTCATTTCCTTCTTCATGAAGGATTCATCAATAGTGATTTCAGTTAATATCGTATTAAACGTTGTATGACGACAGTGATCAGACCAATAGGTGTCCAAAATTCTAAGCTCAGTTTCCCATGGGTCTCTTCCTTCCTCCTTAAAATATTTAACAACACATTTTAAGTCATCTTGGTTCATCGCAAGACCATATTTCTTGCAGAATTCAGGAAGCTCAACATCGCTCATTTCTGTAAAGCCCTCTAAGATCGATACAGGCTTAATTTCAGCCTTCTCTAAATCAGATAGAACGGATAAATCTTTTTCTCTTGCTTCAACTGCATTGATTACATATTTTTTGATTCTTTCTAAATCAGAATCCTTAATATCATCATCTAAAACAATGATTCTTCCAGAACGAATATTGATTTTCGCATTTGGATTTATAAGCTTGCAGCAATCGATTGCGGATGAAGCTCTTTGGTCAAATTGGCCTGGTAAATATTCTGTTGCAATATATTTTTTACCATTTAAATCTAAGGTATCCGAAACAGTATCCGTTACAACCTCACCAAATACTTGATATCTAGCTTTATTCAGTAAATCCTTTGTAAATCCGAATAAATCATATACATTGATTACTCTAACATTTTTTAGATTTAGGCTAAGATTTAGATTTAAATCTGCTTGCATAGATTTACTTTCTACTTGGTAGCCTTCCTTCTTTTCTACATAAATACGATAATCACCCATATTATTCTTCCTCACTAAATAATTTTTTATATTTTGCATCATATTCCTCTAAGGATGTATCTGTGAAGGTAATGTGCGCCATCTTTCTTCTTTCTCTTACATCCTCTTTATGATAGTCATGAATATGAACCTTATCCTTATTCTCTAGCTTCTTCATATTTTCATAATCAAAGCCTAAAATGTTTTTCATTATAGTTTTTGATTTTAATTTTGGTTTTGTAAGTGGCATATCGAGCAAGAACTTTGCAAGCTCAGAATACTGGCTTACATTACAGCCCTCAATCGTGTAATGCCCACTATTGTGTGGTCTTGGTGCCATCTCATTAAAATAGAATTCGTCGCCTTTAACAAAGAATTCAATAGTTAAAATTCCATAATATTTCGCTCTTTCCATAAATCTTATGGAGGCTTCTTTTATCCAATCAAAGATAGGAAGATTTGAATCCACGACACATAAATCTAAGATTCCCTTTTTATGCTTATTAATTCCCATTGGGAAGGTTATGATTTCATCCTTAGAACGAATAAGAATAATCGATGTTTCAAAATCATAATCAATAAATTCCTCTAAGATTCCTTCCCCCTTCAAATAAGGATTAACCTTTTCTATATCCTCTTTCGATTTTAAGACAACCTGTCCATGGCCATCATAGCCTAGAGTTGTTGTCTTATAAACGGAAGGATAACCAATTTCTTTGATTCCATCCTCTAAATCCTTTTTTGAATAGATTGGCTTAAACTTAGGAGTTTTAAGTCCTAAATTCTTCGCATTCGTCTTTTCTCTAATTCTGTTTTGAGAATCGAATAAAGGTAAAATCCCCTGAGGGATATTATAGGAATCTCTTATGAATTTTAATTGTTCCGATGGAACATTTTCAAATTCATAAGTTAAAACATCGCTCTTATCTCCTAATTCCTTTAGTCCTTCGATATTGTCGTATTCACTTACAATGACCTCGCTACAAACATAGCTTGCAGGGCATTTCGGGTTTGGATCTAGACAAATAGATTCTGCCCCAAGTTCTTTTGCAGCCATAGCTAGCATCATACCTAATTGTCCGCCACCAATAATACCAATTTTCTTCATAATATCTCCTAAAAACGAAAAAACAACATTAGACGAATCTAGTGTTGTTCATTGCGCATAAAAATACCATTACAGGGTAATGGCTTATTCATTTTATTAACGTTACTTCTTAGCTGTATCATGTAAACTCCTTCAAGTAGTCTCTTAATACTTTAAAAATAAGTTAATAGGTCATAAATAGTCCTCTAGTTTAAGGCCAAAGGGTAGAGACTTGTCCGCCATATCCGGACTATTATATCTATGTACCAATAATATTTTATCATATTTATTTCTTTTCCAAAACAGAAAAAGGTGTATGTAAAACACTTACATTTTTAATTCTCGCTTCCCTCCTTTTTCTTATGTGAAAAAGTGATATAATTTCAATTACAAGAATTGAAGGTGTTATCATGGAAAGAAAAATAGAAAACAAAATGACTGAAGGAAATCTTTTTTCTAATCTATTCTTCTATTCACTTCCAATTATATTATCCGGAATACTACAATTATTATACAATGCTGCTGATTTAATTGTTTGTGGCCAATTCGGTCATGAGCATGCAACAGGGGCTATATCCTCTACAAGTTCACTAATTAATTTAATTATTCAATTGTTTATGGGATTATCTGTTGGTGCGAATGTTATTATGGCAAGATGTTATGGGGCAAAGGATCAGGATAAGGGCGAAAGAGTTGTTTATACTTCGATGATATTTTCTGTAGTCTTTGGTATCATCTTAGGAGTTGTTGGAATGTTTATGTCAAGAACCTTCCTAGAATGGATGAAATCTCCTATAGAAACTATAGATCAATCGAGTGCATATTTATTCATTTATTTTATCGGTTTACCTTTTTCTATGGTTTACAATTTTGGCGCCGCCATATTTCGAGCGATAGGGGATACAAAGCGTCCATTTATATTTTTAGCACTTTCAGGAATTATTAATGTTTTGTTAAATCTATTATTTGTTATTGCCTTCGATATGAATGTTGAGGGTGTAGCATTAGCTACCATCATCTCACAGGGTATATCTGCACTTTTAATTGTTATTGCCTTATTAAAGAATCATAAATTCTTTAGCTTTTCCTTTAGAAAATTAAGATTCTATAAAAGGGAAGCCTTAGATATTATTAAAATAGGATTACCTGCTGGATTACAATCTACGATATTCTCCTTATCGAATGTACTTATTCAATCCTCGATTAATTCCTTAGGCCCAACAGTAATGGATGGCAATGGTGCCGCATCAAGCCTAGAAGGTTTTATTTATACTTCTATGAATAGCGTTGCTCAAGCATGTGTAGCCTTCATTTCTGCAAATTATGGCGCAGGCAAAAAGAAAAACATTAAATTAACTGTACTCTATTCCTTAGGGCTTGTTTTACTTATGAATTTAGTCACTGGTGGAATTATATTATTATTCCATAGACCACTACTTTCCTTATATATTGGAGATGATGCAGCTATCGAGGAAGGCAAAAAAAGGCTATTTATCATAGCCTGTACCTACTTTCTTTGTGGATTTATGGATGTAGGTGCCTATTCCCTAAGAGGAATTGGGTATTCTACTTCTCCTGCCATTATATCCCTAATCGGAGCTTGCCTATTAAGAATTGTATGGATATATACCTTCTTCCAGTGGGATTCCTTACATAATCTATCTGGATTAATGATCAGCTATCCTATAAGCTGGATATTAACTTTAATAGTTCATTTTACATTATTTATTATTTTATTTAAACGATTGAAATTAAAAGAATGTATAACTAGTGATTCATGGGGCTGTGAAAAACCTAGGTTTTGAATTTGAAATCATTACCTAGGTTTACAGCCTTTTTATTCTCATGTTTATTTTCTTCTAAAGAATAACAATATTTTCACTTATGCTTTTCAATAAAAATTAATTATCAAGTTTCATCATATAGTTTTTCTCATTATAAGAAGACTTATCTTCCACTTTTAATTTATCCTTTAGGGTATAAAACCTTTATTTACAATAAAACACACACATTAAATTGCCTTTTTATAAATCAAAACCTTTTATTAAAGATGAAACACACAACTTTATCGACAAATTTTCTTCACTTAAAGAAATACTATATGAACTTTTAATCTCTCCTATAGTACTTGTATAATAAACATGATGGTCATTTTCTAAAAGTTCTTCTTCATAAATATCTTTAAAAACCCCTTCTTCTATAGGAAAGTCAAAAAACAATTCTTCTCCAAATTCTGATATAACCCAACGTTTTGAATAAGAACCCTTGGTCGGGTTATATATTAATAATACTATTTTAAATGATTCACCTATACTCAACCTATGGAATATTAGGAAAAATATTCTTTTCCATTCCTATAATTCCATCTCCCGCAGCAACGAATTCACTTCTATGGCGACATAATTTTTATCGATATTAAACTCATATCTACTTCCTATATTTCCAATGATATTATCAAAATACAAAGGATTATTCTCGTATGTTTCATCATCCTTATATAAATCCCTTAAAACGCCTTCCACTATAGAAAAATCATAAAAGTGTTCTTTCCCAAATTCTGTCAAAATGATGTCATAGTTTTCTATATAATCATATTTTATCTCCAATTTATCATAGTTAATATGCATTTGAGATGAAAACAAACAAAAAGATTCATATACAGTGTAACTTAAATAAATACTTTTATCATCATCAATATAGCTCAACGAATAGAAATGATCTTTCTTTTTAACGTCAAATGGTAATTTGATTAAACCATATTTTTCAAATTCCTCTTGGAAATAGCTTGAAAATATAGGGAAATAAATAGTTTCAAAATCTTGGATGGATATATTCCAATTTGCACCTTTGCAATAGTTTTCATTTTTTCTGTTTTCCCAAGAAACCCCTATATATAGTAAAGCAAGAACAATAATTCCGCCGAGAGTGATTACCAATAAAACGAACAAAGGGATTAGACAAAATAATTTTTTTTTCTTAAATAACAATCTTCTATTCATACCCAAACTTCCTTTACCAAATAAACAAATTACCAAGAGCTCTAAAGAAATATGAAGAAAAATCCTGGGTTTCCTCAAAATCCGCTTTTTTAAAATGATATTTAAAAGAAGTTTGGTCATTTTCGTCCTGTAGACTAAATATGAAATATCCTCTTTTGTGGTATTCCCATTCTCTTAGCATTTCTCCTTCTGTCCAATTCTCTCTAAGGGTAGAATTATTTTCCCTCAAATATCTTATATATGACATTGCATCTTCCCTTGTCATACTATATGTTTCATCAACATTTCCAAAATTTTTAGCTTCAGCTGTACTATTGGCGACATATGTTTCTGTTTCAATTACGGTTGCAAGTTCTAATCCGACCGCACCTCCAACGATTGCACCAGCTATAGCGCCAGGGACTCCTCCTGCTGCAAACCCAACAAATCCACCAACGACAATACCAACAACCGTGCCAACAATTTTCCAAACGTTTTCCCACCAATTACCATTCTCATCTATCATATTTACTGGATCATTACCACAGTATACATATAGATTTAATCCAATAACACTAGATGAATCTAGGTATTCTATAGAATCTGGTGTAATAAATCTCAATAATACAGGATTATAGAATCTAGTCTTTAGATAATATAATTCTATATCTGTATCATAATAATATCCTTTAT
>CAMEKD010000094.1 GCA_945920825.1 uncultured Anaeroplasma sp.
ATGTGATAATCCTGCAAGTGTCGCCCTACCAGGCTATAAGCAGATGAATCCTATGGTATTCTGTGGACTATACCCAATCGATTCAAAGCAATACCAGGATTTACATGATGCCCTAGATAAAATGAAATTATCGGATGCATCCTTAATTTATGAGCCTGAAACCTCTCAAGCCCTAGGCTTTGGCTTTAGAACAGGCTTCTTAGGGTTACTTCATATGGATATCGTAAAGGAAAGAATTTCTAGAGAATTTGGTATTGATTTAATCGCAACAGCTCCATCTGTAAATTATCATGTATATTTAACGGATGGTTCTATGGTATCTATCGATAACCCATCTGAGCTTCCTGAGGCATCCAAATTAGACCGCATTGAGGAGCCATTTGTCAAAGCTACTATTATGACTCCAACAGAATATATTGGCGCTGTAATGGATTTATGTCAAAAGAAGCGTGGCTTCTTTATCGATATGCAATATGTAGAAGAAACAAGAGCGGTCATTCATTATAACATGCCACTTTTAGAAATTGTATATGATTTCTTTGATAAGCTAAAAAGCTATACAAAGGGCTATGCCTCCTTTGATTATGAGCTTGGAGATTATGAAGCATCTAAGCTTGTAAAGATGGATGTTATGCTAAATGGAGATGTCATTGATGCCTTGTCCATTATCGTTCATAAGGATTTTGCCTATGATAGAGGAAGAATTTTAGTTGAAAAGCTTAAAGAGATTATCCCACGTCAGCAATTTGAGGTACCGGTTCAGGCTGTAATCAACCATAAGGTCATCGCAAGAAGTGATATTAAAGCCTTACGTAAGGATGTTTTAGCCAAGTGCTATGGTGGAGATATTTCAAGAAAGAAGAAGCTTTTAGAGAAGCAAAAGGAAGGTAAAAAGAAGATGAAGGCCATTGGTACAGTAGAAGTACCACAGGAGGCATTCTTAGCGATTTTATCTACGGATGAGGATAAATAATATGATTGAATTTGATTTAGACTATTTTAAAGAAATTGCAAGAGAAATATTTTTATGTGATTCTCCAACGGGATTTACACATCATGTAATTGAATTAATTAAGAAGAAAATTGATGCCTTTGGATATAAAACAAAGGTGTTAAATAATGGTGCTTTAGAGGTATCTATCGATGGTGTTGATACTTCAAAGGTTGTTGCCTCAAGTGCCCATGTCGATACCCTAGGCTTAATGGTAAGAAGCATTAAGGCGAGTGGTACCCTAGCTCTAACGAAGCTTGGAGGTCCTATTACTCCAACACTAGATAGTGAATATTGTAAGATTTATACAAGAGATGGCAAAATATATAAGGGTACTATTTTATCTACATCTCCTGCAACACATGTATATCCTGATGCGAATACAAAGCCAAGAGATATCGATAATTTAGAGGTTAGAATTGATGAGGTCGTTCATTCTAAGGAGGATGTAGTAGCACTTGGAATTGAAAATGGCGATATCGTATGTTATGACCCTAAATTTGAAATTACAGATTCAGGCTTTTTAAAGACTAGATTCATAGATGATAAGGCATCTGCCGTTGTATTATTAATGCTATTAAAATATGCAAGTTGCCATAATTTAAAATTCAAATATAATACAAAAATTTATTTTGTCGTATATGAAGAAGTAGGACACGGTGCATCTATGGTAGATAAAGAAATTTCTGAATTTGTTACCCTAGATATGGGCTGTGTTGGTCTTGATCTTGCTGGAAACGAAGAAGCCGTTTCCATTTGTGCTAAGGATTCTGGTGGTCCATATGATTATGAATTAACCTCAAGATTAATTCATCTTGCGAAGGAAAATAATTTAAATTACACCGTAGACATTTTCCCATTCTATGGAAGTGATATTGGTGCTGCATCTAGTGCGGGTGTAGATTTTAAGGGTGCTTTAATTGGTACTGGCGTATCTGCGAGCCACGGTATGGAAAGAACCCATATTAAAGGTATTGAAAATACATTAAAGCTAATTTATTTATATTTAATCGCCAAATAGTATTCTATATAAATCTATAGAAGAACCAATATTCACTTGAAAACGCTTGCAAAAGGATTTGTATTATGTTACAATAACACGCGGAATGTATCAAACCAAAGGAGAAGTTTATGGAATTTAAGAACACAAAATATTTAAAAAATGCCGAGGTTGAATTAAGACTTCGTGAGGCAGTTGAGTCCGTAGAAAAGTTTGGTGGAGTACCAGTATATTATTTTGACATATTAAATTGTGATGGAAATAAGGTTGGTGCTTGTGAGCTTAGAGTAGGACATAATGATGAATTATATTATTATGGAAATATTTTATGTGAAATAGAACCTAGATACCAAGGTAGACATTTTGCATATAAGGCAACAAGATTATTGCTATTACTTGCAAAGGATCATAAAATGGGATATATCTCTGTAACCTGCGCTAAGGATAATGTAAAGATTAAATCTACATGTGATATGCTTGGAATGAAGCTACTTGAGGAATGTGATCTTCCTTTAGACCATCCAATTCGTAAAATTGGTGGCAAGGATGCTTCAATCTATGTATTAGATTTATAAGATTAAGGGGATTTTCCCCTTTTTTCTTGCAATAATAACAAAATGGTCTTATAATATTTGCTGTCATATTAAGGGGAGCCTTTGGCTGAGAGGAATTGATATTCGACCCTTGACCTGATCTAGGTAATGCTAGCGTAGGGAATAATGTGAAGGTATTTTTAAATATGCTTATTATTATCCTTTTTAGCAATGTCCTAGCGGACATTTTTTGTTTTTTAGAGGAGGTAAAAAATGAAAACAAAAAAGTTTTCGGTAAGAGTGCTTGCTGAGATAGCAATATTTGCAGCAATCGCTTATGTCCTTGATTTATTTCAAGGTATTTGGTTTAAAGGCATTTGGCCTAATGGAGGATCTATTGGTGTTGCCATGGTGCCTATCTTTGTAATTTCTTATAGAAGAGGATTAATACCAGGATTAATCTGTGGTTTAATTGTTGGTATTGTCCAAATGTCTGGTGGAGTTTATGCTGTAACAGGTAAAAACTTTGATAGTGCATTCATGCAGACTATGGCACCATTCATTCAAATATCCTTAGATTATGTTTTAGCCTATTTCTTGGCTGGTTTTGCAGGTGCATTTGCTCAATTATATCAAAAGGGTAAGGATTTTAAATCAAAGGTTATTTGGATCATTCTTGGTACAGTCGTTGGTGGGGGATTAAAATTCTTAGCACATTTTGCTGCTGGATATTTCTGGTTGAATACTTCTGATTCATTCTGTGGAATTAGTAGTGATTCTATGGTATTCTCCTTTGTATATAACGGGACCTATTGCTTCCCGAATATCATTTTATCTACATCCATTATGGTTTTAATTGCCAAAATTGCTCCATTCCTACTTGATGTAAACTACAAGAAGGAAGAAGAGGCTATAGAGGAGGAAAAGGAAAATGAAGTTGAACAAGCGTAGTTTAATTATTTCTATTGCATCCTTAGCATTAGGTCTTGCTGCATTTATAACATTTTTAGTTCTATTCATTAATAGCTATGAAGCATCTGGAGAATATTCTTATGAAAAATATGATGGTACATTAATGTATGAATCCGATTTTACATTTAATCAAGATTATGCCATAGGAATCATTTTAGGCATCGTACTCATCTCCTATGGTGTATATGCATTATATAAGGTATTAAAAGAAAATAAGGAGACAAATCTTGCACTCTATGCATCTTTATCCGTTGGCTCTTTAATTGTTGGAATCTATTCCTTCCAGGTATTTTTTAAGGAATTAATTAAATGTCAAATTAAGAATAAGACCTTTAATTATTTAGACTATCACATGTATTTATATACATCCATTTTATTCTTAGCTATACTTACAGTATCCTTAATCCTTCTTATAAAATATATGAAGAAGAATAAGATTACTATATTTAAAAAGTAAATAAATATATAGAAATAGGAATCTGCGGCATGATTCCTATTTTTGGTTCTTTAAAATCATGCTTTTTTATATTAATGATTAGATTTGATTTTATTTCATTATCTATTCATGTTTATAAATCAAGCTTCTAATTGATACACCTAAAACTAAAGAATCAAATAGAGATATTCCATTATCATCTGAGTTAGTTGAAGTCCTTTGCACCAGTATTTAAGGTGGTTAAGAGAGAATACTTTATTCTAACTAATGATGATAAACCAACAAAACCTAGAACTTATAAGAATTATTTTTAAAGGCTATTAAAATCACGGTAGATGGATTGGCAAAAATAAATATTGTTTATAGTGTTTCTATATATGATGAAAAAGTATTAAAACTATTTGAATATGCTTCTTTAAAGGGAATAGAAATTGTTGTTCCTGACAATATTTTAAAAGAAAGAAATGTTGTAAATAAGGAGGTAAAGTCAAATGGGCAGAAGTAAAAATGGTGGACTAGGATTTGGAATAAGCTTTGGAAGTCAAGGCAGTATTTCACAGTCATTACTAGATAGTAAAATTGATAATCTAACAAAAAAGGCCAAAAGAGAAGTATGTTATGATAAAGTGGGTATCTAAAAAAGATTGGTTTGATGCAATAAAAGCACAAAAATCAGGTACTGCAACTAAGAAACAAATAGAATTATTAGACAAAGGACACTATAGGAAAGGAAGAAAAAAGTAATGAAAGAATTAGATTTATATGAAGGCTTTGAAGAATGTGATGAATATGATTTCATAGCTGTGGATGAAGATGAAAATGTAATATATTTCATTAAAACTTGGGAAGGATTTGTTGATGAAATTTTTAGGGATCCCGATTTGTCTGGAAAAGGTTGGGTAGGTTTTACTAAACTTTACCAAGAAGGAATTCTAAATGATTCTTATACAAGAAATAATCCTTTTATAGTTGACAATAATGAGGATTTTTACAATGATTTATTGAATTATAAGAATCTTCATCTAGAAAACGAAGCTAAGAAATTATATGAAGGATTATTGGAATTAACAAAATTATGCATTGATAAGCATTATAAGATTTATTTAGCTATTGAATAATTGATTTTTATCGCTGCTTTGGTACTAGAAATGAATTAAATATACCCTACGTTTAAGTTTAATAATAATATTATTCTCATTAGCAGAAGCATGTTTAATAGTTTGAACAATAGTGCTCCTTAATTTTGATTTGCCAACGAGTCCACAATGTGGGCAGCAAATATTTGTTTGTTTAATTAATTTTAAAACTATGATATGATTAGTAGTGGAAGGATCATATATTTCATCGGATGATTCAACATCGATGTTCGAAATATAATCCAACCCTAATCTTGATATGGATTCTTTATCCATAAATAAAACTCCTCGTGTATATGATTTCTAGCTAATTTCAATTATACATTAAAGGAGTTTTTGTTTATCTATTTAATTTTAAACAACGAATACATCTTTTCTTGAAAGCTATATACAACTTTTAATTTTAAAGCTGTATATCATACATCGATTTTTTAAATATTCATTAGTATATGATACAGATAGTTTTAAATGGTTAAAATCTTTAGTTTCTGAAGGATACAAAATCGCATTGGTTGATTTTGATGCTTATAATTATTATAGCGATAGAGCTAAGGGTAAGTATTATGAGTTTTATTTAAATAAATGTAAGAGAGATGGAATAAAACCTACTAAAAAATTAATAGATTTTTGCTATGTTCAAACAAAAAGTTGGTAATTAAGAATAAATTCCATAATGATAC
>CAMEKD010000095.1 GCA_945920825.1 uncultured Anaeroplasma sp.
ACAGCCTTAGTTGCCATACCATATCCTAATACCTTAGCATACTTTTTAGCACCACGAGATATAGCATTCTTATCATTTTCTAAAACGATAGTTGTAGAACCATCCGATAAGGTAAATCCATTTGTATTATCAAATGGCATAACTACCTTATCCGATAAATATCCAAGCTTTGTATAAAGCTCCTCTATACCTTCAATGTTTTCATCTGTACCAGATGCAAGAACATATTCTTCCTTACCCTGACGGATAATATTTGTTGCATAAGCTACTGCCTGAAGACCGGATTGTGAGCCATTTGTAACAGTAACATTATATCCCTTAATACCACTACAAATAGATAAATAACCACCTGCAGCATTATAAACTGTATTTGGGAACTTAAATGCACTACCATTTGCGCAGCCCTTCTCTACGATATTTTCCGTAAACTCTAAGCAAGTACCAAGTGCACCCTCGCTTGAGCCTTCAACAATACCAATGGAGGTTGCATTTTCATCGGTTACTGTAATACTTGCATCCTTAAGTGCCTGCATACCAGATACAACCTGAATACGAGATAGATTATCATGCTTACGGAATAATGGCTTTAAACCATATTCTACATAATCCTCAACCGTTACCTCAGAATGCATAGATGATGATTCTGGTTTAACCTTATCATGAACCATAGATACATATTTATCTACTCCGCTACCATAAGGAGTTACAATACCTAAGCCTGTAACATAAACATCCCCACAGTCATTC
Source organism: uncultured Anaeroplasma sp. (assembly GCA_945920825.1). Classification (GTDB taxonomy): domain Bacteria; phylum Bacillota_I; class Bacilli_A; order Acholeplasmatales; family Anaeroplasmataceae; genus Anaeroplasma. Next base: position 748 of record CAMEKD010000095.1, read on the forward strand.
TTAATATCTACATTACCTTCCTTCTTAGAGAAAATAATGGATGCATTATTTCCACCGAAGGCGAAGGAATTACTCATTACTGTATCTAAATTCTTTTCATGGCTCTTATTTGGTACGAAATCAATCTTACCGGCCTTTTCCTTTAGGTTTTCTAAATCCTCTTCCGTATAGCCTACTGTTGCAGGTACCTTATTTGTAGTTAATGCCTTAATCGCAAATACTGCCTCAATCGCACCAGCGGCCCCTAGGCAGTGACCAACCATAGCCTTAGTTGATGAAACACTTAAATTATCATTTTCGTTATCAAAAATAGTATGTAAGGATAAGAACTCTGCATTATCGTTCTTAGCAGTACCTGTACCATGAGCATTGATATAACCAATTTCATTCTTCTTAACTCCAGAAGTATTTAATGCCCAGTTGATGGCATTCATCTGGCCTTCTCCATCCTCTCTTGGAGCGGTAATATGATGTGCATCAGAAGATACACCAGAACCTAAAACCTCACAGTACATATGAGCGCCTCTAGCCTTTGCGTGATCGTAGGATTCAACAATTACACATCCTGCACCCTCACCAAGTGTAATACCTGAGCACTTGTTGAATGGGCTACATGGATTTGCATCTAATGCATGTAAGGCTAAGAAGCCTGCGTATGGTACAGATGCAAATGCATCAGAACCACCTGCAATGACGATATCTGCCTTACCAGCGCGAATTAAATCACATGCATATGCAATAGAAATTGTACCTGCTGCACAAGCATTTGCAATATTCGTTACAACACCACCAGCATGAACATATCCTGCAATGTTCGCTGCAATTGCAGAAATTGGCATTTTAACAATATCATCCTCTGGCTTTTCATTTCTATAGTAGTGATCAATAGATACAGCACCACCAACACAAGAACCAAAGATTACAGATACTCTTGTATCATCATTAAAGATTGCAAGCTTTGCATCTTCTAATGCTTCCATAACTGCCTTAATCGCAAGCTTAGAGGAGCGGTCCATTTCCTCTGTGCCTTCAATATGATTTACACAATCACAGTGTACCTCAGCTGCAAGGGTCGCATAACAATCCTTTGTGTCTACTGTAGTTGTATTCTTAATTCCTGTAACGGAATCTAAGGCATTCTTCCATGCCTCCTCTACATTATTTCCAATTGCGTTAATGGTACCTAAACCAGTAACTACGCAACGATTTTTATTCTCTGTCATTTTTATATTCCTCCTTGAGTAAAGTCAACTTTACACGCGCGTACAAAATTAATGACAACCCGAAAAACGGGTTGTCTATTTGCCAGTAATTCTATTACTGATGATCAGCAACGTATGCTGCGATAGTATCGATAGATAAGAAGTTCGTCTTGTCAACACCATTCATAGATACACCGAAAGTCTCATCAACAAAAGAGATAATTTCGATAGAATCAATAGAATCAAGACCGATTCCCTCACCAAATAAAGGAGTATCAAACTGTAATTCGTTTGGATCTACACCTAATTCATCTACGATAAAATCCTTTAACTGCTGCTTAATTTCTTCCATAATAATTCTCCTGATTATTTTTTTTATTTGAAAGGCAAAAGCCTAACTAAAACTAATTATATAATAAAAATTTATCTTGTCAAGTAAACGTTACATTTTTATAGCCATTGTAAACGTTACATTTTTATAGCCATTGTGCATAAAAATGTTATCTGAAAGAAAACCATAGATATAATCTATGGTAATCTATACTTTTTTCTTTTAATCCAATAATTCAAAATTGTTCATTATTTCAGCGATGATTTCTTCTTTAAGATGTGCTTGTTTTGCGTATTCTTCAAATCTCTTTATTCCATTTCTTACCTCTTCAATAATCTTGAGTATCCTATAGTCACGAATATTCATATTTCTTCCACAGGTAACGATATCATCTAATGTGATATTTTTACTTTTACCATTCACTAGCATCTGATGCTCATTGGTCCATTTGCCATTTTTATCATACATATAGGTAATATCATATGCAGGAGAAAGACTCCACTTCCCGCTTTTATCCATTAAAAAAGAAATATTCTTTACATGATCGTCTTGGTTTCTTGCCATAACGTTAAAAACCATTCTGCGAAAGAATTGTTCAATATCAGAATAATTTATATTCATCCTTTTCATAATTTGAACGACTTGTTCATATCCAAAAATTCTAGTTTTATCGAAAGGAAGATGATTTATGGCACAAAGAGATTGCATATGTATTTTTCTCATAATTCCAGAATCATCCACATATCTATCGAATCTTTTTGTCATAAAATGATACATGTTATCTTTTATTAATAATTCTGAGGCCGACATAACAATTCCACAATGTATCGCCATTAAATAATACGCATATTCAATTCTAGTAGAATAGATTGAGTCTATTTTATCTTTATCTTTATTATTCAAAATTCCATCGAATTTTAAAATATAATACTCATATCCCATTCCAGCATCCACTTGACCCGTTTTAAATTTATCTATACTTCTATTATATGCAACGATGGCCTTAGCTCTAGCGCCTCCAGCGGATGTACCTACTTTAATTAAATTTTTTAAATCCATCTCCTTAGCGCCTAGATGCTCCTTTGAGTTTAATACTTCGTTGCACAAATCTACAATATGATCAAGATAGATGTTCGTGCTTGTTTCTTTTTTGGTAAGGGACGGAAAATACTCTAATGCTCCAAGGCCTCTTTGCCCAATATACAATAATCGCTCTACTGGACCAAAATCATCAATCGTTCTACCCTGAATAGCCAACCAATCGGCTAGAACAGAGGTCCCAAATTTGTCCGGAAGAGAATCAGCTAAAAGTCCGGGTAACCCTAAAAATGTTTTATAAGATAAGTCTCTGAAAATATACTCATTTTTTGAAAGGGGCATCATTATGGGTGAAATTTGAATATTGGATTGTAAAAATTTTTCATCATATTTAAACAGACAATAGCCATCCTCTAACTGGCTCACTTCACCAATTTTTGTATTCCACATTTTTACAATTGCTTTTATCATCTATCTTCACCCCATTTCCATCCCTCATTCTTCTTTGTTTTTCTATATCTTTTTTTCTCTATAGGTTCTTGTAAAATATAGTTTTCTTTTTCGGGAACTAATAGATTTAAATTTGTTAATAGATTTAATCCATCTAATACTCTTATAATTGTTCCAAAGCTTGTATCAGCGCCATTTTCAATACTGCTTAGAGTCCTCGTTGATACTCCAATTTTTTTGGCAAAATCGTTTTGTGTAATAGAAAGCCCTATTCGGTACTCTCTTATTCTTTTTCCAATTTCTTTTAAAATTATTTCTACATTATTTAAGGAATCAATTCTCATTTATATCACCTTCAACGATATTTTACTATAATTTTCTATAATTTGCAATATATTGCTTGCGATACCATTTATTTAACTATAATATGCAGGATTCTACAAATTATTTTGGTTCTATTCCGCTTTATTTCATGATACTTCTATTCCTTTACACAGACCATATCTAGGCAAAAGAAAGAATCCATAATGCGAGCTACTATTGTATTAAATACAATTGCATTTTCCGCATTGTATATCCTAATTGCAATCGCAATAGCAATTACCTAATTTATTCTATTAATATAGCTTCTCTTAAGCATAAAATTCACTTCGCATTTTAAAAGTTACAACCTTTATCAGCGGAAATTACTTTTGTAATTAACATTTCATTTTCTGGATAAAAGTTGATGGATTTAACACCTTACGCTTCCCTTGGAAATAGTTTTCTCTAGATGATGATAAATATAGTACTTCTTTAGCTCTTGTGATAGCAACGTAGCATATTCTTCTTTCTTCATCTATATTTTTATCTAGTTCAGAAGGTAAGATTCCATTATTTAATCCTATTAGTATTCTACATATAAATAATGTGAATAGGGTAATGTGGCAACAAATAAATATACTGGTATTATTTCGCCTGTTTCTTCATTTAAAATCTTCATTGTAGGACCATTCCAATCAATTTCAGTAATGATTCCAATCTTCCTATCCATAGGACTAGTGACGTTGTTTTTTCGATATATTTATGATAATCTTCACAAAACTTTGTATAGCCACATGGTAATTTACCAGTGTCTTTACAATCAATAAGATATTCATTCCATAAGAGTTTTAGATTCACACCAGCTCTTTTAAATTCACTATGTACACGTTCATAATTAACAGGCGCATATTCCATGGCAGTACCTAAATTTATCAGGGAAGAATTTATGATATATTTCTGTTCCCTTCTTATCTTTGATTTTATCCCAAGTCAAATCAAGCTTTTGTGCTAAAGCAAGCACAAAAGCTACAGAATCCCTTGAGGTAGACAATGTAATGGCAATGTCTCTACCAGACATTAAAGAATTATCTAATTCCAGTATTTTTTTAACACTCATTTTCTTAGGCATTTAAAAAAAGCCTCTTCGTATAATATATTTGTATTAATGGCTCTATTCATGCGTATCGGTGGCCTGGATTCGCCGAAATATACACGCTATTCGGGCGAAATATTCAATATGCCAAAAAAAGACCACAAATCTTTCATGATATAAAGTTCATAAAAGTTTATAAAGTTTATAAAAGTTCATAAAAGTTTATAAAGTTATTGAAAGTACATTTTTTATTTGTCAAAATAGGTTTGAAGTGAGGTGGTATATATGCAAAAAGAAAATCCATTTAATATTACCTTTGGTAAAGAACCATTTTCAATTATTTCTAGAGAAAATGAATTAAGTCAAATCTATGATTCCTTTGAAAGTGAAAAACCGGATTCAAATATATATATTTTAACAGGTATTAGGGGATCAGGTAAAACTGTTTTCACAACAACCATTGTAAAGCATTTTAAAAATAAAGAAAATTGGATATGTATTGAATTAAATCCCGAAAGTGATATGCTAGAGCAGCTTGCATC
>CAMEKD010000096.1 GCA_945920825.1 uncultured Anaeroplasma sp.
AATGGCTATACCTTCTATTCAAATACCGATACTGAGGTATTGATAAAATTAGTCGATTATTATTACAAAAAATATAAGGGTGGTCCTATTGATGCCATCAATAAGGTAATGGTTAGAGCTAGAGGTTCCTTCGCGATAGCTTTAATGTTTAAGGATTTCCCAGATGAAATATGGTTTGCCAAGAAGGGCTCACCATTAATTGTTGGCAAATCCGATACTGGATGCTTCTTGGCATCGGATATTCCAGCAATCTTAAAACATACCAATAAGGTTTATTATGTAGAGGATTTCCAAAGTGGATGCATGAAAAATAATTCTATTATCTTTTATGATCTTAATGGGGATGATGTCACATCCTCTATGGAGCTTAAAACAATCGATTGGCAATTATCGGATACAGAAAAAGGGAATTATCCATTTTATATGATAAAAGAAATCGAAGAACAGCCTAAGGCTGTTTGGGCATGTCTTAATGTATATACAAAAAATGATTTAGTGGATTTTGATTCTATAGGTATTACAAAAGAATACCTAAAGAGTTTAGATATGGTTTACATTCTTGGCTGTGGTTCAGCATATAATGTTGGTAGAGTTTCTGAATGTATTATTGAGGAATTAACGGACGTTGGCGTCCGTGTTGAGCTTGCGAGCGAATTTAAATATAGATGTTATAAGCTTAAGAAGAATTCCTTAGCGATTATTATTTCACAATCAGGCGAAACAAAGGATTCCTATGAAGCCCTTCAAAAATGCAAAGAAGAAGGAATTAAGACCCTATCTATTGTAAACGTAAAAGGCTCTGCAATCCCTAGGGCTGCAGATTATAACATTTACACCTACGCTGGCCCTGAAATTGCAGTCGCAACCACAAAAGCCTATTCCTCTCAGCTAATTATAATGTATTTGTTTGCCTTAGCTTTAGCTGAGGCAAAAGGTGATATCTCACAAAGTGAGATGAAAACATACATCAAGGAATTAAAGGCATTGCCAGATAAAATGGAATCCATTTTATCGAATAAAGCATCTGTACAAAAATTTGCAAACCAGTTTGTTTCTAAAAAGGATGTTTTCTTTATTGGAAGAGAAATGGATTATGCCATTTGTGAAGAGGGCTCGCTAAAATTTAAGGAAGTAACCTATATCCATAGTGAGGCAAAGCCAGCAGGTGAGCTTAAGCATGGTACATTATCCTTAGTTACTACTGGTGTACCAGTAATTGTAGTTGCAACACAGCCTGAGCCTCCCGAAAAATTTATGGAAAACATGGAAGAGGTTAAAAGCCGTGGTGCAAATGTTATTGCAATAACATTAGAAGAATTTAATGTATCGAATTCTTCTAAATATCAAATATATATTCCAAAAACAAATAAGCTATTTACATCTAGCCTAGTCATCATCTATTTACAATTACTTGCATACTATGTAAGTATTGCCAAGGGTATTAACCCAGACCAACCAAGAAATTTAGCTAAGAGTGTTACAGTGGAATAAAACTATTAAAGAGGAGTTATGGTTTATGCTTATTTTCTTAATTATGGCAAGTGGTTCATGAGAACGTTTTTGGTCTCTTTCAACAAATCAAAAAATATTCAATATGCATAATTTTATTTGTCTTTAATATTATGTATTTTGGAATTTTGTTGCAGCATATATAATTTAAATCTAAATTTGCACTTTCTAAAATGTAATATAAAAAATATTAGGACTGTCTTCAAAAATAGTCCTCTTTTTCATATAATAAGTATGAGGTATTTTATATGAATCAATTAATGAATTGTATCCATTCTGTATTAGAACAATTAAATAACAAATACATCATAGATGAAGATACATTTAAATTAGCAAATGATTCTAATTTAATTCCTTTTTTGTATTTATCTATGGATGATAAAACAAATGAAGACATAAAGAATAAAATTAAGAATAAATTTAAAGCATACATTTTATATGATTCTATGCAAGCTCATGAGCTTGATTCAATTAAGAATATATTTAGAAAAAATCATATAAAATATTCCATTTTAAAAGGACCTCATCTACAAAAGTATTACAATGAATCCTATTTAAGATATATGTGTGATTTTGATGTTCTTGTAGAAAAAAAGGATTTATCTAAAGCAGGTAAGCTTATAGAAGAATTAGGATATAGCTTAGAAGATGAAACAAATCATGATATCTGCTATAAGAAAAATCCATTTCATGTAGAATTGCATTTTATGCTAATACCAAATAAAGAGCACGGTGCTAAATATTTTAAAGAACCATTTTCTTTAATGGAAGAAATAAATGGTGAATATCAATTTAAAAAGAAAGAAGATGAATACATCTTTTATTTCTTCCATTTATTAAAGCATTATATAGAAAATGGAATTGGTCTTAAAAATTATATAGATATCTATTTATTTATTAAAAATAATGAATTAAATTTCGATTATATTCATAAATTATATAAATATACTAAATATGAGGATGAATGCATTTATTTAGAAAAATTCATTATTAATATGTTTAATGATAATGAAGAATATGATGAATTCATTAAAAGCATTTTAGATAATAAATTATATGGTTCTAAATATAATTTAACCAAAAATGAGCTTAAACATAAAACTACCTTTAGATGGTTATTATCTAAAACATTTCCAAATTTAACCCAGATGAAGAATTATTATAAATGTTTAAATAAAAGAATAGGATATGTCCTATTACCATTTTTATATATTCATCATATATTCTATTTTGGAATAGTTAAATTTAAATATTCTATAAATAGAATAAAATTAGCAAAAAAGATAAAGAAAGAAGAATATACCAAAGGATGTTGAAAAGGCCAAAGTGTAGATTTAGAATGCGTATCCAAGAATCTATAAAAAAGATAAGGATCCTCTTAAAATCCCATGGAATAAGGATAATTCTCACATTCTAGATGGTGAATTGAAAAAATAAGTAATATCTTATAGAAGAAATTGGACAATAACAAAACTAATATTCGTTTTCTCTATCATATTGATAGATTATACTATCATTTTGATAGAAAAATAACAATCAAACTCTTGCAATTAGTTTATAGAGAGTTTACAATATATGTGTTGAAAAACGAGAAATTTCCTTTTTCTTTAGGCAAGAGTTATTCTATTTAGAAAGGAAAAGACATGGTTGAGCCATGTCTTTTTCTTTACCCTTTAAATTTTATATAAAATTTATTATAATTGTCATTGAGGTATATTATGTTAAATTTTAAATTAAAGGATCCATATACAATTACTTACAAGGAAGAACAAGAAATTAAGCTTCTAAGAGATAAGGATGGTGTATTAAATATGATTACGCCCAATAATCAAGAGGAGCTAAATAGAGATATAAGAGATTACTTTTTAAAAAATCCCTTCGCGAGATTACTTGAAAATCTATTTAGAAGAGATATATCTATAGCGAATATAATTACAATGTATCATTTCTTATCGAATGTAAATAGGAATTATGATATCCTTAATGAGCAATTTAAAATTAATAAGGATAAAGATTATAAGGCTATACTTGCAGTAAGACAAAAGGATGGAATATCTATCGATAAGGAGCATATGAAGCTTTTATGGTATCAAGGGGAAGATATTAAGCCATCCGATTGTAATTTGGTATTAGAATCGAATTACAAGAAGTGGTGTGAGGGTTTTACTTATATGGCTATACCATTAAAAAGCTCTTTAGATTTCTTAACAGAAATCAATAAATAATAAACTATATTTATAAAAATAATATAATTTATAAAAAATATTTATAGGAGGGAATGTTTTGAGTAAATATTTAGCATTATCGGATTTAGATGATACCCTACTTACATGGGATAAAAAAATTACAAAGGAAACCAAAGAATTCCTACATGAATTTGTAAAAAGAGGAAATGTATTTTCTTTTTGCACAGGTAGATCCTATCTAGGTACAAAGAAATTCTATGATTTATTAGATTTAAATATACCTATGGTAACGGATAATGGATGTGCCATATATAATTTAGATGGTAAAACAAAATTCTTTGAAATACCACTTGAGGTATTTAAAGAATTTTTAGATAGGATATATGATTCCTTATCTCATATGTATACGATTACTGGCCATGGTTATGCCTATAGTAAGAATTTATCCTTTGTACCCGATTGGATTATTCATAATGAGGATGGATCCTTACATATAGAAGAATGTATGGCAAAGGATATGAAATATCCACCTTTAATTTCAAATCTTTGGGTATATGAAGATAAAATAGAGGAATTAAAATCTATTTTAGAGGAATATAAGGATGAAATCTTCTATAGAGATTGGGGATTATATTATAATGAAAGTTTAGATATGAATCTATATTCTATAGAAATACATTCAAGCCATGCCTCAAAAGGCAATGCTTTAAGGTATTTAAAGAATTATTATCATATTGATGATGATAAAACGATGTCCTTTGGAGATCAATTAAATGATATTTCTATGATAAAAGAAGCGAATTATGGTGTTGCGATGATCAATGCGGTCGGTGAGCTTAAAAGCCATACAAAATATGTAACGGATTATGATTTTAATAATAATGGTGTCATAGAATTTATTAAAAAGCATAATTTATATTAATCCTTAAACATTTTCGTAGAAAGAATCTTAAATAAATATTCGATAAACTCTTTAATTTTTTCGAAAATTTTAGTAAAATAATATCAAATGTTTTCAAGGCGGTGGAGTTATGATTAAGCATATTAAGTTAAATCAAGATAATTTAGCGTTTGCAATAGAGGTACAAAATGAAATTTTCCCCTATGAGGATGCAACTAAAGAATATACAGATATGGTAAATGGACAATCGGATGCTAATTTTTTCTTAGTATATAATGGAGATGACTGCATTGGTGTATCTGGTTTAAAGCATTATGGTATTGATGTTGAGGATGGCTTCTTAGGCTGGTTTGGTATTTTACCTAAATACAGAAGATTAGGTCTTGGCAGTGAGGCATTAAGATTATTAGATGAAACTGCAAGAGATTTAGGCTTTAGAAGAATGAGAGTTATCTTCAATACAGAAAAAGGCTTTGAAGGGGCGAAAACCTTCCTTAAGGTTAATGGATATACTGCAGAACCCTACCAATGCCCTAAGGATAGAATCAGTCTATCTGGTAATTATGCAATTCTATCTAGATCCTTATATAATGAGCCTATTGAGCCATGGAATAATCGTAATTTACATCTAACAGAAGCCAATAGATAAAATATTGAATTTTGTCTAAAAATTAATATATATTTAAAATATTATTCGATTACAGTGATATATAGTTTGACCATTTCGAATAATCATTGTAATTTAAGTATGAAAAGTTGTTTTTCTTTTAAGAAAGAAATAAGAAAAAATGGGTAAACCAGTAAAGAGGCTGTGAAAAAACCTAGGTTTTGAAAATTTGTTCATTACCTAGGTTAACAGCCTTTTTATTTTGTATATTTATATTTATCATCTGAATATATTAGATAATACATTAATTGTTAAAATACCATATAATGAATTGGTATTGGAATCTAACGATACAAACCAGAATGTCCCTCACGATGTCCCTCACGGTGATTTAGCTATTATCATTGAGCTCATAAGAAAAAATCCTAAAATAACTAGAGAAGAAATGGCTATAGCGATTAATAAAACTACAAAGACTGTTCAAAGTAT
>CAMEKD010000097.1 GCA_945920825.1 uncultured Anaeroplasma sp.
ATTATATTCTTCACATTTTTTTCTATCTTTTACCTTTATGTACAATTTTCTCCACTCCTATAAGTCAAACAACGATAGCTGTTTTGCAAAATCTTCCTTTATATTCTTTTTAGGCTTAGATTCCTTTGCTTTCTTCTTTTCTTTTGCAACTTCCTCTTCGCCAAATAATGTATCAACCTTTTCAGTATCTTCTAATTTTTCTTCATTATCATTCTTTTTGTTTTCTTTTTCTTTTGGTTCAAAATCTAGGTTGTCTTCTAAGAAGTAATGAATGCACCATTCATATACTTGGTTATCTTCAATCATTGCAACTCCATCTTCTGCTTGTTTCTTTGCTTCTGATTTAACATAATCGACGCAACCTTTTAATGTCTTAGTAGTTTCTTCAAGTTTAACTTTTAAGCATTCATCCGTTTCAATTCTTCCTAGCAAGTAATTAGCAATTGCTTGAGCATATTTTTTATCTAAATTTCTCAATGATTCAAGATTCATTCTACTCACCAACCCTGCACGGAATTAAGATATAGCTTTCGCTATAGTTGAAAAAAGTTATTGGTTTTTCCTCAGAAGTGTAATTTACATCACATTCTTTGCGATCAATAAGTGCTAATATTGATGAAAGATTATTAATAACAAAAGAAATGCTGTAATTGCTTTTATATTCCTTCTCTAAACTGTTTTCTTTAGTTCTTGCTATAATCTTATCTTCTTTGATTGTTAGCACTTCTGAGCCGATATTTTTTGCGAAGTTTGAAAATTCTTTTAATGATTCAATATTGATGGTATCATTTGGAACTATAGAATCTCCGATTAACTTATCAACATTTGGGTAATTGCCTTCTAAGAGTTTCCCCACGATTGTAATTATTTCATTTTTTGCAATAACGCTTGTTGCTGTATATTCTAAAGCCATATCATTTTCAACCAATTCCAAAAATTGAGATGGAATTGTAAGATTAGCTTCTTTGTCATCACTATAGCTGTGATAAAGTTTAAATCCATCAGTTGCAAGAATTTTATTTGCTTCAATATGTACTCCTGTTAAAATAGGTCGCTTGCCTTGTTTGTCGCAGAATTTAACTGCATTTTTTAACTTGCTAATGTCAACATTTAATTCTTTACCATCTTCGATAATGTCTGGGTTCAATTCTTCTTTTACATATTGTGTTCTATAAGTCCCTAGCGAGGTCTTAGCAATCAATTGCTTATCTGTTATTTCTAAAGTTCCTTCGGCTTTAAAAAGCTCTTTTAAGTCTTTTGTTTGCTTAGGCCCTAAGAAGATTACACAATCACTTGAAAAAACGCTTAGACCGTCAATTTTTACCTTTAAAACACATTCTACAAATTTATCATAGGTTTTAATTGTTAATTTTTTATCTTTAATCTCTAAACAGTTGATCTGATTTTCTTTTATTTTTTCGAAATTATACATTTTTTTATTTTCCTTTCTTTTTTTAAAATTAACTATATTTGATTTCTCCAACTTTTTTATACCAGTCATCAAGCCAATCTTCTTGATTATTTACTTTGATGTCTTCTTCAACTTCATCTTTCCATCTTCCTTGATTCAACCATGTATATGGGTAAGGTATGAATTGACCGTTATCTTTTTGCCAATCTTTAGATTTTTTTTGTTCCTCTATAGCCTGGAGCATTTGTTCTAATAATTCTGATGTTACTTTATGTGAGCTAAACCACCTCATACATTTGTCTTTTCCTTTTTTCTTAGGATAAGATTTCCAGAACGAATCAAAGAATGCACTACACGAAGCACTAGGAGTGCGAGTATTTTCTTTTTCTTTTGGATTTTCTTTTTCTTCTATATCTATATCTTCTTCTAATTCTTTTTCTAGGGGTACGACTGTCGTTTGACCGTCGTACGACGCTCGTACGATGTTCATACGATTTTTTTCTTCAATTAGCAGTTTTTGTTGCATTCTTTTGTTTGATTGATATTGCTTGTCATATTCTCTTTTCTTTTCTAATGAATCTAAATTTTGATGCTTTTCCCAATTAGGTATTGTAATAACGTTATCAATAATCTCTATCATGCCATAGCTTTCAAATGTTTTTAAAGCCAATCTAACGGTGTTTAATGGTCTTCTAAATATAGCAGCAAGCATTTCTTCGGTGTAGGCTATTTTATCATTTAGCATGAATACACCTTTATTATTTTGCTTACCAGATAGGCATAACAACTTAAACCAAATAACAATAATACTATCAGCATCAGGCATGCTTTCAATCAACAATATTTTTTCATCATCAAATATATCGGTGCAAATCTTAATCCATTTGACTTGTGCCATCATTTAACCCCTCCCTTTTTTAGTGCAATATATGTTTTGCAATGGGTTAATGATTGGACCTGTGCTTGCATTATTCTTTCATCGCTGCACTCATCACTTAAATGGAGCAAATATATTTCTTTACAAAAATCAAGATTCATTCTTGACAAATGAATTTTTAAGTTTTCCAAACTCATATGAGTGTTGACTTGCCTTATCTCTTTTTCTTTGCTCATATCAATTAAGCTATCGATATAATTACACTCAATCATTATTTTGGTAAATGGAATCGAAAAATTATATTCAATAAGATTGCAATCGGTCGCAAATAATAAGTTGTCTATTCCATCGTTGATTATATAGCCATAATTTTCCGTTTTACCGTGCTTTACATTAAAGGGTATAATTCTTATACTACCTAGTTTCAAAAGTTTGTTAGAATCAATTTTTTTAACGTATTCACTGTTATAACACGAATATACATTCATAAAATTAGAAAGATAATCAGCAAGAGCGGAATGATCGTTGTGCTCGTGTGATATTAAGCAAAAATCTATATCAGCAATTGTCAATTTTTCTTGGGCTAATTTAGCAATCAATTCATTTTTTTTAATTCCGCAATCAAGGAGGAAATTAACTCCTCCTGACTGCATCAAATAACAATTGCCAGAACTAGAGCTTGCTAATACTTTAATTTTCATTATTTAGTTTCAAAAATCGAATCATCATCTAGCCCATCAATGATTAATTCTTTGGAAGCAGCTTTATTTTCAACAACATTCTTGATTTCATTAGTATTTTTTATCTCAAAATCGGCATTAATTGTTTCTCTTTCTTCAACATTAATTTCATCAGTTGAATAAATGTTGCAATCAAACATGTTGGGAAATGCCTCTCTTAAAGCGTGAGTCTTAGCAACTTTAGTAATCATAAATACTGGCTTACCACTCCAATTTGAGTTTAATCCACCATCTTTTTTAATTTGCTTAAACTCATCAAACATTGCATACACTCTATTGGTGTTATCTCTATCTTTCCTGTAAACTTCGCACCATCCAGCAATTAAAGTTTCGTTAGGGAGCTTGTAGCATCCATCACGTTCAATAACTTGTCCATCTTTATTCATTAATACAAGTCCTGTCTTCATCCCTTTAAAATTTGGATTGCTTTCTGCTCGTTGTTGCAATACTTTATAGTCTAAGACAATTGTTGCAGGTTGATTGCCATATTTTACAATATATGCTTCTCTAATGTATGGATTCGCCTTGTAGACTTTGCAAATTTGAAAGAAATTCCTAAATTCTAGCTCCGTGATATTTTCACCGCCTGCGAATAGTGTCTTAACTACATTAAATGTAAGATTGATTTTTTCTCCACTTCTTGTTTCAATTTCAAATAAATTATTAACTACTTCATTTTTATCCATTTTCTGTTCCTCCTAAATGTTTTTTAAATCAACTGTATCTTCATTATTTACAATTGTTGTGATAATTTGATTAATTGATAAACTATTAATATTATCATTGTCTAGACTTTCGCCACCATCGAATAAAATTGGTAAATCGCCTAAGTGTAAATTATTCCTGATAGCATTGATAATCTTTACTCCAATCTTGATTTTTTCCGCAGTGTTAATATTTTCATATTTAACGCCTTTATAAGTTGGGTAGCAAACTTCTTGCAAACCACCATTTATTTGATTTTCTAGCATTACAAAATTAACATCGAAGAATAGTGATACTTTCTCATTTACCATTCTAATTTTATTTTTGATAAATTGATCTAATTGATATAGAGTAGCTTCATCAAGAGCTTGGCATTTAAGCATCTGATTTAATTCTTCTTCTTTGATTGCTTTTGCTTTAAGGTTTCTTTCAATTGCATATAAATCCTTAAGCTCGTTATCGATTTCTTGAATTTTCGAATCAATTTCATCGACCTTATTATTTTTTAATTCTTCATCCTGAATTTTAATTAACTCTAACTCTTGCTTTGCTAATGCAATATCCTCTTCGCAAATTCTTAAATCAGTTTTGAGTTTATAATAATTATCAGAGTAAACAATTCCAACTTTCTTATTTATTTCATTTTCTAAATCGGTATACAAGGATATAATTTGACTGTCTAATCCTCTATAGGTGTTTGCTAAGTCCTTCTTTTCACTTTCAAGAGCTGATAATTGATTATTTAGATTAGTTACATCTTCTAATCCTTTTTCAATTTTTTTCTCATAGAAATCAATCATTTCTTTACAATCATTAATTTCATTGTTCTTTTTTTGTTCGAAAGCTGCCAAATCTTCTTTATTAATTAATTCATTGCAATTCGGGCATCTTAATTCTTTAAAATGTTTCTCGCTAATCTTAGCTAATTCTTCCATTTTTTCAATTCTAGAATTGCTATAATCTTTGTTAAAGACTTTAGTATCATTAATTTGTTGAACAATCATGGCAATCTTATTTTTTATTGTTTGGCCCTTGATTGCAACTTCATTCAATTCGGATTTCTTATCAACAATAGCTTTTTTAATCTCCGCAACTTTTGGATTAATGCATGCCTTTTTAGCTTCTAATTCTTCATTGTTTAATTGAGATGTTAGACTATATTTGATTTCATTCATTTTATCAATTTTATCCTTAATCTCATCAATCTTAGGATTTTGTTTTAATCCAATTTTAGCCTCGATAAGCTTATTTTTATTGCCTTCTAATACTTTTATTCTATCGGTATCTAAAACACCATTAAGGGCTAATATTTCGCCACGCTTGCTTTCAATTTTTGGTTCATATTCTTTAATGATTCGCTTAAGTGATGTTCTCTTATTTTCGATATCACCTTTTTTAATTGATTCAAGTGCTAAGCTATAATCTCCAGTCGATAATACTTCATCAATAGATACATCGCCAACCAAATCAAAGATTGTCTTTCTTAAGTCTTTATAATCGATTTTAGCGAGCAAATAATAAGGATCAGTAAGAATTGAAACCTTATTTAACTTTGTATCAAGACTATAATTACAATTACAAATTTCTAGGACCTTATCATTTACTTTAGTAGCTGGTATTTTAGCACCATCGACATAAAAGTTTGATTCATATCCTTGAAAAATCTCATCGAGTGTTCCTCGTGTTCTTGTCCATTTCTCTTGGAATGTTCTCTTGATAATAAATCCATTTAAATTGCCTTCAACCGAAGCAACCAATTTGCTTGTACCTTTAGGTAAAATGTCAGCTCCTTTAGGCTGCTTGTTATTAAAACATGCATCAGGCTCAATAATTTCACCCGTAAGAAGCCAATAAATAGCAATAAGATGATTTGTTTTACCAAGCTCATTTTTGCCTGTAAAAGCCGATTTTTGATATAAATCAAAAGTCTCATTTTCGAT
>CAMEKD010000098.1 GCA_945920825.1 uncultured Anaeroplasma sp.
TAGATGCAGTAAAGACCAAAGTCTCATTTGAATCTCTTTCCATTTGAACCTGATTGGAATTTAAATCTTCAGCTTCATCAAAAGCTTCTTCAACAGTTTCCTCTTCTGATTCCTCAGATGTCTCTTCTAAAGCTTCTTCTAAAGATTCCTCTTCTGATTCCTCAACTGTCTCTTCTAAAGATTCTTCAAAAGTTTCCTCTTCTGATTCCTCAGTTATCTCTTCTAAAGATTCTTCAAAAGTTTCCTCTTCAGATTCCTCAGCTATCTCTTCTAAAGATTCTTCAAAAGTTTCCTCTTCTGATTCTTCAGCTATCTCTTCTATAGCTTCTTCAAAAGTTTCCTCTTCTGATTCCTCAGCTATCTCATCCATAGATTCTTCAAAAGTTTCCTCTACTAGTTCCTCATCTATCTCTTCTATAGATTCTTCAAAAGTTTCCTCTTCTGATTCTATGGTAACATCTTCCTTAACAGGAATAGAGTCCCAAAATTCATTAAAGCCTTCGTCTTCGTTTATAGCTTCCTCTTCATCTACATATTCGATTTTTTGATGTACATTCTGATTTTCTATTTCTTCTGTAAGACGGATTCTTTTTTCTAAAGCATCGATATATTCTCTTTGCTCAAGAGTCATCTTTCTTAAATATTCAAGCTCAGACATACCTGTATCTAAATATGTATCCTCTTGGCTATCTAGGGAAATAGATTTTTCCCTAGCTTCCCTTTTAAATGCTTCTTCCTCTTCACGCTTCTTTTTTCTTTCCTTTAGCTTCCCCTTAACTATATCAAAGATTAAGAAGCCACCAAGGCCAACCATGATGATTACCTCGATAATAATTAGCGCAAGAACAAAGCTTGGGATTTTAGATAATATTATTAAATTCATAAACTTACCCTCCTAGCCCCTAAACTTCTTTCTATAAACGATTGCACCAGCAAGCACTACAATGGAAATAGACTGAATAATGAATACGGTCCATAACCAATTGTATCCATCGTTTCCAAATCCAACGGTACCTACATTATCCATTTCAAAGATAACATAGCCATCCTCTAGATAATAATTCATTTCTTTTACTTCGCCATCTTTACCAAAATAGAATAATGTTGTATCACTATCAAAATCTTTAATGGCGTCTTCTTTAATCTTGATGGTTATCACATTACCCTTAAGATCAACTGGGTTACCATCCTTTTCAAAATCAACACGGAATAATGCTGTGATATCAAAATCCTCATAATCACTATTCTTTGCCAATTCATTTAGCTTATCCTCAAAAGCTTTTTCACTTAATTCCTTATCGACAACAACTCTATAGCTTGTGTCGATTGGTAAGGATTTTGGAATCTCAATTATGATGTCATTATAAATTACAGCAGAAATAACGAATGTCGCGAAGAAATTGATATCTCTATCTAATTCTGTAGGTATTTCCTTATCCCAACCAGTAAAGCTATAGACATATCCATTCACCACATAGCTTGGTAAGTCATCCGGTACAATTAAGGAATCTCCCAAATATCCATGATGCTTAGATAGAATCGTATTACCCTTATAGAAGGAATAATCAAATCCTAAGGCGCTTAAGGTTACCTGAACCATAACGAATACATCTTCGAATGTAGCAGTATAA
Source organism: uncultured Anaeroplasma sp. (assembly GCA_945920825.1). Classification (GTDB taxonomy): domain Bacteria; phylum Bacillota_I; class Bacilli_A; order Acholeplasmatales; family Anaeroplasmataceae; genus Anaeroplasma. The sequence continues at coordinate 1,632 of CAMEKD010000098.1, forward strand.
CGACCTAAGCCATCCTTAGCTCCTGTAGCCGCATCAACTACTGTGTAGGTATAATCGATATCATTTAGCATTGGAATATCTTTTGTTTCTATATGATTCGAATCATTCTTACAAATTCTTCTAATCATACCGTAAGAATCAACACTTGGTAGAGTTACTACTTCCCAAGCACTATACTTATGACCTAATGGATGTAATGGAACATCAATAGATGTATTACCAAAGGCAGTATTTGTAAAATATGCCTTATAATTCATTAAGCCTTCTGCTAGACATGTTGGGTTCAGTACAACCTTAGATGTTGTAGTAACGGTTTCCTTTTCTATATGATTTTGATCATGCATACAAATTCTTGTTGCTGTAATGGATGTATAATCACTACTCCATTCATATGTTGGATTAGAATACGCATGACCAAGCTTTGGAAGTATGATATCCGACTCTTGTTGACTGAATGCGGAATTTTTAAATTCTACCATATAATGGATAACTCCATCAACAAGACATGTTGCATCTATTCTATTATTTGTAGATATAGCTACTTCCTCTTCTATATGATTATGATCATGCTTGCAAATTCTTGTTGCAATGCATCTTAAATAATCACTTGACCAAATGTATGTAGGAATATCATAATCGTGACCAAGCATTGGAAGCACTAAGGAATCCATACTTACTACATTATGATTTAAATCGAAGATTTCATTACATCTATCACAAGAATAATGATTATCTATTCCATCAACTAAGCATAATGGATCAATTGTTTCATGGAAGTGATAAGCATGACCTAAGGCAGGAATAACTACTTTTTTCACCTGAGCCTCAAATTCACGGTTTTCAAATCTTGCTGTATAAGTAATTAAACCATCTAGTAGACAAGTTGATGCTAAAACCACATTCGAAGATACGGCCTCTTCCATTTCCTTATGCGATGCATCATGAGCACAAATTCTTGTTGCAATACATTTTGAATAATCACTATTCCAAGTATAGAATACATCACCATAGGAATGACCTATTTTAGGTAGAAGGATTTCCTTTTCTTGATTTTCAAATGCGTTATTCTTAAATTCTACAGAATAAATAATCCATCCATCCTCGATACAGCTTGCATCAATAACCTCATGTGTGGTATGTGCATTTTCTTCTTCTATATGATTGCAAATCATACATTCACGCTCTGCCTTAACAATAGAATTATATTCATTCCATGTATAGGATACATCGCTATAGCTATGGCCTAAGGCATTTGTATAAACATTCTTTGTTTGATCTTTAAATAATATATTTGTAAATATAGCACTATAAATTTTTAAGCCATCCATATCGCATGTAGGATTAGAGATTAATTCATAGGATGCATAGGATTTTTCATGGATCATATGATTATGATCATGAACACAATATGCATATGCATCACAAGAGGTATTATCCATACTCCATACATATTCAATATTGGAATAATCATGGCCTAAGGCATTAACATAGGTATCCTGATAGCTTCTACCACAATACATACAACTATGCGTTGTATATCCTTGTGTTGTACAAGTAGGTAATACTATTTGTTCTAAATAATGGTGTCCTAAGGCCTTATCCATTACTATTACACTAGATAATTCAATACCACAAACCAAGCAATATGTCTTTTCATAGTGAGCTCCAGATGAAAGACAGGTTGCCTCTTCGATAACCTCAATTTGAACCTCACCCTTCGTATGACCTAAAGGTTTGATTTCTAGATAGGTTGTATATCCACAAACACTACATGTATCATATGGCTTATAACCAGACTCAAGACAACTTGGAGTCTTACCATCCTGATGAATTAGGCTATGACCTAATGCATCATCTACTACACAGATTCTTCTTAATTCACTACCGCAGGTACTACAGTAATATACCTCATCGTGGGAACCAGAATTTGTGCAGCTTGGCATAACTATATTTTCCATCACCATTTCGCCTTGGCTATGGCCTTGTGCCTTTAATGTTTGAAGCTTGATTTGTGCATCAAAGATTGGATTTAAGAAGGTTGCTGTATATTGAACTAAACCATCATTTTCACAATCTCTAATGGTAACTATACTTGATTTTGTATTTACTTCTTCAAGAATGATATGTAATCCATTATGCTTACATACTGCCTTGGCAATACATTTTGAATCATCATTCTTCCATTCATAAGAAATTTGATACTCATGACCTAAAGCACTAACATAGGTATCTTTATAGGATTCATTACAATTTGTACAGCTATGAAGTGTATAGCCTGCATCTATACATGTAGGATTTATAACAATCTCTTCAAAATGATGACCTAATGCAGGTATTTCATGAATTGTTGTATAATCACATCTTGTACAAGTCTTATAGGCATCATGACCAGCTAGAGTACAACTTGGTTGAAGTGGACTATGAGAAACATAATCATGACCTAAGGCAGGTAAAATCGTATCCTCTATAGCTACCTCAATTTCAAGATTTGCGTCTTTATAATATGTATTACAATTTTCACAATAATAATATGTAATATTACCTGAAGTTATACAGGTTGGCTCAACCTCATATACTACATGGATTTCATGACTTGTTGTAGGAATAACCTCTTCTTTAATGCTTGTATAAGTAATTCCTAGCGCTATAACCTCTGCAGTATATCTGATTAAACCAGTTTCTAAATCTGTTGCTTCCTTAACAATAGTAGATGAAATCGTTGCATGTAATACATCCTTATGCTTATTGTCATTTATACATAAAGATATATAATCTGCGCTACTATAATCACCCATCCAAGACCAAGTACCACAAGAATAATCATAGGTATGACCCTTTGCAGCAACAACAATTTCCTCTTTTGATAATTCTATGCCGCATTCACTACAGTATGTAACGAGATCATAAGAACCTTCTTTTTCGCATGTAGATAGAATTTCATTTTCCTTTACCTTATTTCCTTCTTTATGAGAAATTAAAGGAATAGATAAAATCTTTTCAGCGTTATCAAAGCCAATGAATTCTGCAGTTATAACTAAAATACCTTCTTCTGTACAGGTTGGATTCTTTGTTATAACAAAAGTAGTTGATGTAGTTTCTGATAAAGTATGGGCGCATCTTAAGCAAGTCTTAGATGCTGTTGCTAAACTATTATCACTATTCCAAATATATTCTGTATCTCCATAGGTATGACCTAAGGCATTTGTATAATTATCGATATAGGATTCACTACAAATACTACATGTATGTGTTGTATAACCTTGATTCTCACATGTAGGAGATGTAACGATAGAGGAATAGGAATGACCCTTTGCAGGAAGAATAATTGTTATTCTAGATAATTCTTCCCCACAAACCAAACAGTAAGAAACCTTATCATAAGAACCATTCTTACTACATGTTGCCTCTATTTCATTTTCAATAACAAAACTTTCTTCCTTATGACCTAAGGCAGGAATCTCTTGATATGTTGTATAATCACACCTGTTACATGTATCATATGGCATATAGCCAATATCCGTGCAGCTTGCATCTTTACCATCCTGATGATGAAGTTCATGACCTAAGGATGGAAGAATAACTTCCTTCTCTATAGATTGGAATAAGCGATTATCAAATGTTGCAATATGTTTTAGGGCACCATCCTCTAGGCAGCTTGCATCCTTAATTCCTATAGTAGATGCGAATGCTTCTTCTTTAATTTCATGATGACATACATCACAAATTGCAGTTGCAGTAACGAAAGTATCATCACTATTCCATAGATAAGAAATGGAATATTTGTGTCCTAAGGCATTCATGATCGTATCGATATAGGATTCACCACAAGTACTACATGTATGTGTTGTATAGCCCTCCATCTCACATGTAGGTAGAATAACCTCTTCTTGATAGCTATGACCTAAGGCATCCATGATTGTATCGATATAGGAATCACCACAAATACTACATGTATGTGTTGTGTAGCCTTGATTTTCACATGTAGGAGCTATAACTTCTTCTTGATAGCTATGGCCTAAGGCA
>CAMEKD010000099.1 GCA_945920825.1 uncultured Anaeroplasma sp.
CAAATTTTAATGAGTCTGAAATTAAAAAAAATAGATGTGTATGATCCTAAATCTAGCTTACTCATTGGACATATCTTAAATACAGATATCAGTAAAAGAAGAAAATAATTTGTTTTTTAAGAAATGGAAAAATATAGAAAAATATGATATAAAGAATTTAATTCCAATTTTAATTCAATCGATATGTAGAGGGAAGATCATTTTTTGGTTTAAGAATAAAAAAACGAAGAAATTTAATGAGGTCATGCTCATAGAAATGATAAAGATTTAAAAATATTTGTGAAAAATATGGGTGAAAAGAAATTCCTAAAAAGGAATATTAGGAAAATGCTATAATTTGTGGTAAAATTATTTCGTCGAATGGAGTGATATTTATGAAATTATCAAAAAGAATACTTTCTTTAGCCTTAGTAGGCTTAAGCGTATTGTCCTTATCCTCATGCTTAATCCTAGATGGTAATGGCACGAGAGTAAAGAAGGATTTAAGCTATACATGGGATGAGGAAAATTATGATGCCCTATTAAAGAATATGGATCGCTTTGAAAAAGCTTTAAAGGGAAAAAATGATTTTGAGCTTGTAGGGTCTTGGCTATCCGTTCAAAGATCCATTTATGCTTGTGCAACCTATAGAACGATTGAGCATATCAATTATGCTCAAGGAGATGATTCTGCATATGATAGATATATGTATTTTTATGATATTGTAGCCGAGGCATCGAAATGGCAGGAAAGCTTATATCAGGATATGTACGATTCTGCTTATAAGGACCAATTCTTCCAAGGCTATACGGAAGAAGAAATACAAAAGCTTATCCATTCAAAAAAACCGGATGCCTATTATGAGCTTGAAAAGAAGCAAGAGGAATTACTTAAGGGTTATAGGGATTTGACGGATGAGGAGATTCAAGATCATACGGCAGATATCTATTTAGCCTTAGTTAAAAATTATAAAGAGGAAGCAAAGCTATTAGGGTATGATTCTTATATAGATTATGCATATAAGGATATCTATGAAAGAGAATATACTCCATCTGAGGTATCTACCTTCAATGGATATGTGAAGGATACAGTATTACCTTTAATGCAAAATTTAAACAATTTGAGAGAGGATAAGGTAAATGCCTTAACTGATGAGGAAAAGAATAGATTGAATTCCTTCCATCAAGCAAATTATAATACGATGATAGAGGATATTAAGGATTATGGTACATTTATTGGTGATTCCTATAAGAATTCTTTAGATTTTATACTCAAGGATGGCTATATAAGGCTAGGTGGAGTAAATGCGAATATCGATGGTGCATTTACAACCTATTTATTCATGGACTCCCTAGATCAGCCTATTATCTATTTTGGTCCAAGCTATCAAAATACACTAACCTTCATCCATGAATTTGGTCACTATAATAATTTTATGGTAAATGGTCCAGGCGCAATGAGCTACGATTTAGCAGAAACCCATTCTCAAGCCAATGAATTATTATTCCTTGCATGGCTTTCTAAAAATGATAATTCCTTTACACCAAATGTAGTTGATGTATTACATATTGATGAGGTTTTAGATGCATGTAGAGTAATCATTTTAGCTACTATGGTCAATGATTTTGAATATAGGGTATATCATTCTAGTGATACACTTTCTGTAGATGATTTTGATATTTATTATCAAGAAGCTGGAGATGCCTTAGGTGGATATGATACTATCATGGATGCCATTTATGGTGATAATAAGACAACCGCTACAGCTTATTGGAAAAGAGTTGTATTAGATAATCCATGTTATTATATTAGTTATGCAATGAGTAAGATTCCATCCTTAGAAATTTATTCCTATGCAAGAAATGATCTTGCTTTAGCAAGACAAAAATATAAAAAGACCTATACACTTGAAAATGATTTAAAATTAACTGAATTTTTAAGAGTGCTTGAGAATGCAGAGCTTTATAGTCCATTTGATTCTAAAGCATTTGATTTGATTGAAGATTTAAACATTATTGAAACAAATTAATATATTTTGTATTTCTATTTTATGAATTTTATCTTTAAATTGATTAAGAATACAATTTGAATTATAATAATTTTAAGAAAGGAGTTTACAAATGAAAAAATTATTAAAATACTCTGGATTCATTTCTTTAGTATTGGTAGTAGTAGCATTCATCTTAATGATGGCTACAAATGCAATTGTTGTAGGTAGTGGTAACTTCCAGGCTGTAACAAAGGGTACAACAGCTATCTTTGGAGAAACCACTAGTACAATTTTAGGTGATGTTAAGACGAATCCTTCTGTACTAGCTTTACTTGCTTGGATTTTCATTCTTGTAGGTTTAGTTATCGTATTATTAGGTATCATTCTACCTTTATTAAAGGTTCATGCACTAGAGAAGTTTGCAGGCCTATTAAACTTAGTTGCAGTATTATTATTCGTAGTTGCAGGTGTATTCATGTTCATCGTTGTACCTACATTCTATGCTGCAAATAATGTTGATGTTCCAAGCAATGCTGCAATTGGCGCTGGTTGGGTTATTGGTGGTATTCTATCTATTGTTGGTGGAGTAGTCGCTATTTTACCTGCTGCTGCAGATTTCTTAGGAAAGAAGTAAAAGAAGATGAAAACAGACTTCGGTCTGTTTTTTCTGTTTTATAATATAAGATATTATAATTATAATTCTTTTCTTTTAAAAAAAATAAGGTATAATACAATCGAGGTATTCTTTATGATTAAAAAGCTTATTCCAGATTATTATTATAAATCTATATATGATATTCCTTTAGAAGAATTATATAAAAAAGGAATAAGACTTATCCTAACGGATTTGGATAATACTTTAATCTCCTATGGAAAAACAGATCCAAGTGAAGAGCTCTTTGAATTTAAAAAGAAGATTTTAGATTTAGGATTTGAATTTATATTAGTATCGAATTCAAGAAAAAAGAGAGTCGATCATTTTGCAGAGCTTTATCAAATACCTTATGTTAAATTTTCAACTAAGCCTTTAAAAAGAGGAATTTTAAAGGCTATAAAAAAGGTTGCAAAAGGGGAATATAAAAGAGATGAAATCTTACTTTTGGGAGACCAATTAATGACGGATGTCTTAGGTGGTAAAAGATGTAAGATTCAGGTTTGCTTAATTGAGCCTATAGATAAAAGAACAGATATATTATCTACAAGAATAAATAGAGGAATTGAATCCTTCTTCTTAAGAAGAATAAAGAAAAAAAGAAAAGAAGAATATGATTTATATTTAAAGGAATTCGCAGGTGAAAAAGATGATTGAAAAAAAATGTAAGGGCTGTGGTGCAATACTTCAGGATCAAAATCCAGAGGAAAAGGGATTTATTCCAACACTTTCAAAGGAAAGTAGATATTGTAAAAGATGCTTCCGCATGATGCATTATAATGAATTGCCTAAAATTGTTGCATCAAACAAGGAATATGAGCATGTCATCGATGATGTTATAAAAAAGAATGGATTAATTGTTTTTGTTGTGGATATTTTTGCCTTTAAGGCAACCTTCAATAAAAAAATGATTGATAAATTAAGAAATAAAAATGTCATTTTAGTTGCGAATAAATATGATGTATTTCCGCATTCAACGAATGTAGAAAATATAGTATCCTGGCTAAGCCACGAATGTGAAAAAATCTTCTTTAAGGTTGATGCTATTCATATTGTATCCTCTAAGAAGGGATACTTCATTGAGGATTTAACAAGAACCATTGATCTTGCAAGAAAGGAAAGAGATGTTTATTTTGTTGGATGTGCCAATGTAGGTAAATCCTCCTTAATTAATGCATTATTAAAGAAGAATACCTCTATTACAGATGATGTTGTATCTACATCTGTAATTCCAGGTACTACCTTAAATGAAATAAGAATTCCATTCTTTAGTGATAATAAGGCATTTATCGATACACCAGGATTAATTAATCCATCGGATGTTTTAAATGTATTATTACCGGAATCCTATAAGAAGATTATTCCAAATAATGAAATGAAGCCTCTAACCTATCAAATTACGAATGGTAATTCGATTATGCTTGCAGGGCTTGCAGCCCTAAGCTTTACCTCTCATGAAAAGATTTCTGCAATTGTATATGCATCAAATGATTTATATATTCATAGATGTAAAACAGAAAGAGTAGAGGAATTATTCAAAACACAATTAGGTAAGCTTTTAAATCCACCTTTAGAGGCTGAGGCATCTAAAATGAAATATAAGACCTTATTTGTTCATTTAGATGGCAAAAGAAAAAGAGATGTATGGTTCTCTGGCTTTGGCTTTGTATCGGTTATTGGAGAATGCGATATTGAGGTTAAGGTATTAGAATCTACGGAGGTTTATTTTACAAATGCAATTATCGGATAAGGCTAAAGCCTTAGTAGAAGAAAAATATAAGGATGGTCATAAAAAGAGATTAGAGCATATCTTTGGTGTTGCTTTAATGGCAGAGTTTTTAGCGAAAAGATATAATGTTGATGTTGAAAAGGCTAAAGTAGCTGCCTATATGCATGATTATTCTAAATACGATGATCCAAAGGATGCTTTAGGTATACTTACAGAGGAGGAGATTATGGAATGCGAGGAATATCCATTCCTATATCATGCTTATTTATCTGCAGAAGCATATAAAAGGCTTATGGACTTTGATATAGATATTTATAATGCTATTAAATATCATGTCTTTGGTAGACCAAATATGAGTATGCTAGAAGCAATCATAATGATTGCAGATTATACAGAAATGAATAGAGTCTATCCATCCTGTATAGAGGTTAGAAAAATATTAGTTGATGATAATAATCTTAATTTAGCGATATATGAATCCTTAAAAAGAACAATAGAATTTGAGGAATCTCTAGGCCATAAGGCTCATCCTCTGCAAATTAAGGTTAAAGAAGAATATAAAAGAAAGGTTTTAGAAGATGAGCTTAGAAGAAGTAATAATTGATTGCCTTGAAAAGGTTAACGCAAAGGATATCTTAGTATATGATACTAAGGAAAGAAGCCCATTTTATGATAAGATGGTATTAGCTTCTGTAGATTCAGCACGTCAAGCCACATCCGTAATTTCTTACATTGAGGATGAATGTGCTAAAAACAATTTCGATGTAAGAAGTATTGAAGGCAGAGAATCTCCATGGGTTTTAATCGATTGTCATGATGTCATTGTTTCTATTTTCACAAAAGAAGAGCGTGAGCATTTCGCAATTGAAAAAATCTATATGGATGTACCAGTAAAGAAGGTAAATTAAAAAAATGCCCTAGCATTTAATTGTTGGGGCATTTTATGAATATTTAAAATATGAAAGCCGTATTTCTCTAGCAATCTAAAATAGGCTTTGCAGCACTTTTTTCTGCAACCCAGGTAGAGCTCATTCCACTACTACCACCACTAGTAATAACTATAACAGCTATTTCATCCGTGCTTCTTTCAACAATTGTTGTCAAAGTAAGGTTAGATTTGATTCTTAAAAAATATTCTTCACCTATAAATATTGCAACTTTACAATCATTTTTATCAAACCTTTCGAAAAAAATATCTTCTAGATGGTTATCATAGGATATATACCAATCTTTAAGTATATTTCCTATATTTCTATCTATAATTTAATCGCCAGCAAATATATATCATGATATCAT
>CAMEKD010000100.1 GCA_945920825.1 uncultured Anaeroplasma sp.
TTGGTGTGGCCTACAATTGCCGAGATACCTGGCAGGGATTATCCGAAATATACATAGTGTTATTAGAGTTACACTTAGGACAAGTGTTAATCTGTTTGGCATGAAGCTTGTATAGCAAATATTTAGTATTACCCCTAAGTTCTTCACTAACAAGTTCAAGCCTTTCATCTTTTAATTCCAGAGAATAGGGATTATAATACAATAGGAAAAACCTCCTTAGTTTTTAAAGTTATCTGCCAATAACATTATAAACATGGAGGTTTTTCTTTTCAATTACACCAACCTTATATTTTAAAGAACCATTATAATTAGAGATCCACAGAGATTAAAAAAATCTGTGGATTTTTATAAATCATATGATAGGAACTCTTTTCATGGAATTTATACCACGAGGGATTTAACATTTTAAAAAATAGAAAAATGATTTCATTTTTGTTTCAAAAACAGAAACCAAATTTATGATATTTTTATAAGAAAATACTTATTTTTTTAAAAATTATGCAACCGAAATAATGTTCACAAGTGACACTATACATCCTTTATGGTATTTCAAAAAAATGTTATAATTAAACCAATAAAGAATTATTAAATTATGGGAGGTAAGTATACTATGGAAAATAAGATTTATGAAATAACATTATCAAATGATACTTTTTCTAATTCTTTAAACGAATTTATTTTAAATAAGTTTTTTATTAGAATTAATAATAAACAATTAAACATAATTACTTCTAATTTGGGATATGAAAACGAAAAAGAATTCAATGAGAATAAAGATCAATGGATGACTGTTCAAAAGGTCTTTATGGATATTCGAAATGGTAATATCTGTGGATTCATTACAACAGGCAGTATAGAAGATGAAACCTTCTATATTGTAGTTGTTCGTAATGATGCATTGAATCAATTTTGGTTTAATAGATATATTACAGATTTAAAGGATGCACAAGGTGCATTCCGCTTTGAATTTGAAGTAATGGATGAGGTTTTATATTCTTATTTTGCAGACTTCACCTATCCATTTACTTATTTTGAGCATTTCTGCAAGGTAAATGGTACAAAGGAATATTTAAGAATTCCTTTTGAATCTATTAAAGAAGAACAACAAGAAATATATAAAGCTCATTTGGCATCAAGGCTTCCAAATGGTGGATTAACTTTATCGGATAAAACGAAAATTGAAGAGGTTGTCTTAGATGTATCTTGCGATATACCTACATTACATCAATATAATTATTCACAAGGTAGTGTTAAAACACGACTGATGCTTACTAAGAATACATTTAATGTGGAAAGGTCTTTAACTAAGCTTGATATTAATTCTCATCCATTAATTGAATATTTTATGGAATATGCATTTATATTTGCAGAAGATGAAATTAATCAAGAAATTGCTAATGCAAAAGAAAAGGAAGAAGCATTAAAAAAAGAAATAGAAGCGAAAAAGCGCCAAATTGAAATTAGTAATTTAGTAAATGAAATTGAAACGAAAACTAAAGTTTTCTTTGAAGAGGATAATTTATATGGTCATGTTAAAGGATTAGATATGAACATTATTGTCATTTATGATGATGGTGTTGAAATATTAAAGAATTTAAGTAATATAGAGGATTATGAATCTTTTAGACTAAACGATAAAGAGAATATATTGAAATTCTTAATGAATACCTTAAGAACAGAAACCAAAGCCTCTAGTGCTTATGTTACTAAAATTAATCAATATAATAATTTAACTTTTTTTGAGATTTATAAAGCACGTAATGCTTTGTATCGTCTACTGGAGGAATACGATACATTAAACGATATTGAAAAGGAAAATTTATCTGTTGTTCAAGCAATCAATAGATTGGAAAAATATATAGATAGAATTGAAAAAGTAAATCAAGATCGAATTGATTTATATCTACAATCGATTAGGGATTTTGAATCTAAATTAGATCAGCAATCGAAGGAAAATGTATTTGACCATGAAGAAGAGCTAACCTCTGATGAAAAAGAATTAATTAAGGATAAGATAGATTCCTTTAATGACTTTTTAGTTGGGCTTGAAGCTGAAACCACCCTAGAGTTAACGGAATACAGAAGAGTATTTATAAGAAAGAGCTTAGCAAAGGAATATAGATCCTTTAGTAAGGATATAAGGCTTGAAATTAATCGAATTGTATATAATATGAAGACCTTAGGTGGTAAGGAATTATTAACTTACTTAAGAAAGAATTTAAGAATGAATGATCCATTTAAATCGATTAATCACAAGGTCAGAATAAATAATTTAAATCATTTACCATATCGTATGTGCTTTTGGCAAGGTAAGGATTTCTTAGATAGAGAAGAAACTAGAAATGATTTATATATTTATATGTTTGTTACAGATCATGATAAAGATATAGAGAAGATGAATGATATTAAGCCATCGAAATATGTTGAAAATGATTTTGATTTATTTACTTTAAATCTAGATGAGGATTCCGATTCTATAAGACTCCCAGAGCTTAGAAATCAGCAATTTAAGATTGCATCCTACACCCTAGGTCCTGTTGTAGTCTATGGTTGTGCAGGGTCTGGTAAGACCTTAATTTCTATTGATCAATATTGGCAATTAGTTACTCATGCAGAAGAATATAATGATTCTTATATTGCATATGTTACCTTCCAAGAATTATTAAAGGATAAAGCAATGGAATGCATAGATTCCTATGGTATTAAATCCTATTGCTATACATTACCTGAATTCTTTAGATTTGTAACGAAATTTGAAGGTGAATATAAGGATACGAATGAAATGGATTTTATTCGATGGTATCAGGATTATTATGTAGATAAGGGTGATACCTTTGGTAGAAGAAAGGATATTAGTCATATTGAGGATAAGCCATCGGTAGAAAGAATTATTTATACTTACTATAGAGGTATTTTTAAGGGCTCAGATAAGCTTTGGAATAACAATCCAAACTATAATCATACCTTAAGTAAAGAAGTCTTTATGGCTGAAATGACATCTAAGGAAACCTTCCTTCAGGAGCATGAGATTGAAGATATTTATAGGGTTTGTAGTAGATATTATGAATACACCAAAGAAAACAAATTATATGATGATAATGACTGGGCAATAGAGGTGTTAAAGGCATACTCTTTACATAAATTACATCGAATTCAAAATATTATTGTTGATGAGGTCCAGGATTTAACGAGCCTACAGCTTCGTGCAATCATTACATCGCTTAAGGCAGAATCCTTAAATATTTTCTTCTATGGTGATCCACATCAAATTGTGAATCCTACTGTATTTGATGATTCTGTACTTAGAACAGCATTAAAAGAAATATTAGGCCAAAACACAAAGATTAAAGAATCGAATGAGCTTAATATTTTATATAGAACGAATGAATATTTAAAGAATTATTTGGCATCCCTACAGGGAATGAGACTTGAGTGGATTGGAAATTACATGGAGAATTTCGCAAGAGTCATCTCAACTAGGGAGGAAACTAAGATTTCTGATGAAATCTACGATGTTGATAACAACACACAAATTACCTCAGACGATAGGTGGGCATCCTACCTAACCGATAGTAGTCTTATTGGTGAGGCATTAAATAAAGCTATTCTATCGAATGCGGCAATTATAGTTCCTGATGAAAAAACGAAGAAGAATATTATTGTAAAATATCCAAAGATATCTAAGAATAGAATATTTACAATATATGAATGTAAAGGTATGGAATGGAATAAGGTTGTATTATACGACATTATATCGAATGCCAAGAATTACTTCTTAGATATGATTCATGGGAACGCAAAAAAATCTACAGTATGTAGAATGTTCTTTAATAAATATTATGTTGGATGTACAAGAGCAAGAGATACCTTCATTGTTATAGAAAATGATATTACGGATGAAATTAAAGATAATTTATTGATGAAGCTACCTGTAATTTCTGATGCATCTCAAATAAGTCTTTATTTAGATGGTAAAGCATCCTGTAAGGAATGGATTAAGGAAACAAGTAGATTTATTGATAATAAGGATTATAGTAGAGCATTATATCCATTATTAATGGCAAGAACTACTGCGAAAACAAAAGAAGATAGAATGCAAATACAAAAACTAAAAAGAAGATTATCTAGAGCAAATGGAAAATCGGATGAACTTATTAGCTATGGTGATGAAGCATACGATGAGGGAAATTACCAAGAGGCAATGGAATTCTATTTGGCAACAAATCAAAAGGATATGGTTACCATTTGTAGAATTATGCAGGACAAAAAGGTTGAAAAACGAGAATACATTGATTCCTTACTTGAAAGTGGAATATTAGAAGCACATCCGGAGGCTTTAAAGCATTTGAATAATCAACCAATACTTAAAGAATTATTAGCAAATACATATAATCGTTTATTTGGAGGTAAGAAATAATGAATTTTAATGATTTATCAAGTGAAGAAATTAAAGAATTATTAAGTGTACACAAGGTATTAAATGCATTATTAGATAAGATTAATTCTATTGAAGAACAAATTCATCATAATCGTGATGAAATTGCATCCTTATCTAAAGACATTTCTGATTTATCAGATAGAATTACTGCATTAGATGTCACTACAAATAATGACTTAAAGCAAATAAAAACAGATAATACTCAAATTTCACAAAAGCTATTTAATATGGATAAGACTATTAATTCATATTCTAAGCAATTGAATGACATTGAAAAAGCATTTAAAAACGATAAGAGTAAGGAAGATACTGAAGATTCAAAGAAAAAGGATAATAGTGATGTAACAAAATCATTAAAGGAGGTAAAAAAGATTAAAAAATAATTTGAATTAGGGTATAATTATAAAAAGGGTAAAGCTATGTGTGAAATTGAATTAAAAAAATTATACAAACATGAAATCAATTATGCATATAAATCATTTGGAGATAGTACAACATGTATAGCAACTGTTGATAATATAAAAGTGACGTGTACGGGAAAAACAATAAAAATGGCAAAAATAAATGCGCAGAGAAAACTTATTGCATTAAAGAAGCCTCAAATGTCACAAATATCGAATTCTTCAAATGATAAGGATAATAGGAAGTGCTATACTGAAGCGTATAGAACAAATAAAAATTATCTACCAAAGACCGATTTAATTTCTGTTTCTAAGAATAAGGATAATTATAATAATGACACACCTTTTTTTAATGTTGAAAAAACTAAAATAAGTAAGAAGGTTTTAGATTTAATAACAAAATATAAGGATATTTTTAAAGAGGGGGAGTATACCGTATTTTGCTTGGAAAAGAATGAAATAAGAAACTATAAGGTTGTTGAAGCAAAAAAGGTTGTTAGATATCATGGAGGAGCTGATGCCAATGGTTATGCTCAAGGACAGCTTATAGAGGAACTTGAGGCAAAAATAGATCCGACTAATGGAATTATTTCAAATCTATCTCCTATGGGCAAAAAACTTTTACAATCGGA
>CAMEKD010000101.1 GCA_945920825.1 uncultured Anaeroplasma sp.
CTATGTCAATGATAGCCCTACTGTAAGTGATTACGAATATGATAGTCTATATCGTGAACTAGAATTGTTGGAGAAACAATATCCTGAATATGTTCTTGAGACTTCCCCAACAAAAAGAGTTGGAGACTTCGATAGCTCGAATTTACAAAAGATAACATATGATAAACCAATGCTATCGCTTGCTGATGTTTTCAGTATTGAAGAATTACGCGAATTTGATAATCGAATTACCAAAGAAGGATTCATACCTCATTATGTTTGTGAACTAAAGATTGATGGTATTGCTAGTAGTGCTAAATATCAAAACGGTATATTTGTTTTAGGAGCGACTCGAGGTAATGGTACAGTGGGTGAGGATATTACGCATAATGTAAAAACAATTAAATCTGTACCACTAAAATTAAAAACACCACTTACAACAGAGGTTCGGGGTGAAATATTTATGCCAAAGGCATCCTTTATTGCTCTTAATTTAGAAAGAGAAGAAAACGAAGAGGAGCTATTCGCAAACTGTAGAAATGCAGCTGCAGGCTCTGTAAGACAATTAGATAGCAAAATTGCAGCAAAGAGAAATCTAGATACCTTCCTTTATTATTACCTAGATCAAAATGTCAAAACTCAGGTAGAAGCACTTGAGGATATGAAGAGCTTAGGCTTTAAGGTTAATCCTTTATATCGCCATTGTAAAACTATGGATGAGGTTATTGAATATATTTTAGAAATGGGTAAAAAAAGACCAGATTTACCATATGATATTGATGGAATTGTGCTTAAGGTAAATGAAATGGATCTTCATGATATTATCGGTGAAACCGTGAAATACCCTAAGTGGGCTATCGCATATAAATTCCCACCAGAGGAGGTTCACACGAAATTATTAGATATTACCTACCAAGTAGGTAGAACGGGTGTGATTACTCCTGTTGCAAACTTTAAGCCAGTCTTTGTACAGGGCTCTTTGATAGCTAAGGCAACCTTACATAATGAGGATTATATTAAGGAAAAGGATATTCATATTAACGATACCATCGTCATTCGTAAGGCAGGAGATGTCATTCCTGAGGTTGTAAAGGCTATTCCTGAGGAAAGAGATTTATTCTCTATTCCTTTTGAAATGATTAAAGAATGCCCATGCTGTGGAAGCAAATTAGTAAGAAAGGAAAAGGAAGCGGATTGGTATTGCTTAAATCCAGATTGTGAGGAAAAGCTTATCAATAAGCTTATTCATTTCGCATCAAAGCCTTGCTATAATATTGATTCTTTAGGTGATAAGCTTGTAGAACAGCTATATCAAGCAGGATTTATTAAAAGAATTCCGGATATCTTTAATTTAAAATTTAATTATAGTGAATTAATTCTATTACCAGGCTTAGGTGAAAAGAGTATTGATCATTTACTTTTTGCGATAGAGGAATCTAAAAAGAATAATTTAGATCAACTCATCTTTGGTCTTGGTATACGCCATGTAGGTGCTAAGGCTGCAAAATCCTTATGCAAGAGATTTAAAAATATAGATGGAATGCTAAATGCTACCTATGAAGAGGTTGTAAATATTCCAGATATTGGACTTGTTATTGCATCGGATTTCATCGAATGGATGCAAAATGAAGCAAATAGAGAATTAATTGAGGAATTAAGAGCCTTAGGCTTAAATATGGAATATGATTTAGGTGAAATAAAGGAAAACTATTTTACAGGTAAAAAATGTGTTTTAACAGGTACATTATCTTCCATGGGAAGAAGTGAGGCAAAGAAGCTCATTGAATCCTTTGGAGGATCCTTAAGTGAATCTGTAAGTAAAAAGACAGATGTCCTAATTTTAGGTGAAAATCCTGGCTCGAAATATGATAAGGCTAAATCCTTAGGTATTTATATCATGGAAGAAGCTGAATTCAATGAAAAGATTAAGGAATAAAATGAAGAATTATACCGTTCGCTTTGCGCTATCTATGATAGTGATTATTTTACCAATATTAATTATAATCCATGGAATTATCCTATTTATACATACATTAAAACAAGAATTCAGCATGAATGTTTTTGGTAAAGAATTATTGGTATTAGGAATATCTTTAATTTTGGTTTTCTTCATTTTGCTTGGTATAGGATACTATTTGTATAAGAAAACAAATTATGAAATAAAGGAAGAGGCTAATACGATTTCTAATGGAATCGTATTAGCTAGAAAGAAGGATATATATAAAATTAAAGCGAGAAGATTTATATTCCTATATTCTTTCTCTATATATTGTAAGCCATGGCAAATCTTTGCCTTTATTAGGTATTATTTTCCCTCTAAGAGTGAATGTATTGAATTTATAAATAAGAATTCATCCTTAAAGGAATATATTAGAGAAAAGGATTTAATTAATCTAGGCATTAAAAATATTTGAGGTTATTATGAACGATAAGTTAATTATAAGAGGAGCGAGAGAAAACAATTTAAAAAATATTGATATTGAGCTCCCTAAGAATAAATTAATAGTTATGACTGGAGTATCTGGTAGCGGTAAATCAAGCTTAGCCTTTGATACGATTTACCAGGAGGGCGAAAGAAGATTCGTAGAATCCTTATCTAGCTTTGCAAGACAATTTATTGGCTCTAATGAAAAGCCAGATGTCGATTCCATCGAAGGATTATCACCTGCAATATCCATTGACCAAAAGAGTGCCTCTCATAACCCAAGATCTACCGTAGGAACGGTTACAGAAATATATGATTATCTAAGAGTATTATTCTCAAGAGTAGGTACTCCATATTGTCCTGCTCATCATATTCCTATATCCTCCTTATCTATCGATCAAATTGTCGATAAGATTATGGAGCATCCAATGGGCACAAAGCTTTATATTACTGCACCTGTAATCTTTAGACAGAAGGGTGAGCATAAGGGGATTTTTGAAAAATATTTAAAGCTTGGCTATGTTCGTGCCCTAGTGGATGGACAAATGCTTGAGCTTGAGGATGAAATTCCAAATCTTGAAAGAACCAAGAAGCATAATATTTATATTGTCCTTGAGCGTTTAGTCATGAAAGAAGGCGTAAGAAGCAGAATCTTTGATGCAGTTGAGCTTGCAGTTAAGGAATCGGATGGCTACTGTGTGCTTTATAGTAATGACCAAGAGGAATTCTATTCTACGAAGCATGCATGCCCTGAATGTGGCTATAGCCTTGCCTCACTTGAGCCTAGAATCTTCTCCTTTAATTCACCTTTAGGTGCTTGTCCGGATTGTAATGGACTTGGTAAAAAATTGTCTATTTCAGAGGAATTAATTGTCGATAAGGATAAATCTATCAACAAGGATGCAATTACAGTTTATAAAAACTGGGAGAAGGATAATTTGACGAGAGTTGAATTATTACAAACCTGTGATCATTATAAGATTGATAGAAATAAGCCATTTGATAAATTAAGTGATAAAGAGAAAAAAATCATTCTTTATGGGTCTCCAGATATTATTCATTTCAAGATGAACGCATCGAGTGGTAGAAATCATGACCATGATGATTATTATGAAGGAGTAATTACAAATTTAAATAGAAGATATAGAGAAACGACCTCCGATTGGATTAGAGATTGGATAGAAGGATATATGGTAGAACGTACCTGCGATACTTGCTTAGGTAAAAGATTAAATTCCTCTATCTTAAATATCTTTATCAATGATAAAAATATTGCAGATGTCTGCAGTATGTCCATTTTAGATTTATATAATTGGTTTGGAGAATTAAAGCTATCTATAGAAAAGGCAGAAATTGCCAAGCAGGCAGTTAAGGAAATAAGAGATAGATTACGTTTCTTAATTAATGTTGGATTAGATTACCTATCCTTAGCTAGATCTGCAGATACTCTATCTGGTGGTGAGGCACAGCGTATAAGGCTTGCAACACAAATTGGTTCACAGCTAACAGGAGTATTATATGTACTAGATGAGCCATCGATTGGACTTCATCAGCGTGATAACCAAAAGCTTATTCATACATTAAAGGAAATGAGAGATTTAGGAAATACTTTAATTGTTGTTGAGCATGATGATGAGACCATGAAGGAAGCCGATTGGCTTGTAGATATTGGCCCTGGAGCTGGTATTCATGGTGGACTTGTTGTGGCAGAGGGTACTCCAAAGGAGGTAATGGAAAATACAAATTCGATTACAGGTAATTATTTATCTGGTAGAATGAAAATCGAATTACCGGAAAAAAGAAGAAAGCTTACAGGTAAATATATAACGATAAAGGGTGCAGAGGAAAACAATTTAAAGAAGGTAAATGTTAAGATTCCACTGGGAATTTTAACTGTAATTACAGGTGTTTCTGGCAGTGGTAAATCATCCTTAATCAATGAGGTTTTATATAAAAATGCGTATGTAAAATTATATAAGGCAAATCGAATTTACCCAGGAAAATGCCAAAAAATTGAGGGTTTAGAGAATATTGATCGTATCATTCAAATCTCTCAACAGCCAATAGGTAGAACACCTAGATCTAACCCTGCAACCTATACAGGTGTATTTGATGATATTAGAACCCTATTTAGTGAAACTACAGATGCAAAGATTAAAAATTATGATAAGGGTAAATTTTCCTTCAATGTAAAGGGAGGAAGATGTGAGGCTTGTCAGGGTGATGGCTTAAAGAGGATTTCTATGCAATTCCTACCAGATGTTTATGTACCTTGTGAGGTATGTAAGGGAAAAAGATACAATTCAGAAACTCTAGAAATCAAATTCAAGGGTAAAAACATTTCTGACGTCTTAGATATGACCATTGAGGATGCACTTACTTTCTTTGATGCCTTCCCTAAAATCAAAAATAAGCTACAAAGCTTATTTGATGTAGGCTTAGGCTACATGAAGCTTGGTCAATCCTCTGTTGAGCTTTCTGGTGGTGAGGCACAGCGTGTAAAGCTTGCTTATGAGCTACAGTCTAAAATCTCGCCGAGAACCCTATATATTCTAGATGAGCCAACCACAGGCTTACATGTTCATGATATAAAGAAGCTTATGCAGGTTATAGGAAGAATTGCGGATCAAGGCGCAACCGTACTTATTATTGAGCATAATCTAGATGTAATTAAAATGGCAGATTATATCATAGATATGGGACCTGAGGGTGGAGATAAGGGCGGTAATGTGGTATTTGCTGGTAGACCTGAGGATTTAGTAAAATGTGAAGAATCCTATACTGGTAAATATTTAAAGCCATTTTTAGAGAAATAAGAATTCATAATAATGCTATATGTGTATGTGCATGTATAGCATTTTTTCATGTCAATATTATTAAAAATGAAGTTTTTCTATAATAACTATTTAAAAACACTTAAA
>CAMEKD010000102.1 GCA_945920825.1 uncultured Anaeroplasma sp.
GAAAAAGAGATATGATTCCATACCTCTAAATCATAAAGACTTTTTCAGCAGTCTCCTTTATAAGCCCCTTTTCTTTATAGATAAATAGAAACAACAATATAAAAACTTTATAGACAAAATTCGCTTTGTGACCAGTATTTTTAAGACTTGTTTTGAAAAATATGTCAAATAGGATATAATATAGAATGAGAGTTTGCGGAAGGAGGGAATATGATGATCAATTTCCATAAGTATTCATTCTTGGATTGCAAGAAGCTTAAACGATATATTGAGAATGATGATTATTGGATTTGTCAATACAATCCAATATGGATATTCGTTTGGAGTGATTATTATAAGCCTGAAATTTGCTTCCGTCACGACTTTGTGTTCATTAGGTTTATGATGCCTGATGTTGGTATGTGCTACTACCCTCCTTTAGGCAAGGGGGATTTAAAGCAAGCAATAGAGGATATGGAAGAGGATGCAAAAGAGAAAGGCTTTGATTTTTATTTAGCCCCTGTTGCTGAATCCTTATATCCATATGTTTCAAAGCTTAGTGATAAGCTTTATGAAAATAGAAATTTTGATACCTATATATGCTCATCAGACTCCCTATCCTTCTTCAAGGAAAAGGAATATAAGGAAAAAAGAAAGCTATGCGAAAAATTTGAAAAGCAGCATAGAGACGCGGTATATAAGCCAATAAAGAAGGAAGATTTTGGTTTGATTTTGGAATTTATTACCGATTGGAATCAGGAACATTCGGATCAATATAATACTCCCTATTTTTATAAGCAATTAAATATGATAAAAAAATGTATGGATCATTTATATGAGCTAGATTTATTTGGAATAATCTTAATGGATGAAAAGAAGGTCTATGGTGTTGCGATTGCATCCTTGATTGGTAATGTTGCAACATTACATGTAAACCTATCCTTAGATAGTATTCCTGGTGCAGCAGAGGAGCTTATGCAGTGCTTCGCAAGAACTACCTCGCTAAAAGCGAGATATATTTCTTTAGAGGTGGATTCAGGGGATTTAGTAGAAAGGAAGAAAAAGTCTTCCTATAAGCCTCTAAAGCTTGAAAAGTACTACGCAACATTTAATCTTTAATTTTGGCATAAAAAGATATATAATAAAAAAGAAATGGCCTTAGGGCTTAGGAGGATTTGTTAATGGAAAATAATACAAGAGAAAATATTCCAGAAAGTATTTGGGCTGATGGAGTACCAGAGAATATAGAGGATAAGGATAGAATTAGTCCAGAGGAGCTTCATGGTATGGCTATTGATTATGTCATGAAGAAGGTTATTTTACCTAAAGGCTTTAAGGTTGAACAGGGATTTCCAAGAAGGGATTTCCCAAATATTGTTATGAAAAGAGATGGGGTAATCTATATGGTAGTTGTATTCCCATCTGTATTCCCAAGCTATGCTACTCCAAACGATGATTTTCGTTTGAAGGTAGTAGAAAACGCAAAGAAATTTGATGCAGTTGCATTATATGCACCAGTAGGATATAAATCTATTGATGAGGAGCGTGCAAAGGCACAGCTTACTCTAAAGGGAGATGTATTCCAAACCATGTTCCCAGGATTTATCGTTTTAAACGATCAAGAGCATCAGGATTTCAATGTCAAACCTGAGGATTTATTCCGTCCATAAGAGAAGCCTCTTGGCTTCTTTTCTTTATGCTAAAGAAAAAATATTTTTAAATTCATGGTTGACTATAGACTAATTATTTAATATAATTAATATGTTGTAACATGCACCACATAGAAAGGGTCAAAAATGGATAAAATCCTACCCTAATAGTGTGTCTTAAATAATGAAGGAGGTAATACGACATGTATGCAATTGTTGAAACTGGTGGAAAGCAAGTAAAGGTTGAAGTTGGCGAAGCTATCTATGTTGAAAAGGTAGAAGTAGCAGAAGGCGAATCTTATACTTTCGATAAGGTTTTATTAGTAGCTGGTGATGAAACAAAGGTTGGTGCTCCATATGTTGAGGGCGCTACAGTTGTTGCAAAGTGCGAGAAGCAGGGAAGAGGCAAGAAGATTACAATCTACAAGTATCGTCCTAAGAAGCATTCTGCATCTAAGAAGGGTCATCGTCAGTCATATACTAAGTTTGTTGTTGAAGCTATCAATGCTTAATTATGACTACTTATTATATTGAACGTAAAACAAATGAAGCATTAATCGAGATTAAAGGACATGCAGGAGCGGGCACTAGTGGTCATGATGTTGTATGTGCAGCAATCTCTACAGCCTGTTATATGACAGCAAATCTCATTGACAAATTGGATTTACGTTACAACATCTTAGATCTTGTTTGTGAGGATGGCTATTTCAGATTACAGGTGAAAACTGATAATCATGTAGTTTTAGGTATCTTCGATAATTTAGAAGAGCACATTATGGAATTACATAATCAGTATCCTAAATATTTAAAAATGAAGAAATAGGAGGATTCAAGATATGTTACTTAAGCTTAATATTCAGTTATTTGCATCTAAAAAAGGTGTAGGTTCAACTAAAAACGGCCGTGATTCTGAGGCAAAGCGTTTAGGCGCTAAGGCTTCTGATGGTGAGGTTGTTACAGCTGGTTCAATTTTATACCGTCAAAGAGGTACTAAGTTCTTCCCAGGCGAAAATGTTGGTCGTGGTGGAGACGATACTTTGTATGCAAAGGTTGCTGGAACAGTAAAGTTCGAGCGTAAGGGACGCGACAAGAAGCAGATTTCTGTTTACCCAATCGCTGAATAATTAAATTGCAAGAATTTAGCCCAAAGGTACCACGGTCTTTTGGGCTTTATTTTTCAATAAAAAGGAGGGAATACTCATGTTTATAGATTCCGCTACAATGGAAATCACTGCTGGTAAGGGTGGAGATGGTATTGTTGCATATAGAAGAGAACTAAAGGTCGAGCGCGGTGGACCTTATGGTGGATCTGGTGGAAAAGGAGGATCCGTTATCTTCGTAGGCGATGAAGGTATGTCCACATTACTTGATTTAAGATACAATAAGGTTGTTAAGGGAAATCCTGGTGAAAAGGGTAAGAATAAGGGTATGTATGGTGCAAATGCAGATAATACCTATATTCGTGTACCTGTAGGTACAACTATATTTGATGATGATTCTGGTAAGGTCATTGGAGATATTACCAAAAACAAGCAAGAGGTTATCGTATGTAAGGGTGGCCGTGGTGGTAGAGGTAATATGGCATTTGCCAATGGTGTTATTAAATGCCCTGATTTTTGTGAAAAGGGTGAGCCAGGCGAGCATAGGTTTATTCGCTGCGAGCTTAGAGTTTTAGCGGACTGCGGACTTGTTGGATTCCCTAGTGTTGGTAAATCCACTTTAATTTGTGCAGTTTCCTCTGCAAGACCAAAAATTGCCGCATACCATTTTACAACCTTACAACCGAATTTAGGTATGGTAAGATTAGATGATGGTAGAGACTTCGTCATGGCAGATCTACCTGGTATTATTGAGGGTGCGCACGAGGGGGCAGGCTTAGGACTTCAATTCCTACGTCACATCGAAAGATGTAAGGTTATTGTCCATATCATAGATATGGCCTCTGTAGATTTGAGAGATCCATATAATGATTTTGTAACTATTAATAATGAGCTAAAGGAATATAAAATGAATTTAGCCAATCGTCCAATGATTATTGTTGCAAATAAGATGGATTTACCACAGGCCAAGGAAAACTTAAAGGAATTTAAGAAAAAGGTTCAACTACCTATCATCGAAATATCTGCATATACAAAAGAGAATTTAAATGAGCTTTTATATAAGATTGCAGATACCCTAGATTCTACAGAAAGCTTCAGCTTATTTGAAGAGGATGAGCTCGATGTTGTAGAATATGGCTTAGAAGAGGAAAAGAAGCCATTTACTATAGAAAAGCAAAGTGATGGTGTATATAACATCACTGGAGATAAGATCAAAAGAGTCATTGAAATGACAGATTTTGATTCGGATACAGCAAGATACCGCTTTGCTCGTCAGCTAAGAGCCTATGGCGTTGATGACGCCTTAAGAAAGCTTGGCGTACAAAATGGTGATACTGTAAGAATTTATGATATTGAATTTGAATTTATAGAATAAAAGATGGGGACTAAAAAGTCCCCATTTTAATCGTCTAAAACACCTGTTTGTGATAAATATTCTAAATATTCCTCATGAGGTAATATTTCCATATTTTTTACCTTAAATAGATTATTTTCTTTAGCGATATAAACTCTATTTTGGCAATCCATATCTGGTGTATCTAAATAGACATCAATCATTTTAACATAATTATCTATTAAATATTTTACTCTTGCGTGGCCATCAAGTAATACATATTCATCGTCGATTATTGTAACTGGTACAACAAGCCTTTCATTTTCTAAATATTTTTCTATTGCATCATATTTATTTTGATCAATAAAGAATTTGGATGGCTGTAATATATCTACTGGTAGCTTAAATGTATGTATATCATCATATGCGAAATAAAAGCTTCTATCGGAATTATAAAAGCGTACAATTTGTTTATTATATTTTCTAAATGCAGCTATAGCATCCTTAATATGTAAAATATTATCATAAATGACCTTGGAATCCATACCATGGATTTCAAATTCATAATGGTATTTTTTATCGTCATCTACTATGGTAAAGCAATTTCCTAAGGCCTTATTATCAAAGGTATAAAAGGAATCTATTCTATCTCTTATTATTTTCACGTTTCATCACCAAATCCATTATAAATATATTTCAAAAATTTCTCAAGTAAATCTCCGCTTTTGGATGGATGAATATAATTGAAATTATATTCCTTGAGTGCTATAATAAAAGAAATATTTTTGGAGGAATAGACTTTATGAACGATTTAATGAGAGAAAAAATTTTAAGAAATCTTGAAACAAATAGCCGTATTGACCTTCATGATTTAGCTATTATGATGGGAGTTAGTGAGGCTGAGGTCGCGAATGAAGTCGCCCAAATGGAGAAGGAACATATCATTTGTGGATATACAACCCTAATCAATTGGGATAATACCTCTAAGGAGGTTGTAACTGCCCTAATTGAGGTTAAGGTCACTCCTCAAAGAGGAATTGGCTTTGATTCTATCGCAAAGAGAATCGCAAAATTCCCAGAGGTTACAAGCGTATATTTAATGAGTGGTGGATTTGACTTCGCTGTATTCATTGAGGGTAAATCCATGAAGGAGGTAGCAAGATTTGTCTTTGACAAGCTTTCTACCTTAGAT
>CAMEKD010000103.1 GCA_945920825.1 uncultured Anaeroplasma sp.
GTATAGTTTGTATATTTAAGCTTTGGTACAAGAGTAATCTCTTGCAAGCTATACAAACGCCTATTTAGCATATTTACCTACTTTTTGTTTGAACTTAGCAAAAACTTTTAAATGAAATTAAGTAATTTACTTGATTTTTCATCTGTTTTCTATATAATAGAGATATAGGCGTTAAAGAGAGGTTTTTACCTCTCTTATTTATTTCTTATTTTGGAAACGGAGGGAATTTATGGATTTACAAATAACAAAAACCATTCTAGAGCCATTTTTGGAAGAACATGGGTTAACATTTTACGATGTTGAGCTTGTTAAAGAATTTGGCTATCTTATCCTAAGGGTTACCTTAGATAGGGAAGGTGGAATCGATGTAGATACCTTAGGCTTAGCAAATGAATACCTTTCCGAGCGTATTGATGCATATGATAGTGATATGCCGGAATACATGCTTGAAGTATCATCCCCAGGTGCTGAAAAGAAGCTTAGGAATGATAAAGAGATTCAAGATGCAGTAGGTGCGTATATTCATGTTGAGGTTGAGGGTATGGTATACGAAGGTGAGTTAGTTGAAGCCTTAGAGGATTCCGTTACCTTAAAGATTAATATTAAAGGAAGATTCAAAAAAATAAATATTAAGAAGGAAGAAATCAAGCTTATAAGGCTTGCAGTAAAAATTTAGGAGGAGAAAATGATTAACAAGGCTTTTTTTGAAAATGCTGAAGAGGTTGCAAGTGCAAGAGGTATTACTGTTGAGGAGGTTTATGAGGTATTCAAGAAAGGATTAATGAATTCCTTTAAGAAAATGTATGGCAATTCCTCATGCGAAATTATTATTGATGAAGGTCATCATGAAATTAAAATGTATTCCCTACATGTTGTTGTTGAAAATTATTCAGAAGAGCTTGAAGAGGATGCAATGGCAGAAATGCTATTAGAGGATGCGAAAAAGATTAAGGCATCCTATAAGGTTGGAGATATTGTTAAGCAAGAGGTTAACATCAAGGATTTCAGCCGTACACAGATTTCTGCTGTAAAGAGTGTTTATACACAGGGTGTTAGAACAAAGCAAAGAGAGCTTGCTTTTGAACACTTTAAGACACTTGAAAATGAAATGGTAATTGCTGAGGTTAAAAATATTAATGATAAGTTCATTACACTTGATTTAGGAATGGGTGTTGTAACTAGCATTTCTTTAAAGGAATTATTACCTAACGATCATCCTTTCATTGGTGAAAAGATGAATGTATATATCCGCAAGGTTGAAATGACGACTAAGGATCCTAAGGTTAGTGTATCTCGTACGGATAGAGCATTAGTTATCCGTTTAATGGAAAACTTTATTCCAGAAATTAAGAGTGGAATTATTGAAATTAAGGGTATTGCAAGAGACCCAGGAGATCGTTCTAAAATCGCATTATATTCGAATGACCCTAAGGTAGACGCAATTGGTTCTTGCGTTGGTGAGGGTGGATCTAGAATCCGTGATATCGTTAATGCATTAGGCGGAGAAAAGGTTGATTTATATAAGTGGAGTGAGGTTCCTGAGGAATTAATTTCTAATTCCTTACAGCCTGCAAATGTTACTAAGGTTTTATCTGTTGATCCTAAGACAAAGTCATCTGTAGTTGTAGTTCCTAATGATCATTTATCACTTGCTATTGGTAAGTCAGGACAAAATGTACGTTTAGCTGTGCAGTCCTGTGGATGGAAGATTGATATCATGCCTGTTACTGAAGCATATGAGAAGGGACTATTAATCTAATGAAGGAAAGAAAGCCTGTTTTACGTACCTGTGTTGTTACAAAAGAGGTATGTGAAAAGAAGGATTTAATCCGTGTTGTAAGAACCCCTGAGGGCAATGTAATTGTCGATACAAAGGGTAAAGCAAACGGTAGGGGCGCATATCTTAAGCTAATGAAAGAGGTTATCTTAAAAGCAAAAGCAAGTAAAGCCTTAGATAAGAAGCTTGAGGTTAGTGTTCCTGATACAATTTATGATGAACTTTTAGGACTATTAAAATAGTATGGATAAGATTTTATCGAATTTAGGATTATGCGCAAGAGCAAGAGGCTTAGTCGATGGAACAGATATCGTTTGTTCTTTAATGGCTAATAACAGAATATACCTTGTTTTTCTTGCAAATGACGCATCAGAAAATACAAAGAAAAAGATTCGCAATAAGGCGAATTATTATAACGTGGAGGTCCAAGAGAGCTATTCCTCAGAAGAACTTTCATCTGCCATTGGTAAGGTTGGCCGTATGGTTGTTGGAATTAGCAATGAAAGCTTTCTGAAAATTTTAAAGAAATAAGGTGATTATTGTGGCTAAAAAACCGAACAATAAAAAAGAAGTAAGAACTTCAAATATCCCGCCACAAAAGGGTAAGAAGAAGGACTTAGAAGAAAAGGAAAAGGGAATATTAACCTATAAGCCTGATATGACTGTTGCAGATATTGCATCTGGCATGGGTAAAAGTAATAGTCAGGTCATAATGAAGCTTATGCAGCTAGGTATTATGGCAAGTCAAAATCAAACTGTTGATCGAGAGACGATTGAGCTTGTCGCAATGGATTTTGGCTTTGAGGTTAAGGATGAGGTCATCACAGATGCTGCAAGATTTGATGAAATGGTATTTGAGGATGATGAGGCGGATTTAGTTTCCCGTCCGCCTGTTGTTACCATTATGGGTCACGTTGACCATGGTAAAACAACATTGCTAGATACGATTCGTAATTCAAGAGTTGCCAAGGGTGAAGCTGGTGGTATCACACAGCACATTGGTGCATACCAGGTTACCCACGAGGGCTTCTTAATTACATTTATTGACACACCAGGCCATGCCGCATTTACACAAATGCGTGCTCGTGGTGCTCAAATTACAGATATCGTTATTTTAGTTGTTGCAGCTGACGATGGTGTAATGCCTCAAACAGAGGAGGCCATTGCTCATGCTAAGGCGGCAGGATGTCCTATTATTGTTGCTGTAAACAAGATGGATAAGCCAACAGCAAATATGGATAGAGTTAAGCAAGAGCTTGCCAATTATGATTTACTAGCAGAGGATTGGGGTGGAGATACCATTTTCTGCCCAATTAGTGCACTTAAGGGTACTGGTGTTGAGGATTTACTAGGCATGGTACAATTAGTTGCTGAAATGAAGGATTTAAAGGCAAATCCAAAGAGACTTGCTATGGGTACAGTAATTGAAGCACAGCTCGATAAGGGCAAGGGTCCTGTTGCTACATTCTTAGTTCAAAACGGTACACTAAAGATTGGTGATTGTGTCGTTGTAGGTAACACCTGGGGTAAGATTCGTACAATGGAGGATGACCATCATTCTCGCTTTACTGATGCAGAGCCATCTAAGGCAGTTGCTGTAACTGGATTAGCTGAGGTACCTATGGCTGGTGATAAGTTCATGGTATTTGCAGATGAAAGAACAGCAAGGGAAACTGCAGCTATTCGTCAACAAAAGGCTAAGGCCTTAGAAAATTCTTCAAAGAAGGCTGTTACTTTAGAGGAATTATTCACTCAAGCCGATCAGGATAAGGAAAAGATCTTAAATTTAATCATTAAAGGTGATGTTCAAGGCTCCGTTGAAGCCCTTAAGGCTTCCTTAGAGAAGATTCAAATGGATGATGTTAAGGTAAATATCATTCGTGCAACTGTAGGTGCTATTACAGATACAGATGTATCCTTAGCTGAAGCATCTCATGCGATTATTATCGGCTTTAATGTAAGACCTATGGCTCCTGTACGTCAGGAGGCTCAAACAAAGGGAGTTGAGATTCGTCTATACAATATTATGTATAAGGTAATTGAGGAAATTGAAGCCGCATGTAAGGGACTTTTAGATCCTGAGTTTGAAGAGGTTGTAACTGGTCAGGCTGAGGTAAGAAGTGTATTTAAGATTTCTAAGGTTGGTACAATTGCAGGATGCTATGTTACCGATGGTGTAATTGAAAGAAATTCTTTGGTACGTATCCTAAGAGATGGTGTTGTTGTTTTCGAAGGAAAGATGGCATCCCTAAGAAGATTTAAGGATGACGTTAAAGAGGTTAAATATGGCTTTGAATGCGGTATTGGCATTGAAAACTATAACGATATTAAGGAAGGCGATGTAATCGAGGCTTCCATTATGAAGGAGATTCCAAGATAATATGGGAATTAGTTTAGCAAGATTAGAGTCCAATGCATTAAGAGAGCTTGCTTTAATCCTAAGACAGGATGCCAAAAATAAGCATTTATCTAATGTAACTGTGACAGAAGTAAGAATAACAAATGATTTGTCTTATATGACGATTTATTATACATTCTATCAAGGAAAAGAAGAGAATTATCAAAAAGCACTTGAGGATTGTAAGGGATATTTAAGAAGTACTCTTGCTAAAAAATTAAACGCAAGAAAAATGCCTGAGCTTATCTTCAAAAGAGATACTTCCTTAGATTATGGTAATCATATCAATGATTTAATCGTTGGTATTCATGAGCATGATAAGGAACTTAAGGAAAAGCAAGAGGCTTTAGGAATTAAAGAAGAAGAGGAAAAGTAAGATGTCGGATTGTAATCACAATTGTGATGGATGCACTGCATCCTGTGATAAAAATAAATCCTTACTAGCAAAGGCTCCTAAGGATTCAAATATCAAAAAGATTATAGGTGTAGTTTCTGGTAAGGGTGGAGTAGGTAAATCTATGGTTACATCCCTAATTGCAACAGAGCTTGCCAAGGAAGGCTATAAGGTTGGTATCCTAGATTCTGATATCACAGGCCCATCCATTCCAAAGGCCTTTGGTGTAACAGAATCCATTCATGGTACTGAGGATACTATGTATCCATCAAAATCTAGCCTTGGAATTGAGGTTATGTCTATTAATCTAATATTACAAGATCCATCTACTCCAGTATTATGGAGAGGACCTGTAATTGGAGGTGCCATTAAGCAGTTCTATTCCGATACCTGCTGGGGCGATTTGGATTATTTATTTGTAGATATGCCACCAGGAACTGGTGATGTTGCATTAACAGTATTCCAATCCATTCCAGTGGATGGTGTAATCATTGTATCAACACCTCAGGATTTAGTTAAGATGATCGTTGGTAAGGCAGTAAATATGTGTAACCAAATGAACATTAAGATCATTGGTTTAGTAGAGAATATGAGCTATATGGAATGCCCTTGCTGTAAAGAAAAGGTATATCCATTTGGTGATTCAAAGCTAGAAGAGGTCGCCTTCCAT
>CAMEKD010000104.1 GCA_945920825.1 uncultured Anaeroplasma sp.
TTTGGCTCCAAGGTCTCGGTACTAGATGAGGTGCTAACTCTTTCTAGGTCGGACTCCCACCGACTATGTTAAGTGAACCGAACTGGCGCACCCTCACATTCACAAAAGTATTGTAACAAAAACCATATTTATTTTCAATAAAAATAAATAGGTTTAGAAAGAACGAAAAATTAAAAAGGCTCCTAGAGCCTTAAAATAAAGTAGTAGTCTATAAGCCATGTTCCGTACTCATAAGAGCGGTAATCATTTATCTAAGGTTTCCCTTCCTCCTCATGCCTTCTTATTCGGCCTTGGAGACTCCCCTACCAAAATTTGGGTTTCTAGCTTGTGGGGTTTACCAACGTTTCACCCTTTTGTTTCCAAAAGTATCGTTTCTGTGGCACTTTATGAATCCTTACCATATCATAGACTTAGGCTAGATTCGCCGTCACCATAAGGTGCCTGGCCTTATTTATTAAACCAGCGCAAACACTACAGGCATCACAGCCTGTGCTAGCATGGACTTTCCTAACATTTCTGCTCGATTACCCAACTACCAAAAATATTATACATAATTTTATAAATTATGCAATAATATAATTTTATAGAAACATAAATAAAAATGTGCTATAATGTTATCAAATTTTTAAAAGGGGATGACAATATGCCTATTATTATACCAAAGGATATACCAGCATATAATATTTTAAAAGATGAGAATATTTTCGTCATGTCCAAAAAGCGTGCAGACTCTCAGGACATTCGTCCTATTGATATTTTAATTTTGAATTTAATGCCTACAAAAATTCAAACAGAAACACAATTATGTAGACTACTTGCCAATTCATCCTTACAGGTGAATTTAACATTAATTTCACCTAAGAGCCATGAATCAAAAAACACGAGTGCTTCTCACCTAGATAAATTCTATACGACATTTGATGAAATCAAGGATAGAAACTTCGATGGAATGATCATTACAGGAGCTCCTGTAGAGCATTTAGATTTTAACGATGTCGATTATTATGATGAATTAAAGGAAATCTTTGAATTTACCAAAACAAATGTTACATCAACAATGTTCATTTGTTGGGGTGCACAGGCTGCCTTAAATTATTTCTATGGAATTAAAAAATATCCACTACCTGAAAAGCTATTTGGTGTTTATAAGCATAAAAAGGCTGTAATTCATGAAGTATTATTAAATGGTATTGATGATATCTTCTATGTACCACAATCAAGACATACCTATAATAAGGAGGAGGATTTATTGTCCTGTAAGGAATTAATTCCTCTATGTACATCTAAAGAATGTGGAACTACCATATTAAGATCTAGAGATAAAAAGCAGGTATTTGTCTTAGGTCATTTAGAATATGATAAATACACTCTAAAAAGTGAATATGAAAGAGATTTATCTAAGAATCTTCCTATTCACGAGCCTCTAAATTATTTCAATGAGGATAAAACCGATGTGGATGTTTTATGGAGATCTACTGCAAATATCCTATATTATAACTGGTTAAATTATTATGTATATCAAATAACACCATTTGATTTTAAAAATCCTAAGATAAAATATCAAGAAGAAGAATAGACATTACGTCTATTCTTCTTTTATTATTTCTTAAATTATAATTTATTATTGAAGCTCATATGCTAAATTCTAATTTTCTTAACGCCAAGCTTCCTTTTCACTACCCATAGAGCACTCTAATATATCCTTAAAAGGATTATTATCTAGCATATTTTTACCTTATTCTATAGTTCTTTATTGTATATACTTAACTTTGGTGAGGATGAAACGAATAGAAAATACAATATTCTCATCCGTTAGAATATGAAGAAACGGACATATCTATATAAATTTATAATTACTAGGGAGCATTCGATAAAGAATTCCTGATGGATATTTTAAAAATCTTAATCTTTATAATTTCATTATATCCCCCCGAAAAATATGCAAAAAAAGAGAGAAATGGTTCTCTCTTAATCAAAAAGATAAATTAATCCTTAATTGAATCTAAAGCCTGTTTAATATCATGAATTAAATCTTCCTTATCCTCAATACCACAGGATAAGCGTACTAAACCTGCAGGAATACCTGCTTCCTTTAATTGCTCATCGGTCAATTGACGGTGTGTAGAGGATGCTGGATTTAAGCAGCAGCTTCTTGCATCAGCAACATGAGTCTCAATTGCAATTAGCTTAAGTTGAGACATGAACTGGCTTGCAGCACTTCTTCCACCCTTAAGCTCAAAGGATACAACACCACATCCGCCCTTAGGTAAATATTTTTGTGCAAGCTTATAATACTTATTGGATTTTAATCCAGAATAATTTACATATTCAACCTTTGGATTTGCTTCTAGGAATTCAGCAACAGCCTGTGCATTTTCAACATGACGTGCAATACGTACATGTAAGGATTCTAATCCTAAATTTAATAAATAAGCATTCTGTGGAGATTGAATAGAACCAAAATCTCTCATTAATTGTGCAGTACATTTTGTAATAAATGCACCTGCATTACCAAATTTTTCCGCATAGGTAATTCCATGGTAGGACTCATCTGGAGTACAAAGTCCTGGGAATTTATCCTTATGTGCCATCCAATCAAATTTACCAGAATCAACGATAGCACCACCTACACCAGCACCATGGCCATCCATATATTTTGTTGTTGAATGGGTTACAATATCTGCACCCCACTCAATTGGTCTACAGTTTACTGGAGTTGGGAAGGTATTATCTACAATTAGAGGTACACCATGCTTATGTGCAATCTTAGCCCACTTTTCAATATCAAACACAGTTAATGCTGGGTTTGCGATGGTCTCACCGAAGCAAGCTCTTGTATTTTCCTTAAATGCAGCATCAATTTCTTCTTCTGTTGCATCAGGAGAAACAAAGGTTACATCGATACCCATCTTCTTCATAGTTACCGCAATTAAATTGAATGTACCACCATAAATTGATGAGGATGCAACAATATGAGAACCACATTCACAAATATTGAATAAGGCGAAGAAATTTGCAGCCTGACCTGAGGATGTAAGCATTGCAGCACTACCACCCTCCATATCACAAATTTTAGCTGCGACATAATCATTCGTTGGGTTTTGAAGTCTTGTATAGAAGTATCCTTCAGCTTCTAAATCAAATAATTTACCCATATCCTCGCTCGTATTATATTTAAAGGTAGTTGACTGAATAATAGGTACCTGTCTTGGTTCGCCATTACCTGGTCTATATCCAGATTGTACACATTTTGTATTCATTTTAAAATCACTCATTTTCATAATCCTCCAAGTATTATTTTATACCACAAAATCATTCATTTTTAAAACTATTATTTAAATTCTTTCCATCTATTTCTTTTTTTCTTTCTAAAGTATTCTTCATTAAGAATATTGTAAAGAAAATAAAGTCAATAAGAACTAAGAACAGGAAGGTTGTTGACCTATATAAGATTACAGCTAAATTTACAGCATCTCCCATGAAGGCTTGAAACACAGTTAAAAAGGAAAATTCTGCCGTTCCTATTCCACCAGGAGATGGAATAATATTTGTTACATAGCTTGATGCTTGACAAAGTAAGAAGCAATACATATATTCTTCTATTTTAAAGCCATTATGGGTAATGACTAAATAAATAATATAAGGAAGTCCAAAGGACAATAGCATAAACAAAACATAAGCTATATAGGATGGAATATTATATTTAAAATTAGACCACATTCGATTCGCACTAATTTTATAGATTTCCATCTTTTTTTGTTTTTCAATAGTAAAAGAATTTGGATCAAATTCCTTTTTGAATTTCTTTAATATCTTTACCTCTATTTTTAATATAAATGCTTGAAATCTTAAATTATACATCATAAGCATTAAGGCAGTAAAATAACCAACATTCGTTATAATACCTATTAAGCAAAAGATAAATAAAGGGACATTTATATCTCCAACCATTAGAGTTTGATTCCTTATTATAGAAAATATTAAGAATAGGGTATATAAAACAGGTAATATCGTAGAATATATCATTTGGTTCGTTGCCATGACAGATATATTTTCTTCTGTATTAAATCCTTTTTTCTTTAAATAATATCCAATCATTGGAAAATGAGCACTCTTCCATGGAGTTACATTAGAGCCTAAATTCCCCATGAAATATAAGCCATAAGCTTGCCCATATTTCGATTCAGGCTTTATTTGCTTCATATTTCTATAGATAATGAAGCAATCCAGGCTAACATAGGAAAATAAGATTCCAACAATTAATATAAATCCCCACCAATGAACCTTACCAATTTCCTTAATACTAGTAATCACATTTGAGGAAATTAGGTAAAATATGGTTAGTCCTGTAACAACGATAAAGAATATCACATTAAATATAATTTTCTTTTTGGACATATTATCCCTCCTCTTATTCTATTGTACAATTCTTTAAAAAATTGTAAAGAAAAACGATGTGACCATTTGCCACATCGCATAATCTTATTCTTCTTCCTTCTTGGCGAATCTCTTTTGAGCATCCTTAAGTGCATCCTTACGAGATAAATCAATTTGACCCTTCTCATTAACACCAATACACTTAACGATGATTTCATCGCCAACAGAAACAACATCCTCTGGCTTTTCAACTCTTTCAAGTGCTAGCTTAGAAATATGACATAAGCCTTCAGCACCTTCCCATAGCTGGCAGAAAATACCATACTTTTCAATACGAGTAACCTTAGCTGTGTAGATTTTACCAACCTCAGCCTCACGAATAGAATTCTTTATATATTCTAAGCAAGCCTTAGCGGTTTCCATATTGCTGTGCATTACGAATAATCTACCATCTTGCTCAAGATCAATCTTAACATTATCGAATTTCTCGATTGTAGCATTGATTGTCTTTCCACCAGAACCAATAACATCCTTAATCTTATCTGGATTAATTCTTGCCATAACAACCTTTGGTGCATATGGAGATAATTCAGGACGAACGGAAGCAATTGTTGTTGCCATATGGTCTAGAATTTCAAGTCTACCCTTCTTAGCCTGTGCTAATGCTTCCTTTAAAATCTGGTATGTGATACCCTTGATCTTAATATCCATCTGTAAAGCAGTAATACCATCACGAGTACCAGCTACCTTGAAGTCCATATCACCTAGGTGATCCTCCATACCCTGGATAT
>CAMEKD010000105.1 GCA_945920825.1 uncultured Anaeroplasma sp.
CACAATCTCTGAATGTAATTTCATTTTTATAAATTGGGGTATTATTTTCCATAACTAAGGATGTATCACTTAAGATACCATTGAGTATTCTTGCTAAAACTAAACGATCACTATCAGACAAATTCTTATCCTCTTCATTTACGGTAACATAGCTTGTTTTCAGTAATGCAGCAGAAATACGATTTAAATTCCAATTATCCTTATTTTGATCTATAAAGAATTCATCATAGCTATAGCTATAATCCTGCCCCTTAAAGCTAAATTCAATTTGCTTAGTAGTATCTATACCAACAAATTCATTTGAGCCTATTCTTGCAATAAATTCTCTACCCTTTTCCATGAGAGTATTTTCAATAATCGTATTCATATTTGAATAGCTTCTAAGTACAACTCTACCACTAGTTAAATGAGAATTTAGAACTTTTATATTATCTCCATTTAATTCAACTACTGTACCTGTATAATCATTATTTTCTAAGGTAGAGGAATAATTACAATTCTTAAAATATACATCCCTTAGAGTAATATTATCTCCATCGACATAGAATCCTACATTATCCTGGCCGTAGGCTTTAATGATAGGTAATCCATTTGTACCAATGATCACATATGGAAGTGGACCTCGGAATAGGTCATCCTCTCCTAAGGCAACTAAATAGTCATCGGTAGATAGAGTCTTTGTTGGGTAGGTTAAATTATGCTCATTAATAATATAACCATTTCCATAGAAATCCTTTTGAATATGAATACCTGCAATAAGCTCCTTAGAAATTTTATCCGAATTCTTTTCATTATATTGATCTATAAAATTCGTATTATATGTAGATTCAAAATGATATACCTCTTTATTAAAGCTATATTTCTTTGTTTTAGGATTATAATTACCAAATAATTCTGTTACCTCATCTATCTTAGATAAATCTGAATTATAAGTATTATTAAATGATTCTAAATTGGCTTGTAGACATACGATCTTACCTGCATCGGATTTATTCGTACAATTTAATAAATCATTATAATTGTAAACATTATATCCATCCTCTATAACTTTAAAATCATATTCTTCCGTTTCAACGTAGCTTTCCTCTAAAGATTTATATCGAATATAAGCATCTCCACTAGATAATATAGTAACCTTACCGGTTAAAGCATTATATTCAACATTACTACTTGTTTCAATTGTAATATAATCCATTACATCGATAGGCTTTACCGTAACATCTAAATAGAAGCTTGCAGGAATTTCCTTTGTACCAAGAAAATCATATTCACCATAATAATCAAATCCTTCAATCGAATTTTGGCTTCTTAGTCTTTTTGTATTCATCGATACGACTCCGCCCTCATAAATCTTTACATTGAAGGATTTTGATATATTACCACTAGAATTCGTAACACGAACAAGCACATTACCAATGCTTTCTAATACTAAATAATAATTTTTTCCATCAAAGCGAATGGATGCGTGAGCATCTTCTTTCTCATCTAAATTTTTAACTTCCCAGGTGAGTGTTGCATCCACATCCTCTTCTCCATCCGCTAAGATTGGTGTTGCATCAAGCAATACCTCACCCTCACTTAATGCATATGCCTCATTATTTTTATATTCCCAGGAAATATTTTGAATATCTGCCTTAACCTTTGTTACTAGGTATTCTGAGACCGCAAAAAAGGAAATAGCTAGGGCAAAAGGTAATATTAAGATTAGAAATAATGTTTTCTTTGACATAGCCTAATTCCTCGTTTCTAGTAGAATAAATAATTTATTAATCTTCTTAGAGAAGATAATAAAATATAGGATAGTAACAATTAAAATAACAACAAATGGAATTAAAAATGAAATATAGAATGGAAGACCTAAATAAGCAAGTAGGAACATGAATCCAACAACCAATATTGGTAATAAAATAGAGATTAATTCAATTACTGCAGCTAAGGAAGTGCCTTCCTTACTTTTTCCTCTAAATTCTGTAGATACACAAATCATTTCCATTAATATTTGTAATACGAACGCAATCATGAATGCGAATACTCCATTTAAAATGGATAATTCATTAAAGGAAACAAGCAGAACAACACTAACAAATAATGTTAGAAAGGATAGCATAAATGGCACAGCCATTTTAATCAATACCTGTTTTTTATAGGATATTGGAATAAGCTTACAAATCTTAATTCCGTTATAGCCCTCTCTATGCAATATAAAGCTTGAGGATGTATTGATAATTACACTAAATAAGGTAACAAAGATAATACCAATAATCGGTATGATGAATGTATACATCGATGTTAGGAATGTAAATACACCCGATTTAAATATAACATGAATAGCCTTAACAATTGCATAGGTTAATATAGGCTCCATAAATAATAATCCCGCAAAGGAAAATATAGAATTTGAAGAAAAGATAAGCTTTGCCTCTTTTTTAAGTAATGCTTTTGTAGGTGTATCCACCTTCTTAAATTTTTTATAGCTTCTATTTGTACTTTCCTTTTCATTCTTAATGAATCTCAAATAGAAATAGGAAGCTAAAAAGATACCTAATACGAATATTCCAAAAGCAATACATACTAAATAAATTAATGATATAAAATTATTTTCAAATACTGGAGTAAAGAATCTTATAGGTATACAAAAATTACCAATAGTCTTTAATATATCTAAGGTTTCATTTGTAAATATTGTACTGATATTACCATCCTGTACTAATACCATAAAGATATTTAAGATATAGGAATATAGATAACAAAAGCCTACAATAATTAAAATGGATCCTAAGATTTGTAAAACAATATATTTTTGAAATAGGGTATGAAGCTTTTGTGCTCCTAATACCAAGATACAGGCAAAGCCTGTTTCAAAGAAGGCCATAAGCCAAGGATATAAGATACAGAAAATCATAATATATACGAAAGAATGTATATTCATTGCATAACTAATTAATATAGGGAACGCAACAAAATAATTCAATAATACATTCTTACCATAGATAAATATAATTTTAGAGATGATATTATCCTTTGGTTTAATTGGCTTAGTTAGCATGATATTTGCATCCTCTATAGAGTAGATGCTTTTTCTTGCTTGTAAGGTCATTACCAGTATTAAGAATATGCTAATTATGGATAGATAAATCATTAAGAAGGCTTCTTCTACTCCATTGTATGCTTGAAATTTCTTTGTAAGCATATGGAATAAATAAACCTCAATTACAATAAATCCAGCATAAATTAGTAGTTCTAATATTGTATTGATTAAGTTTTCTTTTTTGAATTTATAACCTAAGGAGGTTATATTCAATTCCTTTATAATTAAGCTTTTTATCATTTCTAACCTCCATAAATCTCAGTTAGAACCTGATCAAGTTTACCCCTATATTCTTCATTTTCATCTAAATTGATACTTTTAAAAATGATACCATTATTAATAATATCAACACGATTACAAATCTTACCAATAAAATCTAGATTATGAGATGTGATTAAAATGGATTTACCATTTTTAACAAAATCAAGCATACATTTGATTAAATAATGATAAACCATGATATCTAAGCCTACGGTAGGCTCATCTAATATCCAAAGTATTGGATCATGAAGTAAGGAAGCAATTAAGCTTAATTTTTGTTTCATACCATGAGAATAACCCTTGATCTTCACAGATAGATCATTTTCAGTCAAATCAAAATTTGCCCTTAATTCTTCTACCTTGTTTGGAAAAACACTAGGTGAAACACCATAGACAGAGGCTATGAAGGATAAATATTCATAGCCCGTCATAGTTTCATAAAGGCATGGTTCAGAGGAGATGTATCCAAACCTCTTTTTGATTTCAATTGGATTTGATTCGATATTGCATCCATCAATATAGATTTCACCAGAATTATAATTCTTAGATCCAGTGACGCAATCTATTGTTGTGGATTTACCAATGCCATTCTTTCCAATAAGACCTACAATTTGGCCTTTCCCTACAGTTACATTAATACCTTTTAGTACTTCCTTTGTCCCATAGGACTTATATAAATTTTTAATCTCTAAAATGTTTTTTGCATCTTCCATGATTAGCCTCATTTCTAAATTAGGAATTTATTCAAGACCTAATAATTCATTTGTTAATGGAACTCGATTTTCAAAATCGAAATCTAAATTATGCTGTTCAATAATATATGGTAGGTATGCCTCAATCCAATGATTTACCTTATCAACGGTTAAGTATCCCTTAGCAATAAAGATTTTGAAATACTGGAAGTTTACTACATCGAATAGATATTTTGGAACAACATCAGCTACCTCTTCATAGGTAATTAATCCATAATTCATTATATCTTCTTGGAATGCTTCCATATCGATCGTTAAATCATTATTGAATACAAATGCATCAAACATACCTTCAATATCATCTGGAATAGTTAAGATTCCATCTGCAATACAGTTAATATTATATTCAGATACTGGAGATACCTTTTGCGTATATCTCTTTTCTACTACAACATTAACAAGCTTCGATGGAGCAATCACAAATTCACCATCTACATATTCTACAGTAGCAAATACTTCACCAATATGAGCTTCAAATTCATGACCATAATAAATCTCATAGCGATTTGTGGTCATATTGAAGAATCCATGTCCTGTTGCAAGCTCAATTTTCTTACCATTTTCAAATGTTAATGTAATAACATCAAACCATTGATAATCAACAAAAACATTAAATGAAATCTTAGCTGCTTCAAACTTTCCTGTAATATGATTAAATGACAAAATCTCATCATCCATAGTTAAATCCTTAGCCATTTTTTCAGTGCCATCAGCAAGCATTACTAAAGATGTAGGAAGTAAGCACATACCTCCGCCCGCTTCACTAGAAACAGACATTGTCGCATTATAGTTTGCAGTAATTGTAGCTGAAGTGCCTGAATTTGAAGTTGCACTACCGGATGCAGGAGTATAGGTATACTTCGTATTTTGAGATTCTGTATATGTAATTGTATATACAACAGATGTACCAACCTTAACTTCAAATGCAGCACTACTTGTACCAACCTGGCTACCAGAAACATTAGCTACATAAGAACCATTTGTAATCGTACCAGGAGCGATGATTAC
>CAMEKD010000106.1 GCA_945920825.1 uncultured Anaeroplasma sp.
TCCCCTTTGGTGATGATATTGCCTTCCATTTTTCTAATATTTATGACATGTATTTAGATCTAAAGGAAGGAAGTATTTCTCCTATATCGGATTTGCTTGCATCGGGCTTAGGCTTTGGAAAGAATTTATTTTATTCTCCATTCGTGCATTTAACAACCTGCATGATTGCCATTTTATTTGAACCCTTTGGTATGACTCTACTTAGCGCATTAAAGCTAAATCTATTCTTATCTGTATTCCTATCCGGTATACTTATGTACCGCTTTGGTATGCATATAAGTAAAAATAAAAGAGTTCCATCCTTAATTGCAGCCTTTGTATTTATTCTATATCCCTATCGTTATTTCGATATGATTTGTAGAGTTGCTTTAGCAGAAGCCTATAGCTTCTTATTTATGCCATTATTCTTTATGGGCTTATATGATTTTGTTCATATAGGGGATAGAGGATTTTCAAGATCTATATCCTGCTTAGAAATTATTTTAGGTGGATCCTTATTGTTCCTAACACATAATATTACTGCAGTCTATTCCTATTTCTTTGGTGTTATTTATTTATTCTTTCATATAAAGAAAATCTATTATTCCTTAAAATATGATAAAGTGCTTATTCTTTATGCCCTTGTATCTATGCTTTTATTATTAGGCATTGCATCAAAAACATTATTTAGTGCCTATTCCTTATATTCTACAGGATTTTACAATGTATCGAATGAGACTCGTATGTGGACGAGTGCCTCTTATTTAGCAAATAGAGGAGATTTTGAATGGTATAGTGGCTTATTAAATTTTGAATATTTAAAGAATTTTGGTTGGACTAAGGAAAAAAGTATTATAGATGCATCCTATTTTGTAATCTTTACTATAGGTATGACGGTACTCGATTATTTCTTAGCAAAACTAAATAAATTGAAATATTTCCATTCTATAATAGTATCGATCAGTGGAATTGTACCTATGATATTTTTAAGCAGTAGAACAGAAATATTCTTGGGTGTACTTATTTTCCATATTTCTTATTTATATTTTGTCTATTCAAAGGAATATAAGAATCTGAATCTAAAGGAAGTATTATATCTATCTATTCTATCTTCTATATTACTTATAATATCCATTATTAGCTATAAGACTCTAATGTATGGAGTTGTTATCGTGTTAGCCTTCATTTATACTATTTTTTATAGCCTTACAAAAGAAAAAAGAAGAACATCAAGATTACAAAAAGAATCCAATATGGATTTATATTATTTAATCTTTGTTCATGCATTAACCTTATTCCTTATTGTAGGTGGTAATATATGGTATATCATTCCATCCACATTAAGAAGCATTCAATTCCCATGGAGATTATTTGGATTCCTATCCTTCTTTTCATCTATACTTGCTGTAGAAATATTAAAGAATTTTAATAAGAAATATTTATCGATCGTAGGCTTAGTAGGGGCATCCTTCTTACTCTTTACAGGAGAAGCAATTCCGGAAAAGGAAATCCTATATAATAGCGAAAAGGATAAAGAGAATTCTTTAAGATGGACATATAAAATTGATGATTCCTATTTTACGGATTGGGCATCCTTTGGTGCATGTAGAGAATATTTCCCTTATATGTATTATTTTAACGATAGCTATAAATCGAACTATTCGAATTCCTTATATCCTAAAGTAAAAAAATATATTACAAATAAAAGCTTTTATGGTAAGGAATTAAAGGAAGAAGCTGTTTTACTAGAGGGAAGTGGTAGTATTCATACGATTTCCCATAAGGCTCCTATAGTAGAATTAGAATTAAATATAGAAAGTGATTCTATTGTACAAATTCCTTTAATTTATTATCCTGGATATAAGATTGTATTAGAGGATAATTATGGAAATGTGAAAGTATTCGATGCAGATGAAATCGATGGATTGGTATCCATTCATGTTGAAAGTGGTGAATATAAGCTAAAAACATTATATGAGGGTACTACCATAATGAAGCTTGGAAATATTTACCAAGCTATAGCTATTCCACTTACCTTTCTAATGTTTTGTGCTGGTATACTTTTAGATAATAAGAAAAGAATTAAAGAAGAAAATGCTTTATATAAGTGAAAATAGGTCCAATGCCTATTTTTCTTCTTTAAATTTATATCTTGATTATGGTATAATGGGAAAGAATATGGAGTTGAAATTATGGGCTTTTTTGATTTATTTAAAAGAAAAGATAAAAAGAAAAAAGAAAAATATAAAATGGGTTTACATAAAACCCGTGAGGGTGCATTATCTACCCTAAAGGATATTTTATCTAAGAGCAATAAAATCGATGAGGATTTATTCGATGAGCTAGAAGAAATATTCATTATGGCAGATATTGGTGTAGATACCGTAATTGATTTTATAGATAAGCTTAAGAGTGAGGTTAAAACGAAGGGCATTACCAATCCTGTTGATCTACAGGAAATGATTATGGATGAAATGTTTGAAATCTATTTGAATGGTGAAATTGTTAATGCGAACCTAAACCTAAAGAAGGAGGGCTTATCTGTCGTATTATTCGTTGGTGTCAATGGCGTAGGTAAAACAACCTCCATTGCAAAAATCGCATACCAATATAAAAAGATGGGCAAGAAGGTTTTACTTGCTGCAGGAGATACCTTTAGAGCAGGTGCCGTTGCACAGCTTGATGTATGGGCAAATCGTGTAGGTGTAGATATTGTTGTGAAGCCGGATGGGTCTGACCCATCTGCAGTTATGTTTGATGCAGTAAAGAAGGCTAAGATGGAAGGATATGACCTACTTTTATGTGATACTGCAGGTAGACTTCAAAATAAGGTAAATCTAATGAATGAGCTTGCGAAAATGAAAAGAGTTATTCAAAAAGAAATTCCTGATGCTCCACATGAAACATTATTGGTTATTGATGCAACAACCGGTCAAAATGGTATGTCTCAGGCTAAAGCATTTAAAGAGGCTACGGATGTATCTGGTGTTATTTTAACAAAGCTTGATGGTACATCTAAGGGTGGTATTGTTTTAGCTATTCGTCATGAGCTTGGTATTCCAATTAAATATATTGGACTTGGTGAGGGCGTTGAGGATTTAGAGGTTTTCGATATCGAGCAATACCTATATGGCTTATTTGCTGATTTCTTTGAGGAATAATATGGAAGAGGATAAAAGAGTATATATCATAGATTTATATGATATCTATGGTGGTTTATTAACAGAAAAGCAAAGAGCGTATTTTGAGGATTATTATTTCTTAGATTTATCCTTATCTGAGATGGCAGAAAATTATGGGATATCTAGAAATGGAGTATTTGATCAAATTAAAAGAGCGTCAAATACGCTTATGGATTATGAAAATCATATCCATCTTCTTGAAAAGATGAAAAAG
This sequence comes from uncultured Anaeroplasma sp., assembly GCA_945920825.1. GTDB lineage: Bacteria > Bacillota_I > Bacilli_A > Acholeplasmatales > Anaeroplasmataceae > Anaeroplasma. The sequence continues at coordinate 3,376 of CAMEKD010000106.1, forward strand.
ATTGGTTCAATGGATATAGAACCTAAATTAAAGGAAGAAATATTGAACCTTTTAAAGGAGTAGATTATGGCATTTGATAGCTTAAGCTCCCGTTTACAAATGGGATTAAGAAGGCTTACAGGTAAGGGTAAGCTAGATGAAAAAGATATTGATGATATGCTAAGAGAGGTTAGATTATCTTTACTAGAGGCCGACGTTAACTATAAGGTAGTAAAGAAATTCTTAGCAGAAATAAAGGAAAAGGCTCTAGGTGAGGATATCCTAAAGGGCTTAAATCCAGGACAGCAGGTCGTTAAGGTCGTTCGTGATGAATTAAAGAAGACCTTAGGTGATGAGGCTGTAGATTTAAATATTAAGGAGCATGGCACCACAGTCGTTATGGCTGTTGGTCTACAGGGTGCAGGTAAAACGACTGCTGTAGGTAAGATGGCTCTATTCTATAGAAAAAAACTAAAGAAAAAGCCCATGCTTATTGCAGCCGATATCTATAGACCAGCCGCAGTAGATCAGTTAGTTACCCTAGGTAGATCTATTAATGTACCTGTATTTGAAATGGGTACTAAGGTATCTGCAGAAAAAATTGTTACAGAAGGCTTAAAGAAGGCTCGTGAAGAGGGCTGTGACTTAGTATTTATCGATACTGCAGGTAGACTTCAAATTAATGAGGAATTAATGCAGGAATTAAAAAATGTAAAAGAGATTGCATCTCCAGATGAAATCTTACTTACTGTAGATGCCATGGCAGGTCAGGATGCTGTAAATGTAGCCCTTGCCTTCCATAAGGATTTAGATGTTACAGGTATTATCTTGACAAAGCTTGATGGTGATACAAGAGGTGGTGCTGCCCTATCGATTAAGGAAATGACCGGTATCCCTATTAAGATTATGTCTACAGGTGAAAAGCTTGATGCGATGGAAATCTTCTACCCGGATCGACTTGCTGATCGTATCTTAGGTATGGGTGATGTATTAACCCTAATTGATACCGTTCAGGAAAATATCAATGAAGAAGAAATGCAGCAAATGGCTGAAGATATGATGAAGAACAATTTCAACTATAACGATCTTTTAAAGCAATTTAAAATGATCAAGAGAATGGGTTCTATTTCTAAGCTATTAGGCTTCTTACCGGGGATGGGACAAATGAAGCAGGCAATCTCTCAAGTGGATGATAAGGCCTTCGATAAGATTGAAGCAATTATCTATTCTATGACCGAAAATGAAAGATTACATCCTGAATTAATCGATAAGGATTTCAAGAGAAGAGATCGTATTGCAAAGGGTTCTGGTAGATCGATTCAAGAGGTTAACCGACTAAGAACTATGCTTGACCAAATGAAAAAGACAATGAAGCAGATGAAGAATATGGATGAATCGGATGCGAAAAGAATGTCTTTACAAATGAAAAATGGGAATTATCCTGGCTTTTCCCAGCCAAAGCAAAAGAAGGGTAAAGGAAAAGGCAAGGGTGGCTTCCACTATTAAAAAATAATCCATGAATTTCATGGATTTTTCATTCGAAGGAGGATATATGAGGCTCATTACAAGTATATATACTATGGAACAATTAAATAACTTAGCAGCATATCTTGATATG
>CAMEKD010000107.1 GCA_945920825.1 uncultured Anaeroplasma sp.
GGGTATACTCAAGCAGCAACTAAGCCTCTTGCACCTGTAGCCTCAACAAGACATACACGGCAAGATGCTAAAGAGCATTGATCCTTATTGAAATTACAAAGGGTAGGAATTTCATAACCACATAATCTAGCAGCCTCTAAAATAGTTAACCCTTGCTCAACCTGATAAGGCTTGCCTTCGATTTTAATATTAATTAAAGCCATTGTCCTTCTACCCCCATTATTGCTTTGAGATTGCATTTGGTCTACACTGAGACATACACAATCCGCACTTTACACACTTATTTGGATCGATTTCCATTGAAGCAAGCTTATGCTTAGGAGCAATGTAATCGGTTTTTGTAATTGCATCGACAGGACAGTTTCTAGCACAAATACCACAGCCTACGCACTTATCCTTATCAATTACATACTGCATTAAATTCTTACAAACATGAGCAGGGCACTTCTTATCAACGATATGAGCCAAATATTCATCTCTAAATTTTGACATTGTAGATACAATTGGGTTCGCACTTGTCTGACCTAAACCACATAGTGAATTTGCCTTTACTGCCTGTGCTAATTCCTCAAGATCATCTAAATCCTGCATTGTACCCTTACCTTCTGTAATTCTTGTAAGGATTTCAAGCATTCTCTTAGTACCAATACGGCATGGAGAACACTTACCACAGGACTCATCACAAATAAATTCCATATAGAATTTAGCAACGTCAACCATACAGTTATCTTCATCCATTACGATAGCTCCACCAGAACCCATCATAGAGCCTCTTGCGATTAAGTTATCATAATCAATTGCTGCATCAAGTTCAGCTGCAGTTAAGCATCCACCAGATGGACCACCTGTCTGAATAGCCTTGAACTCTTTTCCATTAGGAATTCCACCACCGATATCGTAAATTAATTCACGAAGAGTAGTTCCCATAGGAACCTCAACTAAGCCTACATTATTAACCTTACCACCCAAAGCGAATACCTTAGTACCCTTACTCTTTTCAGTACCATACTGTGCAAACTTAGCAGCACCCTCTCTTAAAATATAAGGAACTGTAGCTAATGTTTCTACATTGTTAATAATTGTTGGCTTGCCCCATAAACCCTTAACTGCAGGGAATGGTGGACGAGGACGTGGCATACCACGCTGACCCTCAATAGAATTTAATAATGCGGTTTCCTCACCACAAACGAATGCACCAGCACCAAGTCTTAAATGACATCTAAAGGAGAAATCCGTTCCCATAATATGATCACCAAGTAAGCCTAATTCCTCAGCCTGCTTGATTGCTATCTTTAATCTTTCTACGGCAATAGGATACTCTGCACGTACATAGAAATAACCATTCTTTGCACCAATAGCGTAACCTGCAATCATCATACCTTCGATAACTGCAATTGGGTTACCTTCAAGAATAGATCTATCCATGAATGCACCTGGATCTCCCTCATCACCATTACATACAACATACTTTTCATCATTCTGCTGTGCGAATGCGAATTGCCACTTTCTACCAGTAGGGAAGCCTCCGCCACCTCTACCTCTAAGTCCAGAATCTAATACTTCCTTAATAACGTCTTCTTGCTTCATCTTTAAAGCACGCTCTAAGCCCTTGAAGGAGCCAACGCCTAAAGTTTCTTCAATTTTTTCTGGATTTATAGTACCACATCCATGTAATGCGATACGTACTTGCTTTTTATAGAATGTAATATCATCCTGCTTAGTGATCTTTTCCTTTGTTTGTGGATCTACATATAATAATCTTTCAACAATTTCACCACCGATGATATCTTTCTCGATTATCTCCTTTGCATCCTCTACCTTAACCATACGGTATAAAGTATCCTCAGGTAATACCTTAACGAAAGGTCCCTGGGAACAGAAGCCGAAACAACCAACCTTGTTTGCATCAACCTTATCCTCTAAATGATGCTCAACAATTAATGCATTTAATGTCTCTAAAATCTCATTAGAATTAGAAGATAAACAGCCTGTACCACCACAGACAAGTAGATGACGCTTGCCATCCTCTCCACTAAATTTCTTAGAAACACAATCTACGCACTTTAATGATTTCTCATCAAATTCTTCAAAGCTCTTAATCATTAGTTAGCTGCCTCCTTTCTGTAAGATTCAATAATTCCTGCAATCTCGTTTACACTAACCTTAGAGTAAACCTTACCATTAATAGTAACTGCAGGGGCAATACCACATGCACCAATGCAACGTAATGCATCTAGTGTAAATAAACCATCCTCTGTAGTCTGGCCTGGATTGATCTTTAATAGCTCAGAGAACTTATCAATAACCATTTGAGAGCCCTTAACATAACATGCTGTACCTAAACAAACACCAATAACATACTTTCCCTTTGGCTCTAAAGAGAAATATGAATAGAAGGTTACAACGCCATAAATTTCTGCAACAGGAATTCCAGTCTTATCAGAAACAAGCTCTTGTACCTCAAGAGGAATATATCCATATTCCTTCTGGATGTCACTCAAAATTAGCATTAGTGGAGTCTCTTCGTCTTTGTAACGATCGATAATTTCACAAATTTGCTTTTGAGCAACCATACTTAAACGACCCATATTATACCCCCTAAAAATATATAAATACTTCTTTGCTCGTTCGTATTCTATTGTATTATAACAAATAATATATAGTTTAAAAAGGGTTAAATTACGAAAATACAACTCTTTTTTATGAATTTCTTTAGTTTTTTCGTGATTATAGCCAATTTTATTCCATAACATTTTTTTTGTATACTTCTTTTATAATATTATAAAAGAAAAAGCACTCCATTGAGTGCTTTAGATTATCGACGTAATCCTAACTTCTTAATTAATTCCTCATATGCCTTAAGATCATTGTCCTTAAGATAAGCTAATAAAGCTTTTCTCTGACCGATCTTCTTCATAAGACCACGCTTAGAAGAGAAATCATGAATATGAGTTTGGAAATGCTCATTTAATTCATTAATTTCATAAGTAAGAATAGCAACCTGAACCTCTGTAGAACCAGTGTCCTTGGCATTCTTGCCATATTCAGCAACTAATTTTGCCTTTACTTCCTTAGTTAAAGCCATTGTATTTTCCTCCTGTTATAGTATTCACGATATGCTAAGAGTGGGACGGAGATCCCCGCACCTGGCACACGCACGAAATAATTATATCTAAAATTAGCATCCATTGCAAGAAAAAAATACTATTTTCTTAAAGAAAAAAATACTATTTTCTTAAAGAGACTAATCTTAAGCACTTATTCTTATCCTCTATGAGCTGATTTTTAAGAGAATCTACAGAATCAAATTGAATTTCGTCTCTTATATGAGATAAAAATTGAATTTCTATTTCTTCATTATAAATATTAAAATCAAGTCCAAAAATATGAACCTCTACTCTTATATCCTTTTGAAAATTGAAGGTTGGATTATGCCCTATATTACACATGCCATAATACTCTTTACCCCTATAATCTATAGAAACAAAATATACTCCATTTTTAGGTAGGAAGTATCCATCATAACATAAATTCGCAGTAGGGAATCCTATCTTTCTCCCCTTCCTAGATCCATATTCAACAGAACCCCGAATCGCATAATTCTGACCTAAAAAACGAGATGCATCCTCTATATTACCAAAGCTTAATAATTCTTTAATATAGCTTGAAGAAACTCTTTTGTCATCGAGTACATATTTTTCAATTTCGTAAACGGTAAAAGAATCTCTTAAATCACTTAATTTCCCTTCTGCCTTATACCCGAAGGTAAAATCATATCCGCATACAATGGACTTAATATTTAATCCTTTTAATATATTTATAAATTCATTCTTATCATATTTTAAAACGATATCATTAAATTCAAAAACAATGAAATAATCAACACCTAAGGATTGTATAATATCCCTTTTCCTATCCATAGGAGTTAATAGTGGATAATTCTTTATTTTCTTTAAGAACACCTGTGGATGCGGATAGAAGGTTAAAACGGCACTAGCCATATTATGCTTTTTTGCTTCCTCTATTAGCATTCTATGACCTAAATGCACTCCATCAAAATTACCTATTGCACAACAAAGAGGTTCTTTAATTGGACTTATATTATTATCTTTAATATATATAACTTCCATTATTTATCCTCCCTAAATATTAATACCGGCTTATATTTATTACAATCTACCTCTTCATAAATAGCTAATATACCATCCTTAGAATCTACATAAAAGGGCTCATGAAGATTGGTTTGTCTATCATCTAAGGTTATTCCATTTTTTACTAATGGAATTAAATAATCCTTAATATAGACCTTAGGGAACTTAAAGAAATCAAAAATAGGAATAATGCTTGCTTCATCTATTTCTTTTATCTTATGAGCATCCTCAATTACATAATCTCCACTTCTTATTCTTCTTAATTCTTTAACTATCGCAACTCCATTTAATAATAAACCTAAATCTCTTGCGAAGCTTCTTATAAAATAGCCCTTAGATACAGATAATTTAATATCTATTTCATAAAAACCATCTACAAATCTTAAATCCGATAGAATTTCATAATCCTTTAGGGTAACTTCTCTTTCTGGAATATCAACATCCATACCCTTTCTTTGGTATTCATATAATTTCATACCATCTACCTTTACAGCACTAGTAAGTGGAGGCTTTTGGGTAGTTCTTTTCTTTAATTCTAAGATTCCACTATTTATTTCCTCTACCGACGGTTTCATATCCATTCTATCTATAATTTCCCCATCTAAATCTAGAGTAGTTGTAGATAGACCAAATAAAATCGTTACGATATATTCCTTATCATGCTCATGAATAAATTTTAATAGCTTTGTTGCCTGATTTAGGGCAACAACCATTACTCCGGTCGCATTGGGGTCTAGGGTTCCGTTATGACCGCATTTTTTGGCGTTTAGCTTATGTTTTAGCTTAAGACAAACCGTTTGACTGGTCATCGATTTT
>CAMEKD010000108.1 GCA_945920825.1 uncultured Anaeroplasma sp.
ACCAGGGTATGCACCTGAGGTATCTACAATCGTTAAGATTGGTCTTTTGAATTTTTCAGCCTCCTTCGCAAGCCTTAATGTTTTTCTAAAGCCTTCTGGAGAAGTCATTCCAAAATTTCTTTTTAAATTATCATTTAAATTTTCACCCTTAGCCTGGGCAAGAACTGTAATAGGCATTTCACCTAAGAAGCCTAAGCCTGCAATAATCGATGGATCATCCGAATAATATTGATCTCCATGAAGCTCAATAAAATTCGTGATGAGCTTATCAATTAAAGCCTTAGATTTAATTCTTTTTTCACTTCTTGCGATTAATACTCTATCCCATGCAGATAGATTCGAATAGGTTTCTTGCTTTAATGTCTTAAGCTCATTTTTAAGTTCTTTTGCTCTTATATCAGAAGGATCAAGGGATAAAAGCTCCTCCTCTAAGATACTTATTTTCTTTTCATTTTCTTCTAAAATCATTTTATTTATAGTTATGAAGCTTAAGCAATGTACTTAAGGTATTCTTCAAATCCTTTCTGTCAGAAATCATATCAAGGTATCCCTTTTCAAGTAGGAATTCCGCAGTTTGGAATTCCTTTGGTAATGTTTCCTTAATTGTTCTTTCAATGACTCTTTTTCCTGCAAATCCAATTAATGCATTAGGCTCTGCAATGGTAATATCTGCTAAGGAGGCAAAGGAGGCAGAAACACCACCTGTCGTTGGGTCTGTAAGTACAGCAATATATAACCCCTTTTCCTTAAATCTAGCTAAAGCTTGGCTTGTTTTCGCCATTTGGAATAAAGAGATTACACCCTCCTGCATTCTTGCGCCACCCGAGGTTGTAAATAGAATTAATGGTAAATTCTTTTCGGTTGCATATTCAATAAGCTTGGTAATTCTTTCTCCACATACGCTACCCATAGAGCCCATCATAAAGAAGGAATCCATAACACCAACACATACGCTAATGCCATTAATCTTACCTAAAACGCACATTACAGATTCATCTTCTCCTGTATCCTTTTTCGCTTTTTCTAACTTATTTTCATAATCAGGGAAATCTAAATAATTCTCTTTAATTCTTGTAAATAGCTCTTCATATCCTAAATCTAAGACATCGATGATACGCTCTTTACTTGTAAGTCTTCCATGATGATTACAATAAGGGCAAACCTTATGGTCTAGGATATAATTATCCTTAAGAATTAATCTTGCACACCCAGGACATTTCACAATTAAATCATCAGGAATTTCCTTTGGTACTTGTGGTGCGTATTTCTTTCTTAGGTTTAATTCCTCCATAGCAGTATTAAATTCTAGGATTTCTTGTTTTCTTTTATTGAATGAGTTTTCCATTTTCCTTTAATTCTCCTATAAATCCTTCAATAAATGAAGTATCATAATGTCCTAAAATAAAGCTTGGATGATGTAATAATACATAATCAAATTCTGTGGTTGTCTTTACACCATCCACAATTAATTCCTCTAATGCTTGACGCATTTTTCTTATGCATTCTAGTCTTGTCTTTGCAAAGCAAATAACCTTTAAAATCATAGAATCATAATATGGGGAAATCGTATAGCCTGGGTAAACTGCAGAATCGATTCTAACTCCCATTCCACCTGGAGTATGTAAGAAATTGATCTTACCTGGGGTTGGGCGGAAGTCGTTTCTTGGGTCCTCTGCATTAATTCTACATTCTATTGCATAGCCATATAGCTTAATATCGGATTGCTTAAACTGTAAGGGAAGACCATAGGCTATTTTAATCATATTCTTAACGATATCCACGTTCGTTACTGCCTCAGTTACACAGTGCTCCACCTGAACTCTCGTATTCATTTCCATAAAATAATAATTCTCTGAATCATCCACTAAGAATTCAATTGTACCAACAGAATCATAGCCGATATATTTACATGCCTTTATGGCACTATCATATAATTTATTCTTTAATTCCTGTGAAATAGAAATACATGGTGCTTCTTCAATCATCTTTTGATTTCTTCTTTGTAAGCTACAATTTCTTTCAAAGAGATGAATCGCATTACCATGCTTATCACACATAAGCTGTACTTCTATATGCTTAGGGTGCTTAATGAATTTTTCAATATATACCTCATCATTAGAGAAGAATTTTAAAGCTTCTTCCTTTGCCTCGTTGAAGGCTTGATTAAAGTCTTCTTTCGCCTCAACTAAGCGGATACCCTTACCTCCTCCACCGGCAGATGCTTTAATTAAAACAGGATATCCAATGGAATCTGCACAGGCTAATCCTTCTTCTAAATCTACTTTCTTATGAGAACCAGGCACAACCGGTACACCAGCAGCAATCATAGACTGAATCGCTTCGTTTTTATTTCCCATTTTCTCCATTACAGATGGATTTGGGCCAATAAAAGTTAAGCCGCATTTCTCTACCATGCGGGCAAATTCAGGGTTTTCAGATAAAAATCCAAAGCCTGGGTGGATTGCATCACAGCCAGATAAGCATGCGGCAGTTATAATATTTTCAACATTTAAATAAGAATCCTTTGGAGATGCATCACCAATACATACAGCCTCAGCTGCAAGCTCCTTGTGTAATGCCTCTTGATCACCTTTAGAATATACAGCAACAGTTTGTATACCAAGCTCCTTACAGGCTCTAATAATTCTTACAGCAATTTCTCCACGATTCGCAATTAAAATCTTCTTAAACATAATTAATCACCAATAAGGAATAAAGGCTTACCAAATTCAACTACATCATTTTCTTTAACTAAAATCTTAAGGATTGTACCATCATATGGAGATGTAATTTCGTTCATTACCTTCATTGCCTCAATAATACAAAGCTTTTGACCCTTTTTTACCTTTTGGCCTAAAGCTACAAATGGCTTTGCATCCTTATATGGAGCTTGATGGAAGGTACCTACAAGTGGGGCAGTGATTTCATGCCCTAAAGTCTTTTCTTCCACTTTTTCTACTTCTTTACTAGAAACTATAGTTTCATTTGTTTTAACAACCTCATGCATAGGGCTATTTTTATCTAAGCGAATTCTTAAGCCATTTTCTTCAACCTCTAAGGATGAGAGGGAAGAGTTTTCTAGCATCTTCATAAGCTTTTCTATTTCTTCTAGATTCATATGCTTACACCTCAAGCTTTCTTTTTACAACATCAACAACCTCTTTTACAGACATCATTGTGTCCATTTCATTCATTTCAATTTGAATTCCAAATTTTTCTTCTAATGCTAAAATCATTTCAACAGCATAAATGGAATCAATTCCTAAATCTGTTTTTAAAATAGAATCAGGAGTAATTTCATCATTTACATTTGCGCATTCAATAAGCATATTCTTTATATCTTGAAAGGTACATGTCTTTTTCATTTCTTTTCCTCCTGCCAAAATTGATTCAAAAATATTTTATAGGCTCCTTCGGTAAATGGTGGTTTTGATAGACCTTGAATCGTTAAAGGATCTAATGCGCCATCTTTCATAAACCTTTTTCCTGCTTCTATAAATTTAGCTAAAAATCTTTTTGTTTTAGCTTCTGAGTTAAGCTCAATTAAGGTTTTTACCTGTGGAACAAAAATAGGTGTATAGCAACCACTACCCACAATAAAATCAAATTGAGCCTTAATGGAATCATATACTCTATCTACTTCTGTATATGCACAAGAAGAGATAATTATAAATCTTTTATTTGGATCATAATATCTTAAGCCATGGAAGGAAGTTCCATCCTCAGGTGGCTTATGACCTCTATAGGTTAGCATCATAGACAATAATCTATCGGTTAAAACCTTTAAAACACCTGGCATAGAGAAGAAGAATAGTGGGAAGGATTCAATGATAATATCCGCATTTAATATCTTTTCTTTTACCATTTTTACATCATCATCCTTAATGATGCATTCTCCTTCTGTTCTTCCCCAGCAGGATAGACAGTCAATACAAGGCTTTACATGTAAGGATTGCACATGGATGATTTCTAAATCGATATCTTCTTCTATCTTCATACCCTCTAAGAATGCATTCGTAATCACCATAGTCGAGCTTTTATTCAGTTTTGGACTGCCATTTAATACTAAAACCTTTTTCTTAGCATTATTACCCCACATATAAATCACCCTTTATTCTATCTTTGGTAAATCGTATCCTTAGGAACCTTTGTGAAGGATAAGGTACCCTTTGAATAAATATTACCATCTACAAAAACCTTACAATCAAATGTTGTAATAGGTCCTAAAATCTTAGTTTTTACTACCTCAATATTTAATACATCCCCAGGAATTACAGCCTTAATGAATTTAAAGCCATCCACCTTAAGTAATACATAAATATTGTCCTTATCTGTGCCTAAAGCCTCAAAAACTAAAGAGCATAGCTGTGCACAGGATTCAATGATTAATACACCTGGCATAATCGGTGATGCCGGGAAATGGCCCATGAAATATGGTTCATTTACAGATACACACTTAATACCCTTAGCACTCTCGTTTGGAGTGATTTCTAATACTCGATCAATCATTTGAAATGGTGGTCTTTGCTTAATTTTTTCGTTAATTTCATTAATTAAGATCATAAAGATAAACCTCCATCAATCGTCAAAATCTGACCAGTCATATATTTGGATTGATCGGATGCCAAGAAGGATACAACATTTGCAATATCTTCTGTTGTACCAAGCTTATGCTGAGGAATAACTCTTAAATATTCCTCCCTTTTTTCTTCAGGAATTGCCTCAAGCATTTCTGTTTCAATGAAGCCTGGGGCAACGGCATTTACCCGAATGCCATATGGTGCAAGCTCCTTAGCTAGGGTTTTTGTCATAGTATTGACAGATCGGAAGAGCGTCGT
>CAMEKD010000109.1 GCA_945920825.1 uncultured Anaeroplasma sp.
TTGTTCGTTTATTCTACACGTTTTCGTTCGTCATATATAGTTTTCAAAGACCTAATCATGGTGGTCAGGGCTGGTTTCGAACCAGCGAACCCTAAGGAGCAGATTTACAGTCTGCCGCGTTTAGCCTCTTCGCTACCTGACCATGTATATCAAACTGCGAAATGTCGCAGTGCCTTTTTATTGTAGCATAGCGATTTTTCATTGTCAACAACAATTTTATAAAATTTTCATTTATTTTTTTATGTTAAAAAATGCCCTCGAATAGGGCACTTTGTTATTTTTTTATTCTCTTATCTAATTCATAGCTTGCAAGCATAATTATACGCCCACATCCTTGGCATTCTAGCTTAATATCAGCGCCAAGACGAACGATTTTCCATTCATTAGAACCACACACATGCGGTTTTTTGGTTTTTACAATTTGATCTAATTCGTACATTATAACGGTCTCTCCTTTATCTTTGCAAAGGCTCTTGGGTATTTTTGGGGAGTTTCCTTTATCTTTTTTATTATTATGATATCTCGCGCGCCCGCGCTATCAGGTAATTCTAATGATATTACCTTCTCTACATGTCCACCTAATATTTCAATTCCCTTAAAAGCTTCCTTGATTTCCTCATTGCCCCCTTGGCCCTTCATAGCTATAAAATAGCCACCTACCTTAGTTAATGGTAGACATAATTCGGATAATATATTTAATCTAGCGACAGCTCTTGCGGTTGTAACATCAAAAAATTCTCTTTTTATTTTGGCATAATCCTCTGCTCTTTCATGTAAAGCAATAACATTCTTTAGTCCGAGTTCTAAAATTAAATCATTTAAAAATTTTATTCTCTTATTTAGTGCATCAATGATGGTAACCTTAGCATTATTCGATACTATAGATAATGGAATAGATGGGAACCCTGCCCCACTTCCTACATCACATAGGGTAAATTCCTTATTTAAGTCTAATGCCTTTACGATCATTAAGGAATCTAAAAAATGCTTGTTATACACCTCTTGCTCCTCTGTTATTGCCGTCAGGTTCATCACTTCATTTACCGCTATTAATCTTTTGTAATATAGATCAAACCTAGAAGAGGCTTCATCGCTCAATTCAATATTTAGTTTTAAAAGCTCCTCTTTAAAGTTCATCTACATTCTCCTTAATTTTTCAACATAAACAAATAAAACAGAAATATCCGCCGGGTTAACGCCAGAGATACGAGAAGCCTGACCCATAGTAAGTGGTCTTACCTTCTTTAGCTTCTCCCTTGCCTCAAGGGCAATATTATCTACTAAATCATAATTTATATCGGAAGGAATCGTCATAGCCTCATAGCTTTTCATTCTTTCGGCCATCTCATAGGACTTACGAATATATCCATCATACTTAAGGCTAATCTCTACTTGCTCAAGTACCTCATCTATGGAATCATAATCGATATTTAAAGCAATACCTTCCTTATCAAGCATTTCTAAAATATGCTTATAGGTGACTTCAGGTCTTTTTAAAATAGATGCTAAGGCTGTGCTTTCCGAAAGAATCATAGAACCTATAGATTCCAAAATTGGATCTGCAATTTGCTGCTTAATCTTATGTGATAAAAAGAATTTCTTTGTATCCTCTATTGCCCTAACCTTACGCAAAAATCTTTCATGCTGCGCATCACTTATTAAGCCAACCTGATAGCCCTTTTCACGTAATCTTAAATCCGCATTATCATGTCTTAATAATAAACGGAATTCGCTTCTTGAGGTTAATAATCGATATGGCTCCTTTGTGCCCTTGGTGACTAAATCATCAATCATAAGACCAATATAGGCCTCATCTCTACCTAAAATTAATGGGTCTTTCCCTTGTACCTTTAACCCGGCATTAATGCCAGCCATTAAGCCCTGTCCTGCAGCCTCTTCATAGCCAGATGTACCATTAATTTGGCCTGCAGTAAATAAATTCTTTACAAGCTTCGTTTCAAGGCTTGGCCATAGCTCAAGCGGATCAATCGCATCATATTCAATGGCATATGCATATCTTATGACCTCACAATCCTTTAACCCAGGTAATAATCTTATCATTTTATCCTGTACCTCAACTGGCATTGAGGTAGAAAAGCCTTGGATGTATTCCTGGTCAATTTCTAAGGATTCTGGTTCATAAAAGATTTGATGTCTTTCCTTATCAGAAAATCTTACTACTTTATCCTCAATGGATGGACAATATCTAGGGCCAATACCTTCAACTACTCCACCATACATTGCGGATTTATCTAAATTTGCACGAATTAAATCGTGTATTTCTTGATTTGTATAGGCTAAATAGCATGGTGCCTTTACACCGGTTAAGGATTCATAGCCCTTATCATGGCTAAAATGCCAAGTGATTTCATCACCATTTTCTACACTTACCTTAGAAAAATCAATCGTAGATGCCTTAATTCTTGCAGGAGTACCTGTCTTTAATCTTTGAATGGTAAAGCCCATTCTTCTTAATGCATCAGAAATACCCTTAGAGGTCTTTTGTCCATCTGGGCCTTCTTTGCTTGTCCAGTGTCCTCTTAAAATTCTTGAATCAAGGTATGTACCTGTAGTTAAAATAACAGTCTTAGAATATATATTTTCCCCATTATCTAGGGTAATACCCTTAACGCTACCATCCTCTACTAAAACATCCTCTACAATAGCTTCAACTAAATCTAGATTATTTACTGTTTTTAAATGCTTTAGCATTTCTCTTGCATAAAGCAATTTATCACATTGGAATCTTAAAGCCCATACGGCAGGCCCCTTGCTGCGATTTAGCATCTTTGTTTGAATTTGGCATAAATCTGCATTCTTACCCATATAGCCACCTAAGGCATCAATTTCACGAACAACTACACCCTTTGCAGGGCCACCAATCGATGGATTACATGGCATAGATGCTGTCATATTCAAATTTCCTGTAGCGAGTAAGGTCTTAAGCCCCATGTTAGCGGCTGCCATTGCAGCCTCACAGCCTGCATGACCTGCCCCTACAACAATAACATCATACATAATTTACACCAACTCCTAAATAGTTCCTATTTATAATACCACTTTTCAATTTTATAAACAATAAAAGATTTCAGATTGAATCCTTAAGTCTTAACTGAGTGATGGATGCAAAGGGAATAGAACCATGAATCATCAAGAATAACCTATGATGGATTGCATCTATCTTACATACGACATCACATATCTCTTTTATTTTTCCTTTATAATAATAGGATATATAAATAGCTTCCTTTCTTAAATAGGATTTATAAATGAGAATATCCATCTCATTTCTTTCCTCTTCACTGATATATGGAAATTTTTCTTTTGTTGTAAATTCGTCTGTGGAAACAATTGCCTCCTTTAAGCCCTTTAGGGCATCAAAGGCTAAATATCTCGACGCTTTTTTATTCTTCATTATGTCCTCCAATACAAGCATTTCTATAAATTAAGGTGGATTTTTCATATAATGCAGTCGCAGGAATTAAGCTATTTTTACCATAAAGCTCATGAACACTATGAATAACCTTAGACAAGGAAATATATCTTTTATCATCGCTATAAAATAAGGATAATTGCCTTGCCTCTATTCTTTTTACTCCAAAGAAGGAAATACCAATAGATCGAATGGGACCTTCTTCTACATATTTCATATAGGCCAAATAGAGTATTTTTTTGATTTCAATAAAGCTTCTAAGCCTTATAGGAAATGTAATATTTTTAGATATGGCATCTTTATTCGCATGATGATTATATCCTACAAAGAAGGATACCCCCTTTGCATCAACATCCATAGCACACATCTTTATAGTAATTAAATACATCATTTCCATTAGCGGAATCCATGCCTCGCTCTTAGAATAATCCATAAATAGAATTTGACTTCTAGAAATACTCTTATTTTCTGGTACATATTCTAATACCATATCTAACTCTACATTTTCCTTTCCTAAGGAATGAAGGTACATTTCCTCACCCAAAACGCCAAATTCCTTTTTAAGCAAGGAAAGTGGTGCATTTGCAATGCCTCGCATGGTATAAATACCAAGCCTTGCTAAGTGGCTTTTAATACCTTCTGCAATCATCCAAAAATCTGTAATCGGCTTATGATCCCAAAGCTTAGACCTAAAACCTTCTTCAGATAGATAATAATAGCCATTATTCTTTTTTGCCATTATATCTAAGGAAATTTTGGCTAAATACATATTATCTCCAGCACCACAAGCGGAATATAGACCAAGCTCTTCTTTGATTTTTGCCATTATTCTTAAGGCTAATGCCTTAGGCGTTTCATAAATAGACATATAAGAATCTACCTTCAAGAAGGATTCATCAATACTATAAACTAATATATCCTCCTCGCTAACAAATTGTAAAAATATCTCATGAATTCTTTTGGCATAATGAATATAATATTTCATTCTGGGCCTTGCACGAATAAAAAATATATCCTTTGGAATATCATATAGCCTACACCTAGATGGAACACCATAAGCCTTTAGTGCGGGAGTTGCAGCCATAACTAGCGCACCATCCCCTCTTCTATCATCTACTACAGCAAGCGGAATGCTCATAGGGTTTAACCCACGTATAACACATTCGCAGGAAGCAAAAAAGCTTTTCATGTCGATACATAAATACATAACTTACCACCTCTATAGATAGTTTACATGTGCTTTTGACATTATTTATGTCTATTATAAAAATATTTTAATTTTTTTATTCCTACTTAATATAAGTATATACGAATAGTAATAATAAATAGAGTTTTAAATTTACTAATAAATAAAA
>CAMEKD010000110.1 GCA_945920825.1 uncultured Anaeroplasma sp.
GTAGCATCATCGTGCTCTAGGAATGGAACGCAGGCTGCAGCTACGGATACAATCTGCTGTGGAGAAACGTCCATGTAGTCAATCTTATCTGTTTTGCTGAACATTTCAGCCTCACCATTACGACGACCAATGATCTTTTCATCAATCATGTATCCATTCTCATCTAGACGAGTGTTGGCAGCGGCAATAATCTTACCTTCCTCATCATCTGCAGATAAGTAAACAATTTTATCGGCAGAAACTACATTTCTACCCTCGCTATCTCTTTCAACAGCAAAGAATGGAGTTTCAATAAAGCCGTATTCATTAACCTTAGCGTATGTAGCTAAGGAAGTGATTAAACCGATAGATGGACCTTCTGGTGTTTCGATAGGGCACATTCTACCATAGTGAGAATTGTGTACATCACGAACCTCAACACCAGCTCTATCTCTTGCGATACCACCAGTACCTAAGGCAGAAATACGTCTCTTCTGTGTGATTTCAGCAAGAGGGTTAATCTGATCCATGAACTGGGATAGCTGTGAAGAACCAAAGAATTCCTTTAAAGAAGATGTTAAAGGCTTAATGTTAATTAAGTTCTGAGGAGTTGCCTTTTCTACTTCAACAGTAGACATTCTATCCTCAATATTCTTCTTTAGCTTTGCAAAGCCAATACGGAATTGGTTCTTTAATAATTCACCAATTAATCTTAAACGTCTATTTCCTAAGTGGTCAATATCATCAATTGTACCAACTCCAGAATACAGATTCATATAATAAGATACTGTAGCTAAAATATCAGACATTGTGATATGAAGTGCAGTTTCAGCATGATAGTTACCGATAACTTTTACAACCTCAGTTTGATCACCCTTAACTTCATTGATGAATAGGATTTCACAAATTGGATCCTCACATAAAGTATTATTTAAATCGATAACCTGACGGAAAGCCTCTCTAGCCTTATCTAGCTTATCATATACCTCACCAGAGATTCTATCGCCATAGGAAGCAATAACTGTACCCTCTGCAAATAATAGCTCACCTGTCTCTTCATCAAAGATATCCTTTGGAGCAACAACATCTTGAGCTAATGTATGATTCTTAGCACGCTGTAAAACATCTAGCTTAATATTATACTTAAAACGACCTACAGTTTGTAAATCATACTTATTCGCATTGAATAGACGATCTGAAATTAAAGCTCTAGCACCATCTGCTGGTACACGGTCTCCCTGACGTAGCTTAGAATATACTTCGATAGCTGCATTTTCAGAATTCTTGTTCTCTTCCTTTTCCTTTTCAAAGGTTGCAGCTAAATGCTCGCTATTGCCGAATAAATCGATAATCTGCTCATCTGTAGATAAACCATAAGCTCTTAAAATTGTAGTTAAAGGAATTTTCTTGGAACGGTCTAGCTTACCATACCAAACATCCTTAGATCCTGCTTCATACTCAATCCAAGCACCACGTGTAGGAATTACCTGACCAGAGAATTTGACATCTCCTGTCTTCTTATCGATTTCCTTATCGAAGTAAACACCAGATGAACGAATGATCTGTGAAATAACTACACGCTCAGCACCGTTGATTACGAATGTTCCAACTGGAGTCATATAAGGAATATCACCCATGAACATTTCATGCTCAAATAAGTTGCCAGTTTGTGTATGCTCAAGCATTACCTTCACCTTTAATGGACGAGAATAGTTGATCTTTCTTAGTTTAGATTCAACAACATTGTACTTTGGGTCTTCAAAACGATAATCCAAGAAGGATAATTTTAAATCACCGTTGAAGGAAGTAATAGGAGATGCATCCTCAAATACTTCTTTTAAGCCCTGCTCGACAAACCAATCAAATGATTTTGTCTGAATTTCAATTAAGTCGGGTAAATCAACACTTGTACGTACTCTGGAGTAATTACGACGAGTGGATTTCTTACCATAATTGACAATCTTCATAAAGCCACCTAGTTGTATAACGAATTATACTTTTTCCTTTCTATTGTTTCTAAACCGTCTACTAGACTTTATAGCAATCGCTAAAAGGGTGTTTAATACCTTTTTTTGATTTCCACGAATCTATCTTAACTAAGATTTTACTTAGTAAAACTCTAATTTTCAAACGCAAATCAGCAAACATTTGCCATTATACGCATTTTAATATTATATTGCAAGTTGTCAAATAATGCAAGAATTTTTACGAAAAAATTTTAACAAGATAAATATCCCCTCAAAAATGAAAAATCCACCCAATGGGTGGATTAGAATTATTCTACTTTATTTCTATAGGATGGTTCATCCTTGTTTAGGGATGGGGTCACAATGGATTGAACATTCTTCTCTAAAAAGGTTACACCAACCCATTTGCCATGCTTATATGCAGCATTCTTAATTAAGCATAGCTTGGTAAACCCCATAGCCTTATGGAAGGATATAGATGTTCTATTGCTTGTTGTAACTAAGGAAATAATTTTACATAATCCTAAGGATAGACCTAGCTTTTCTATTTCTTGGTATAGCCTCTTCCCAATACCCTTTCTCTTTAGGGTATGATCTACATAAATCGATAAATCTGCAGTGGTGGCATAAGCCTTTCTCGTATTGAATTTATCTAAATATGCAAAGCCATAGATTACACCCTTTTCTTCATATACCAACCATGGGTAAAAGGAAGTAACCTGATGGATACGTTCTAGGTATTCTTTTTCTGTTAATTCCTTAAGCTCTAATGTTGCTTCTGTTTCTCGGATGTAATAATTATAAATTTCAACTAACCTTTTTGCATCCTCGTTCTTAACTCTTCGTATCATATAATCACCTTTTCTCATCGATTCTTCCACTTCAATTATAATGTTTGCTAAAAAGAATTTCAATAGAGGAAAAACAAAACAAAAGAGTGGCTATAAGCCACTCTCGTATAAATAATTAGTTAATTAGCAAGCTTTACCAGTAGAACCGAACATTGCCATCTTAATCGCAACGATTTCCTTGATTCCTTCGAAGCCTGGCTTTAATAACTTACGTGGGTCATAACCCTTCTTCTCTAAGTCCTTGCCTTCTTCGATATACTTTCTAGTTGCAGCTGCAAAATACTGCTGACACTCAGTGTTAACATTTACCTTGCATACACCTAAGCTGATAGCCTTCTTAACCTGATCCTCAGGAATACCAGTACCACCATGTAATACTAAAGGCATATCACCGCACTTAGCCTTAATTGCAGCTAAGCAATCGAAATCAAGACCTAACCAGTTTGCAGGATATGGACCATGAATATTACCGATACCAGCAGCAAGCATATCGATACCTAAATCAGCAATTAACTTGCACTGATTTGGATCAGCAACTTCACCACGACCTTTAACGCCATCTTCTTCGCCACCAATAGCGCCAACCTCAGCCTCAACTGTAGCGCCACAGAAATGAGCTAATGTAACGATTTCCTTAGTCTTTGCAATATTCTCCTCAAGAGGTAATGCACTACCATCGAACATAACAGATGTGAAGCCAGCCTTTAAAGCAGCCTTAGCACCTTCATAAGTACCATGATCTAAGTGTAGGGCAACAGGAACAGTAATCTTCTTTGCCTCAAATAAATCTCTAACTAAGTCAGCAACAACCTTGTATCCACCCATGTACTTAGTAGCACCCTCAGATACCTCGATGATAACTGGAGACTTCTGCTCCTCAGCAGTCTCAAGAATTGCCTTAGTCCATTCAAGATTGTTTGTGTTGAATGCACCAATTGCATAATGGCCTTCACGAGCGGCCTGCATCATGTCTTTAACATTAACTAATGCCATATTAAATAAATCCTCCTATATTTGTACTTTATAGTACACCATGCGATATAAATTATATTCTAAATGGTTTTGATTATCAATAAATCGAAATTAAAAATGAGATGAAATCGCTATCTTAAAGAATTTCATTATGCTTCACTTAAAGATAATGTTACAACGACATCTCCATTCGATAATAAAGTCTTAAGCTCCTCTTTTGATAAATGAATATGCCCAAGCTTCGTATAGTTCCAGGTATTTGAACCATAAAATATCACAAGCTGATTACTAGAATATAGAACAATATCCCCATAATCTGTTGTCAATTCTTGATTACTAGATGGAAGACTATGTCCTATACTTCCAACCTGTTCAAATCCACCGTACATATGCATAGAAATTATAAGAGTATCCTTAGCTAATCTCTTTAATTCCTTAACCGAGGCATTATCATAGAATGTTGCATCTACAAAAGTATCATTTATTTTTAAAATCATGTTCATTTCATCTACCTCCACTATATTATCTACTGTTGTATTTATAGAACTACAAGATGTAATCCCAAACATGCCCAAAAGCATAAGGTATAAAAGTCTAATTTTCACTCGCATCCCCCTCATTAAAATTATAACAAATAATTTTATGCTTTATCAAAAAAGAGCAATTGCTTGCCCTTATTTTGAATATAACTTGTGTGCATAGAATTTAGGCTCTGTTGTAACCTCAATTTTTAGCTTCTTTAATACTTCAGAATCCACCTGTGGAAGAATTACAGTAGAATGCGCCTGAGTGAATTTTAATTCATCAATCTTCTTTAATGCCATATCTGCAAGGGGATTTGTTGTTGCAGAAATTGCAAGTGCAATTAGAATTTCATCTAAATGTAATCTTGGATTATGATTTCCAAGCTTATCAATCTTCATCTTTGAAATTGGTTCAATAATTGCAGGTGCAATTAGAGGAATCGAATCGCGAATACCTGC
>CAMEKD010000111.1 GCA_945920825.1 uncultured Anaeroplasma sp.
CGATGAAATATATGATCCTTACACTACTAATCATATCATAGTTTTAAAATGAATTAAACAAACAAATTTTGTGTTTCCCCATTTTTTAATTCATGTCAAAAATGCTAATCTACAATTTTAAAAAAAGCTAGAAAAATCAAAAAAAGAACTCATAATATCTAGATTATATTTTTCACAAAATTCATTAATTACCTTACCAGGAATATCAAATTTATATTTAGAATATATTTCTTCTATATCTTTTTTGATATTATCTCTTAATTCATATATATTTTCTTCTTTTTCGTATGAAACGCCAGTTATTTTTCCAAATTGAACAAATACCTCCCACAAATCAGATGAAGAATAAATATTTACTTCAATTTCATCTAACGCAACTTCACATTGTAATAAATATCTTCCACACCAATGTCTTCTTTCCTCACTAAAAAAATCAGTTTTATCTTCCCATTTCAACATACTTTTTCCCTCATTTTCTATATTTTAAACTATTTCTTTGAAATCACTATATAATATAAATCTTAAATCTCTCCAGGATATAAGCCTATCTTTTCCTCAAGCTCTGGCATAGATTCTCTCTTCTCTAAGGATTCAAGCTTTAATACATCATCTGGAGTATAATTCCTTTTCGCAATGAAATTAATGAAGGATAAATAATTAATAAAATCATCACTAATCTCATGGTATTTATCATAAGTAAGCTTTAATGCTCTATAAGCATTTCTATAATTCTCTTCTACAGCTATACCTGTTAAATAGCATACCATAGGCCATAAGGACTCACCATCTTCTATATCATCTTGGAAGGCCTTTTTCGCTTTTATTGCATATTTCTTATTTAATTCATCTAATTTATAATCAAGATCATAGGCCAAAGAAAAAATAATAAATATCTTATAGGAATCTATGCAATCCTCCCCCTTAGATTCCATTAATAAATGAATATAAATTTCTCTCATTTCATTTAATAATTCGAAATCATTATTATATACAGCTAAACCCATAAACCCACTAAATGGAGCCTGATGTCCTGGATATAGGCTAAAATGAATATCTAATAAGCATTCAAGCTTATCTATAGTAGATATACTATCTATATCTAAGATTTCTTTAAAATTTAAGAACAATTTTTTTGTAATCGAATAATCTACAGGAATAAAAACATCTCTTTTTATTCCATGAATCGAATCTATATTCTCTTTATCAAAAGAATCTATATCCTTTAATACATATTCCTCGTTCCATTTTTTAAAAGTAGAATCGGACACATTTAAATTCTTTATGTCATCATAAACACTAGGATATTCTACTTCCATTTTATAAAGCCTACAGTCAAAGAATTTATAGACCTTTTCAAATTCTTCTAAATTTAAAATATGTGCCATACGATCACTCCTTTAAAACAACTAAATGCCTCAAGGCTCTAGAGGAGGCTAAATATTCCTCTTCCTTACTCATACCTAAAGGATATACATAAACCTTTTCAAATTCAAGTCCCTTTACATCATCTACTAATAAAATATTAATATAATCTCTATCGATTTTATCCTTTTTTAAAACATTAATAAATTTACATTTATTCTTTGTCTTAAGTATTTTCGTATAACTAAAATCCTTAACAATTAATGCGCAGCGATCCTTTTCCTCATCAATCGTAAGTAAATGATCTATACTTACTTCCTCTGCCCTACCATAAACTCCAATAGGCTGCATATTGGTATCAAATTTCTTATTTAAATACCAGCATACCTCCTTAGAGGATCTATAATTGACATTTAAAATATATTCCTTAAATAAGAAAGGAAGCTCAAGAGTAGAATTTATGCCAGAGGCATCAATTCTTTGCTTTAGGTCGCCAAAGAAATTATAGCTTGCATAAGGATAAATGTCCTTAATAAGCTCAAATTCCACTCTAGAATAATTTTGATATTCATCAATAAATATGGTAGTTGTAAATGGATATTCTATATTTAAATCTTTAATTAAATATAACAATAGGAATTTATAATCAATTAGATTATAGGAATCTTTAATTAAAGAATTTAAATAATGAGATGCTAAAGTTAATTTATATAAAGGAAGCTTTCCTTCCTTATATAAATTATAATTCTTAATTTCCTTATTATAGCTTATATAAGCTTCAATTTTATGAATTAAATCAGAATCCTTATTTAAATATTCTGTAAATAGATTTCTATTCGTATAATTCTTTAATAAATCTCCCTTTTGATTATATTCTACATTATCCTTAAATACGGATTTAATCTTTAATAAATCATTATTTTTAAATTCCTGTATTAAATTCATAAATGGTATTTTAGAGAATATCTTGATTATATCCTCTATAGAATCTTTATTTATGAATATATTTTCCTTTATTTTTAAATATTTTGAAACTAAAGCATCTATCTTAGATAAATCCTTTAAACATTCAAAAAAATTGAAATTTAATTCATTTAAGAAATCCTTATTATAGATTTTAGGATTTCTTTTTTGTATAGCATGAAAGCTATAATCTATATTTAAATCATATTGCTTTGTAATTGAATTTAATAAGGAATCATAGAATCCCTCTAAGCTATAATTTCTAATTCTATCGAGCTTTAATTCACGAGCGAGTAAATCTCCTTCTCTTTTTAATAAGATATTTGAGGATATAACTAATACCTCTTTAGGATTAAAATCCTTTTTATGAAATGCCATATAGGCAATCTTATGGAATAGAATCATAGTCTTACCAGACCCAGCACATCCATTCACTAAGATATTTTCATTATTTAAATTCGATATAATTTCAAATTGCTTATTCTGAATGGAATGAATAATCTCATGTGTTTCCTTAGATAATCTTTGATCCTTTAATATTTGATTTAAATATTCATCTGTAGATACAATATTGGAATTCTTTGGATTTAATTTATTAAATAAATCCATAAAGCTTTTATATCTTTTATATTCAATGGTATGATTTCTTACTAATTTTATATCTAAATCTGATTCTGTCAAGGATGTATACATATAATATGGAGATGCTTCTACACTTCTCCAATCATATACAAAACCTAAAATTGCATCCTTACCAATATAATAGGACTTATCCTTAATCGTAATACTTCCAAAGAATGGAGATAGGGCTACCTTATTCCAATAATCCTTCATGGATTTATTGTAAAAATAATCCTCTGTCTCTTGAGGATCATAATCCTCATCATATGGATTATTCCAGGAGGTATCTCTTACGATAGTTTTGGCTTTATATTCTACACTAGATAATTCATTTAATTTATTTTCTACTAAGGATAAATAATTTCTTTCCTTAACAAATTCTCTTTCACTATAATTTAATTCCTCTATAGGCTTATTTAAAAAATCATTTTCTGTAAAGAAATTATTTAAGGCAGAAGGGAATAGAAATTCCTTTTCTATTCCATGAGAAAATAAAACCTTAAAATATCCACTTTTATAATCCTCATTAGGAGTAATCGATACAATTTTACCTTCCCCAAATTTATCGTGGAATAGTATTTTACCAATATTTTTCTTCGCTAAGGCTCTAAATTCCTCTCTTATAGGAACAATACTTTCATGAATACCTTCTCTATTATATTTCCATCTATTAAAGCCTTCCTTGTTAAAGCCATTAAAATCATAACCCTCTTCATCATATGGAGTACCATTTTTATGCATATGATCCTTATTAAAGCCTTCTGCATTATAGCCATATTTATCATAGCCATATTTATTATAGCCTTTTTTGTTAAAGCCTTCTTTATTAAACCCGTATGTGTTATAGCCTTCTTCATCAAAACCTAAGGAATCATAGGTTTTCTTCTTTATTTGGCTTTTGTGAATACCATCCTTATTAAAGCCTTCCCGATTGAAGCCTTCCTTATCATACCCTAAGGCATTATAGCCTTCTTTATTATAGCCATATTTGTCATAGCCATATTTATTATAGCCATCCTTATTATACCCAAAGCGGTCATAGCCTAGCTTATCTAGGCCATCCTTATTAAAGCCATACATATCTAAGCCTTCTATATCATAGCCATCACGGTTATAGCCATTTCTATCAAAGCCATCTATGTTATAGCCCATTTTATTATAGCCTTCACGATTGAAGCCTTCCTTATCATACCCAAAGCGGTCATAGCCTTCCTTGTTATAACCTTCCTCATCATAGCCATCGATATCATAGGTTTTTATTTTATTTTCTTCTTTTTTTTCATTATTAAAGAATTTCATGCTTACACCTTCATCTATATTATTATAAACAAAAATATATGTAAAAAAAAGAAATCCCCTAAAGATTTAAGAAAATTAAACTTTAGGGTTAATGAATTATGTTAATTATTACCTAATGCTGTGTTCAAACAAAAAGTTGGTAATTAAGAATAAATTCCATAATAATACTCTATAGGCTTATATAAATCCATAGGCATAGGAAGCTTAGTTATATTTCTTACCACTATTGTATGAACTTGTTTCATTGATTCCATATAAGTAAATGAAACTCTTGGCTCAGCCTTTACTTTATATTTGATTCTTTTAAAGAACCCTAAATCATCTCTTTTTTTAGAATAGATAAGGATACCTTCTCATTTGTTCAAAAAGTATTGTCTTTACTCTATTTCTTTCTTCTTTAGAATAAATCTTGGCATCTTCACTTTCTAAAATATCCTCAATA
>CAMEKD010000112.1 GCA_945920825.1 uncultured Anaeroplasma sp.
ATGAAAAAATTCATCCTCAATGGATAAAAACTCCTCTACTCTTTCTTCCATAATATACCTCAATTATACTTTATTTAAATGAATGAAATATTCTTATTTAATACCATTTTCAATACATAATTCTAGTTTGTCCTTAGATATCTACAGATGTATTCTATCTATCTTAATCGAAATATGGACCAAGACTTATTCTTATTCTTTGAAATGACCCTAAAATTATTATATAAAAAGTTAAAGGCAATCGCAAGGATTGCCATAATCTTTATCTTCTTTTTATTGTTTTTCTATATAGTACTACATTTAAAATAAACGCAAGACCTATAGAGGATAATATATAAATCATCATAAAGCGTTTTGATGCCTCTAGGCTAAATACATTTAAATTTAAGGCAAATGATAGAGATACATTCGTATAAAACATTCCATTATCTATTCCATTTAAGGATGTATTTATATGCTCAAGTACGCCATTCATAAGTAGATTTCTATATAGACATGCAACATGAGATCCAGGCACTAAGGATAATACACCTTGAATTTCCTTAGAGAAGTTGCCTAAAGGAATATATGCACCAATAATAAATCCTATTGCTGCAGAAACAATACCTGAAAATGCGGCAAGAGATGTTGTCTTCTTAAAGAAGGAAACAATAACCATCATAACAATGACACTTGATGCAGAGCCTAATAGAGTTAATAAATATAGCATAAAACCTTTACCAATAGATAAATAGGTATTCCCCATAATGCTTGTAATTCCAAGTCCAATCGTCAATATACCCCCTGTAATCATAAAGGTATTTAATAAGGCACTCGTAAAATAGGATAATATTACAATTACTCCAGATATAGGAGATGATGTATAATCATAATCTATTTTTAAATTCTTATCCCTTACCATTACCTGTAAGGAGTTTAAGGCAACTGTAATGGATGCTGTACCTAAGATTCCTGCAAGTAGCCATAAATTCGCTAAGGATTCAATATCCTTTACATCATAATAGCCCTCAATTGCATTCAAGGATTCCTTAAGGCCAGATAAATAGGTATCCTTTAAAAAGATTACATATAAGAAAAATACAATTAATGGTGCTAACATAGAAAAGAATAAGGTTGTTTTATCCTTAAAGAATAATAATACATTTCTTTTGGTCATACCTACATATGAGCATAAGCTCCCTTTAAAGTTCCTCATTACATAAAGCTCCTTCCTGTTACATTTAAGAATACATCATCCATATCGCCTTTAATTAATTCATAATCCTTTACGATATCCCTTTCTAAAGATAGGAAGTCTATTACTTCCTTACTCTCTTTATATGGAATCGTATAGGTATCTAAATTATAAGAATATTCTAAATTATATTTTCTTAATAAATCCTCATAATCTAAAGATTTCTCTACATGCCATAAAAGCTTATTACTTGCATATATATTCTTTAAGCTATTTGGCGTTCCCTTAGCAACAATATGCCCATGATCTAATATTACTACCCAATCTGCATCCTTAGTTTCTTCCATGTAATGTGTAGTTAAGAATACAGTTAAATGGATATTCCTTCTTAAATCATTAATAATATCCCAAACATTCTTTCTAGTTTTAGGATCTAAGCCTGTTGTAGGCTCATCTAAGAATAGAATTCTTGGCTTATGAATTAAAGCTCTTGCAATATCTACTCTTCTTTTTTCTCCACCACTTAAGGTTTCATATTTTCTTTTAAGTAGATGATCTAAGCTTAATAAGCTAGATAATTCCTGAATTCGATTTAAGGATTCCTTTCGATTCATTCCATAATAGCTACATCTAGACATTAAATTTTCCTTCACCGAAAGAATTTCATCTAAAACCGAGCCCTGAAATACAATGCCAATTCTTTTTTTGATTTCATCACTATCCTTATCTATATCAAGCCCATCAATATGAATAGAGCCTGAATCCTTAGATAGAACTGTACATAAAATATTAATGGATGTTGATTTACCAGCTCCATTTTCACCTAAGAATGCGAATAGCTCGCCTTCCTCTACAGTAAATGAAATACCATCTACTGCTTTAATATTCTTATAATGCTTTACTAAATTATCGACCTTAATAATTTCCATTATTTTTTCACCTCGACTATATTTTACGAATTTTATGCACAAAAAAAAGCAACCTACAAGTAAGTTGTCAAAAACATAAAGTAAGTTGCAAAATATATAGACTATTCTTCATCCTTAGGTAATTTCTTTAAGGCTTCATTAATCTTGAAAGAATCCTTTCTTTCCATTCTGTAGGTTACGATAAATACTATGGCATATATTCCAAAGAATATAGCTCCAACAATTAAAATACCATTCAATTCACTCCACCATTTAAACAAATATCCAAAGGAATATACAATGACGAGTAATAAAATTAAATGTATGATCTGACGAACCATCATTCCTTTTTTCGATAATTCATTTTTAGATAAATACACTAAGGATGCAAGTGCAGTAGATAAGGCAACTGCTAGTATTTCGAAAGGGAAAAACCATGGTAGATTATTATAGTCCCTAGTGAATACATTCATTAATCCTATACCTAGTAGCATACCAACTGTAATCAATAAAAATTGCATTGTAATCATTTTAACTATACGCATATTTTCCCTCCTATATTCCTAAAATATCCTTTAATGTCTTAACATATTGACGAGAAATAATAACTCTTTCTCCATTCGATAGCTTTGCCTCAAATCTACCATTGAAGGCAGGAGTGACACAATCGATTTTATTGTAATTTAAAATAATGGATTTCGAGCATCTGAAAAAGGATAAGCCATTTACCATTTCCTCTATCTCATATAATTTCAGCTTAGATTCATAAAAATCTTCCTTACAATAGATAAATGTTTTATTCTCTGTTGCTTCAATATAAAAGATATCCTTCATTCGAATAGAATAAATATCCTCACCCTTAGTACCTGAAATAATGGAGGATTTCGTCTCCTCCTTAAGCTTTTTCACTAAGGATAAAACATAATCATTCATCTCATGACATTTGATTACAACCTCTTCTTGCAGATCCGCATCAATTTGTTCAATACTTATCTTATACATAGCATCACCAGCCTTACTATATTATTTTTAA
Source organism: uncultured Anaeroplasma sp. (assembly GCA_945920825.1). Taxonomy (GTDB): domain Bacteria; phylum Bacillota_I; class Bacilli_A; order Acholeplasmatales; family Anaeroplasmataceae; genus Anaeroplasma. The sequence continues at coordinate 3,116 of CAMEKD010000112.1, forward strand.
AAATTATTACAAGATAGAGTAAAGTAAGTTACAAAAAACAATAGGTAAGTTACATAGGATTAGTGAAGTAAAGATAAAGCTAAATCCTTGTTATAAAATACCATATTATGGCTTACATTAGGGATAAGAATCGCTTTACAATCTTTAAAGCATTGAATTAATTTCAAAGTGGATTCCATAGGAATAATCTTATCTCCATCGGAATAATAAATTATAGTAGGGCATGTAATATTTAAAGCATTACTATAAGATGGAAATTTAAATCTTACACAGCCTAATAATGGTCCATGGAATACATTTACAAGATGATTCATCGCATCACTAAAGGTATAATATGGGGCAAATAATATAAGGCTTTCTACATCCTTATATTTACTTGCACAATAGGTAGCTACTCCTGTGCCAATAGAAAAACCACAAATACGAATCTCTTTATAGCTATAGCCCTCTTGTTCTATTAAAAAAGACATATATTGATCTACTTCTTTATATATCGTTTCTTCATTTAGGGTACCATAATTATATCCAAACATAGGATAATCCATAATGAGTAGATTTCTTTTGCTTGTATCTAAATCATCTTTTATGTTATGAAATACACCCTTGGCATTTTGTGCATTTCCAACAAATAATAAGGTGACCTCATTATAATCATTATCATAATAAAGGGAAGTATAGGAGGTATCCTCTACAAATACCTCTACCTCTTTTACCTTATCTATCGATATGCTTATAGCATATGCTTTAGGGAAAAAGCAAAATCCTGGTGCTAATGCATATAAGGAATATACGAAGGTAAATACAAGCTCATAAAATAAAGTTAATGAAAAGGTAATCCATTTATTCATTCCCTTATTCTTTTTCATATAGAATGCTGTAAATACAATCATCAATATAAAAAATACCACCATAGGTATTAAGAAAAACCAACTATGTATAAATAATCCACCTATATAATTATTTTTATAATCTCTATGTAAAAGAAACATTATTTCTCTTAAATCCATATATAAAAAGAATAAAAAGAAAAATAAAGTAAATAATACTATAGAAATGAAGAGCCTATGCTTGATTACAAATTTCATAATATCCCTCACTTATTCCCTTATATTTTTAAACCTTTTTAAAACAATAGTCAAGAAAAAGCACTCCGAAGAGTGCTTTAATACCTTATCTATTCCATTCTTTTCATCGTATAATTGACATTTAATAGACTACATCTATCCTATGGTTAGCTATATAATCATAGAAAATATACTGACATATGCATATATATTGGAAGTTACTAATTCTCGCATTGAAAGTGAGAATTTATCATTTTGTATGGCTATTTTCAATAAAAAAATTGGTCAATGCCTATAAATGCCATAATTGTATTCC
>CAMEKD010000113.1 GCA_945920825.1 uncultured Anaeroplasma sp.
CAGCACAACTAATCCCAGCTGCAGCAAATACAGTTGAAAACAGGATAATAGATTTAATCTTTTTCATAGACTACCTCCTACTTTCCACCGAATAAATCGGATAGCGAACTAGATCCTCCGCCACTAGTAGAACCATTGTTAGATACAGCAATGATGTCTTCTAAATTTATTTTGATATCTTTAATTTCTGGTCTTTCGTATTTTTTCATGTTTTGTTCTCCTTTTTGTCTTTTTTACCCAAAAATTTTAGGTATGTAATTCTTTCCATTCATCATCATCTTCGTATGACCCAACATTGGATACACCAGATGATGTTTCTTCCGTAGTGGTTGTTTCAACTGTAGTAGTTGCAATGCCAGTTGAAGTCTCTATGGAAGTAGTAGTTGGCACCTCTATAGAAGTGGTGGGCGCCTCATCTTCCTTAGTCGTCTTGGTAGTATCCTTTGTATTGCTGTTACAAGAGGCTAAAGTTATTAAACCAATTAGACATGGAAATAAAATAAATTTTATTTTCATATAAAAAAACTCCTTTGGTTAATTGTACCATAGAATAACAGCGAAATAAATATGAAAGAAGTGTGTAAAAAAATGAAAATATCCTTTGATTTTGTGAAAAAATAATGAAAAAAATTATGTTGCATTTTTGTAAATATTGTAGGCACTGCTAATATATCATTTTTCCCTCGATAATAAGTATTGTTCTTTGCTGATTATCAGAGCCACACACTCATTTATTTGTGAGTAAGTCTCTTTTTCTTTTAGCGTCATTTTCCTAAAATTTATAAGAAAATAGACAAAATCTATTCATCTTGTTTGAAATGCGATAAAAGCATTAATATTTTGCAATATAATGCACTTTCAAAATTTAATTGCATTATATGTTTTACAAAAAAAGAAAAAGTTTGCCACTTTTGACAAACTTTAAAAACTCGAAACAACTTCAAAAAAACGACTGCTTATTTTTTAAGCTTTAAAATTAAATTTTTTAAATCGTCTTCCGAAAAAATATACTTTTTGTTGCAGAAATTACAATTTATCTCTGCTTTATGGTCCTCATCAATCATTGCTTGAAGCTCATCCTTACCTAAGGATAAAAGTCCACGCTCAAATTTTTCCTTAGAGCATGTGCATTCGTATTTTAATTCCTTAGTCTCAAGCAATTGGTAATCCCCATCCGTAATTTCATTGATGATATCCTCTGCAGAATATCCTAAATCGATCATAGTAGAGCAGCTCTTTAAATTGGCAAGCTTCTCTTCTAATTTTTGTAAATATTCTTCCTTACATCCAGGCATTACCTGAATTAGGAAGCCACCTGCAGCCTTAACCTTAGCTTCCTTATCGAATAATACACCAAGACCAACAGAGGATGGGATTTGCTCACTTTTCGCAAAATAATAGGTGAAGTCCTCTGCAATCTCACCAGAAATAATTTCTGATGAAGAAGAGAATGGCACTCTCATATGTAAATCCTTGATGACCTCAATTTGGCCATTTCCAACTGCCATAGCGACTGCCTGTCTTCCATCATTATATCTTAAATCTACACCAGGGTTTTCGCAGAATCCTCGAACCTTACCATCGTTTGCACCAACGATAATTTTACCGATTGGTCCATCACCTAATACCTTTATAGTTAAATAATCATCATTCTTATATGTGCATGACATAATTGCAGCTATCGTTAAGACTCTACCAAGTGCACTACAGCTTGTTGGCCAAAGATGGAATATCTCTTCCGCATGCTTAACAATATCTGTAGTGATTGCTGCATAGATCCTTACGGTTTGATTCATGCAATAAGCTTTCTGTAAATAATTATCCATTTTTATCACCGGAAGTATTGTATCACAAAGGGGTTATGAAATCCATATAAAAAAAGAATATGGTTGAAAATTTCACTTTTAATCCTATTTAATATATATAATTCGGGAAAATAATGATTTAAATGTTTAAATAACACAGTTTGAAAACGTTTTAACCTCTTGTTTCATATTGACATATATGTCTATAGGATTATAATAGAAGTATCTATTTTGGGCCGGTTCCTTAATAGATACCCCTAGCAAAGATAGTTTAACAAAATAAACTTGAGTATAATTATGGGACTAAGTCTTAGATTCATAATTATTAGCCCCAAATAAAAATGGGACTAATATAGTCCTTTTTTTATTACTCAAGGGAATCTTCTGTGATAAGAAAAGGAGTAAGCTAATAAGCCTTTATAGAGAGTCCTGGTGGGTGGAAGCAGGATAAGTAAAAATGCTGAACGCGTTTCTTTAGAGGAAAGTTCCCCGCTTTAAGGGATTTTGAGGTGGCTAATATTATTTAGCAATTAGAGTGGTACCGCGCTTATATGCGTCTCTTTCGTTGAAAGAGACTTTTTTTCTGCTAAAATGGATTTTAAGGAGGAATTTGAAAATGAAAAAAGGTATTAAGAAGGTTGTTTTAGCATATTCTGGAGGTTTGGATACTTCCATTATTATTCCTTGGCTAAAGGAAAATTATGATAACTGTGAGGTTATTTGTGTTTCTGGTAATGTAGGACAAAAATCAGAGCTTGAGGGCTTAGAGGAGAAGGCACTTAAAACCGGTGCATCTAAGCTATACATTGAGGATTTAAACAAGGAATTCGTTGAGGATTTTATTTATCCTACAATGAAGGCTGGAGCTAAATATGAAAAATATTTATTAGGTACATCCTTTGCTCGTCCTATCATCGCAAAAAGAATTGCAGAAATCGCAATAGCTGAGGGTGCAGATGCCATTTGCCATGGCTGTACAGGTAAGGGTAATGACCAGGTAAGATTTGAGCTTACCATTAAGGCATTCGCTCCAAATATGAAAATCATCGCTCCATGGAGAGAGTGGGATATTAAATCAAGAGATGAGGAAATCGATTATGCAGAAGCCCATAATATTCCTCTTAAGATTTCAAGAGAAACCAATTATTCTAAAGATAAGAATTTATGGCATTTATCTCATGAGGGCTTAGATTTAGAGGATCCTAAAAATGAGCCACAATATAATAAGCCAGGCTTCCTAGAGCTTGGTGTATCACCTGAGGAAGCTCCAGATAAGCCTGAATATGTAACGATTCATTTTGAGGCGGGTATTCCAACTATGGTAAATGGTGAGGAAATGGATTCTGTAGATCTTATTTGGAAATTAAATGAGATTGGTGGAAGAAATGGTATTGGTATTATCGATATCGTTGAAAATAGATTAGTTGGTATGAAGAGCCGTGGTGTTTATGAAACTCCAGGTGGAACTATCTTATATGAGGCTCATGAATTATTAGAATCTATTACATTAGATAAGGAAACATCTCATTTTAAGAAGACTGTTGCAGATAAATTTGCGGATTTAGTTTATAATGGACTATGGTATACACCACTTAGAGAGGCAATTAGTGCGTTTGTAGATAAGACACAAGAGGTTGTAACTGGTGATGTAAAGGTTAAATTATATAAGGGTAATATAATCCCTGCATCAATTACATCTCCATATACATTACACAATATGGATATTGCATCCTTCGATGATGATGGTGGTGCATATAACCAAGCGGATTCAGCTGGCTTCATTAACCTATTTGGACTTCCTGTAAAAGTACAGGCTTTGGTTAATGAAAAGATCAAAAAATAAGGAAAGTAAGAGGTAATCCCTATGGCAAAAATGTGGGCTGGAAGATTTCAAAAAGAAGAAAAGAAAGAAGTAAATGATTTTAATTCCTCAATCTCCTTTGATGGAGTTATGTTTAAGGATGATATTACAGGCTCTATGGCTCACGCAAGAATGCTTGGGAAAAAGGGAATTATTTCAAAAGAGGATTCTATCCTCATCATAAATACTCTTATAGATATATTATCCGATATAGAAGAAGGTAAGCTTATGCTTGATCCTGAGGCTGAGGATATTCATATGTTTGTTGAGGCTGAATTAACCAAAAGAATTGGCGAGGTTGGAAAAAGATTACATACGGCAAGAAGTAGAAATGACCAGGTTGCCTTAGATGTAAGATTACATTTAAGAGATATGGCAGATTCTACAATTCAAAATTTAAATGCATTATTAAATACTATTATTGATTTAGCAGAAAAGCATAAGTCTACGGTAATGCCAGGTTATACACACCTTCAGCGTGCACAGCCTATTACCTTCGCAAATCATCTACTTGCCTATGCATTCATGATAAAAAGAGATATCGAAAGATTTATGGACGCTAAGGGAAGAATGAATTATTCTCCTTTAGGCTCATGTGCGCTCGCAGGTACAACATACCCTATCGATAGATGTATGACTGCAGCTGAGCTTGGCTTTGATGGAATTGTATTAAATTCACTCGATGGTGTATCCGATAGAGATTTTGCAGTTGAGCTTGCATCGGCCGCATCTATAGCTATGATGCATTTATCTAGATTTAGTGAGG
>CAMEKD010000114.1 GCA_945920825.1 uncultured Anaeroplasma sp.
TTGTCTTGTTCTTCGTTGTCATAATCCGTATTTCCATTTTTATCGCAAAATTTATAACCGCCACCGTAAGTTCCTTCGCCATTTTGTAGATTATAATAGAATAATCCACCATCAATTAGCATAAGACTATCGTGTCTATCGCTGCCAACTTCGTGAACTACATTTGAAGCCATATCTTTAACGTATATTTTCATTTTTCTTTTACCTCCTCCATAAATAACTAATTCACATAATCAAATAAGCTTATTTGTTGGATTTTTGATTTCTTCTCTTTTTTTAGCTCTTCTATTATTTCAGCAGGTTGTTCTTCAATTTTATCATTCGTACATTTAGAATAATCTTTTTTTATATCTGAATCTACAAACATATTATTTAAATAGAACTGTTTTTCTTCTTTTCTCGAATCCAATTCATGCATCATATTTCTTTCCATTTGATTAATAGTTTCCATAACTGCAATAATTTCATCTTGTATCAATGGATTTATATACCAAACAACTGGTATTTTAAATACATCTTCTAAAACAATATTCAATCCTTGTTGTACTTTACGTAAATAATCCTCTAAATTACCTGAAATACTCCAAAATAAATATCTTGAATTAATATCAGGATTAGGAATTATAACCGCATATTTGGCTTCTATTTCTTTATTTTCATCAAGATATAATATTTGTCCATCCGTTGCCGATATTTGGAGCAATATACAGCCACGTTTGTATACTTTACCTTTTACAGCTCTTTCTATTGTTGATAATTCGCTTAATTGTATTGTTGTCTTTTGCGCTTTTGAAATATCATCATATAACTTGTTTATTGATCTAGAAAAATTTTTCCATGCGCTTTCATTTTTCATAGTTTCAAGCACTTTATATTTTATTTTCATATCTTCTACTTCTTTTTGTTTTTCAATAGTAGTTCCCTCAAGTTCTTGAACCATTTTAGATATTTCTATAATGTTATCATAATATTCTTTCTCTATTTGAATAATCTCATCAATAATTTCACCACATGTCCTTGTGTCATTTTTGTGTTTATCGAAAGTATCAACATATCTTGGAATGTTCATATTAAAATCATTGTCTTTTAATTCTTGATAACATGCAATGTGAGAAAATTTTTCAATTTCATAATTATTTATATATGCTGCAACTATCTTTTGAATGTGTTCCTCAGTCATTACATTTTGTTTACCTTTTTTTAAAAATAATTTTGAAGCATCTATAAATAGTATATTTCTATTTTCCTTACTTTTGTTTAAAACAATAATGCAAACAGGAATTGAAGTATTAAGAAATAAATTTTCAGGCAATCCGATAATAGCCTCGATTAAATTATTTTCAATTAATTTTTGTCTTATTTTACCTTCTGCTTGTCCTCTAAATAAAACACCATGAGGTAATATGTAAAAAGCCTTTCCACTTCCATTTAATCTATATAATCCATCTAGTAAAAAAGCAAAATCACCTTTACTTTTTGGGGCTAGTTCATATCCTTCAAAACGTTCATCATATTTAGGATTCCAACTAATGCTATATGGCGGGTTAGATATTACAACATCAAACTTCTCCTCTTCAATGCTTTGTATTTTTTGGATAGTGCTATATTTATCTGTACTTGATAATTTATAAATATGTTTTACTTCTTTAGTTAAAACATCACAATTTTTTATAATTGCGTTTATATTTCTAATGGCTAAATTAAACAATAAAACAGGTATACTTCTATTTGAAAATTCTTCACATTGAAAGTATGAATTTTTATTCTTGTAATACATTGGAATTGTTAAAGCACCTGTGCCACTACAAATATCTATAATCCTATCGCCACCGCTTGAAAGTCTGCTCATTAAATCACATAAGCAATCAGGTGTATAATCTTGTTTTAATGTATCTCTTGCACTATGTTCTTGTTGGAAATAATCTCTTAAGCAATCAACCGATAAATCAACATCATTGTATTTTAAATACTCATCAAATAAATTATTTTTAGTTTGTTCATCCAATAACATTTTAATTAATTTATCAGGTAGTTCATAAGATTCCCTTATTCCAAATAATTTATTATAATCTTCTACTTTCATATTTATTCCTTTCTATCTTTTTTATTTCTTATCATCCATCCCAATTAACATTTGAGGCACATTAACCTCGTTCCTGGAATATTCCATATTAAGCTCTGTTGCCTTTAATACAATGTTAGCATTAGCTATAATTTGTGTAGCAATATCTTTCATTGCATCAGCTCTTTTTATTTCTTTTTCTAACTGTTCATCAGTTAGCTCTTCATCATTTAAACGCTCTAATTGTTCAAATAAATGATTGTTCAAATCAACTAGCGTATTTCTCATTTTTTTGTTCTCCTTCCTCTTGCTATTATCAATTTAGATAATGTTAATCCTGTTTTTGTGAGGTCTTTATCATTGAATCTTAGTTTATTCTTATTCAACATAATATTTTCGCCTCTACTAACTAGAATCAAATTATCAGGCTCAAAATTAAGGTGGTTCCCATCTGCAAAATTAATCATATATCCATCAGGTATTTCTCCATAGTGTTGTTTATAAACTAATCTGTGCTTGAATTCCCATTTATTAGGCATGCCGATTTTAACCGCAACAAATATTCTACCATCTTTATACCTCATAACTCTTTCGATTCCTACTGGTTTAGTATTGAGGCTTGGCCTACCTTTTATAAACCAATTACTACTATGAAGCCGTGGATCTAGATTGCTAAATCCATTATTAGGTTTCTTAACCCCTAATCTATTAGCTTTATGTTCTATCATCGATGAAGTAAAATTATAATTAAATTCTTCACTCATCATTTGAGCACATTTTTTGTAACTCCATAAAGGCACAATTTCTTTAATACGCTCTATCATTTCTGGAGTATATTCTAATCTAGTTTTAGGTTCGTTTGATAGTCTTTGATTTGTCAATCTAAAAGCCTTATGCCATATACTAGATTTTGTCTTATTTGTGCCAAATGTAGCATTAAATTCATCGGTAAGCTCTTGGACTTTTTTATGTTCTAAATTATAGTTTTGCTTTAGCCATTCTTCCATCTCTACTGTAAAATCACTATTTGAAGCAAGTAGCTTATATTTAAATAATCGCTGATTCAAAGAATTTATGGTAATATTGGTGTTAAATTTTCGATTGAAATCAGATAACATTTTTTCACGGTTATTTGAAAAATTAGATATTATCCATGTATCCTCTTCATCAGTCCAATAATGCCTAGTCATATAAGATTTTTTCATAATACATCACTAGCATTTTAATCGCTTCAATACAAAGTAATCTTCTACAGCTTCAATAATTACTGTAAAATCGCATTTTTTAATAACATCTGATACTTGTTCTTTATCAAAAACAATCGTTTTATATGGTGGGTTTTTAAGCTCGTTGCAAGCATTTATAACAAAGTTTTTATAGTTATTTCTTCTTCTATTGGTAATACTATCATAAGTGTTTATTGTGTTGTATAATTCTCCGTTTATTCTAGGCATTAACGATTCCTTCTTTCTCTCTTTGTAAAAGATTCTTTTTTATAAAAGCAAGAGCGTCCTTAGGACATTCATGGTTTCTTTCAGCATAAGCCTGTCTTATTTGCTTGCGATTCGGATCTAATTCAATAGTAACAAATGATTTATTAAGCTCTTGGCTTTTTCTTAAGAAACAAATAATAGTTGACCTCTTAGCCATTTTTTCGATATACCCCATTTTACCTACGCAATTATGCTGCATCTCTCCTTCTTGGATTATTTCTAAGCTTGATTCAGGGACAATAACAGTGTATTTATCATTAGTTACCTTGATATTTAATTCTTCGGCATATTTCTTAATGTTCTCATCATATAATTTATTTTCTATTGCATTTTTTCTTGCTATTGTTCTATCGTGAGCTTCTAATAAATCTTTAGGAAACATTTCATCTTTTGTAAGATGTACACCCATTAATTTTAAAGCATCTAAATAATCATTCCATACTGGTAAATCATAGCCTTTTCTTATTGCTTTAACTGTGTTATCATAGCCATAAATTCCAAGTAATGTTTCTACCCAATAATAATCAACATTTTTAAATAGGCCTGCATCTTCTTCTTTTATATCGTAATTTGCTAAAAAACAATTCCTACTATTATAATCATTTTTGACGCAATTTCTTAACACTTTTTTATTGTTAAAATTTATCTTTTTTATGATTCCACCAAAATCGTAATATCCATTTTCCCATTTATTTTTTATAGCAAATTCTACCTGTGGATATTTTTTATATAAATCCATATGGCCTTTAAAATTAGTAGCCCATCCATTTTTCACAACTTCTTTCAAAGAACAATATTTAAATTTACCGTCAAATTCTGGAATTAATTCTGGGCAAAAACAACAATAGATATT
>CAMEKD010000115.1 GCA_945920825.1 uncultured Anaeroplasma sp.
CACTAGGAAGACGGAATCCATAATTCACTAAATTCATTTTTCTCGCTCTATCTCCATTATACATACCCCTTACCTGAGGAAGTGTAACATGGGATTCATCGACAATAAGTAAGAAATCATCAGGGAAGAAATCGAGTAAGGTTGCAGGAGTTTCTCCTTCCCCTCGTAATGCTAAATGCCTAGAATAGTTTTCAACACCACTACAGGTACCCGTTTGCTCCAGCATTTCTAAATCGTATTTTGTCCTTTGCTCAATTCTTTCTGCCTCAAGTGGCTTTCCTTCCATAATAAATTTTTCCTTTGTTATCTTAAGCTCTTCTCTAATTCGTTTTAAAGCCTCTTCGAGCTTATTCTTATTCGTAACAAAGTGCGTTGCTGCAAATACATTGGCAAACATTACATCCTCAATGGATGCACCAGTTACGCAATCGAAGGTACGGATACGCTCAACCTCATCATCAAAGAATTCAATTTTAATTCCCTTAGAATGCTCTGATGGTGGAATGATTTCAAGTACATCTCCACGATATCTGAATGTTCCTCTTTTAAATTCGAAATCATTTCTTTCAAATTGCATTTCCACAAGCCTTTGGTAAAGCTTCTTTCTAGGGTAGGTTTCACCAACCCTTATGCATAGCATAGAATCCTTATAATCACTAGGATCACCTATACCATAAATACAGGATACTGATGCAATAACTATAACATCCTTAAAATCCATTAATGCCGCTGTTGCCGCATGCCTCATCTCATCAATTTCTTCATTGATTTGGGCATCCTTTTCTATATAGGTATCCGAGGATACTACATAAGCCTCTGGCTGATAATAATCATAATAGGAAATAAAATATTCTACATGATTTTCTGGAAATAAATCCTTAAATTCATTATATAGCTGTCCTGCTAATGTTTTATTATGTGCTAAAACTAAGGTTGGCTTTCCAATACGTTTAATGACATTGGCCATAGTAAAGGTTTTACCAGAACCAGTAACACCAAGCAAGGTTTGTCTTTTTTCACCTTGATTAAATTTTTCAACAATGGAATCAATTGCCTGTGGCTGATCTCCTGTTGGCATATATTTGGATTGTATCTTAAACATATAAAGCCCTCCTTAAAAAGTCATATATATTATATATGATTTACTTGAAAAACAAAAGACGGATATACCGTCTATAGTCCTAATGCTTCCTTTGCAAGCTTATCTGCATAATCGTTATAATGATTATTCGTATGGCTTTTTACCTTATGGAAATAAACCTTAATTTTGTCTTTAACCCTATCGGCTAATATTTGATAATCCACAGCAATTTTACTGTTGGCCTTCCATTCGTGAGTAAACCATTTTTCAATGCCTAAATAATCATAAAAAATATGCAATTCCTTGATACCTTTTTTAACAGCATATGCAATAATAAAGCCTGCTCCTTGTATTTCTCCTGCAACATTTCTTAAGGAGGAATATTCATCAGGTTCAAATTTCTTTTTATATGGATATTCCTTACCATCCATAATCAATACTCCACCAAAGGAATAGGCATTCGTTTTACTATCATAAGATCCATCAATATAGGCCTTTGGGGCAGTAATATTATCATCTAGAATTTCACCATTTAAGAAGGCCTCTGCCTCTTCTTTCGTCTTAAAGGATTTATATTTTGGCTTTGTATAGTTCTTTAAATGCTCCTTACATAAATCCCATGAATCTACAATTTCATGGTTTAAATCATCCTTAATCGCATAATATTTCATCTTTTAATACTCCTTCAATATAATCCTTTAAAGGATCTGAAATTGCATTGGAATATCCTTTTAGGATATATTCAATATTGGAATCTATTCTTTCAAATTTCAATCTTTTCGATAAGATATTAAATAATAAATGTCGTATTTCATAATCTGATAATTTGCAGTCTAGCTGTTCAGATAATAATAAATCATGACCTGTAATCTTTCTATAGGCAGGCTTATATTTATTCTCTATTCGAAATAAATCTTTATCTTTAATGTTAGGTACTCTAGATAAATCCATATTGTGAATTAAATCTATTCTTTTTACAGAGACTGCAATAGGATTTTTCATTAATCTTTCGATGTATTCTAAATAATCCTCGCCCTCTCTTTTCGTAAGTGCATCTATAGCACCCCTTACCTCACTACCAAAGATTTTATCTATTTCCTCTAAGGTTACATTTGTATCCTCAACCGTATCATGTAGATATCCACATATCTTTAATATATCACTATCTAAATGCGCTTGAACAAAAATAGGATGCGTTATATAATCATTTCCTGCAAAATCCTTTTGCCCCTTGTGGGCATTCTTTGCAAATTCATAAGCTTTCATAACTAAACTCATAAAAACCCTCACATATATACGCAAGTATAAATACCAATAAATTGTGTAATCGCGCCTGCAACCACAAATAAATGGAAAATAAAATGTGCTGCCGGTACCTTCTTTAACACGAATGGAATCATACCTAGGGAATATACAATTCCACCACCTAAAATCCACCAAAGAATTGCCTGGTTATACTTTAACCACCCGGGAATGAACATAACCCCGCTCCAGCCGATAATGAAATATAGAGGGAAATTAATTGCTTTAGTTCTACCGGGGCCAAAAATAGATACAAAGGTTATACCAACGATAATTAGCCCCCACATTACACCAAACCAAATCCAAGCCCAAAGTGGCTGATTTTGGTTTTGTCCAAGCTCAACTAACTGTAGTGGTGCAAATGTACCACCAATCAGTAAATAGATGGAAGAATAATCAAATCTTCTCCATATTCTTTTTACTCTAAGACCATGCTTCCATGCATGATATAGGCAGCTCATAAGCATCATAATGATCATGGATGTACCATATACAATAGATCCAGTAATCTTCATTGGTGTATCGCTTTTAAGAAGCATTAATACTAAAGCAACAATACCAAATATTGCACCCAAGCCATGGGAAACGGAATTGCCGATTTCCTCTAGTACACTTCTTTTGGGAGCTTCATTTTTTCTTCTGATTTCAAGCTCTCTTTCCGTTAGTGGAGCATTTCTTCTTTCTTCCTTTTCTTCTTCAATATAAACCTTTTCGTGAGCCTTATAGGCCTTTTTATCCTGCTTTTTTTGTAATTTTAAAGATTTTCTTTCTTCTTTAGCCTGTCTTTTTAATTCTTTTTTCTTTTCCTTCTCTAAATTCAAAAAAATCACCTCCCAAAATTTAATGCATCAAAATCGATTGGGTTAAATAAAATATAATATTCCTTCTCCAAATGAAAAATCATTTTGATTTTATCTTCTCTTATAATTTCTTCTATATCCTCTTTACAGATAGAAATTATCTTCCATGTTTTTAAATATAGAATATCCTCATCTACCTTAGCCTGTATGCTAATTTCTTCATTATCCTCTAAATATACCCGAATATTTTTCCATAAAGCATCATCTTTTTTACTTCTTATTAAATAGAAATAAAATACAAAATTTGGTATTACAAGAATCATGGATAAAAATGTCATAAGAACTAAAATAGGAGCTAAGCTAAATATTTCACTAAAGCTTTTCCCCTTAGCTAAGCTAAGGATAATACCTAAAAGTCCAAAGGATAAGGTTAAAAGGAATACTATAGTAATAGCTAATACCAAAATTGGATTTATTTTTCTTATATTCTTATTTTCTTTATAGCCCTTATAATAAGCAAAATAATTTTCCATAATAGCCCTCATTTTCTTACTATTATACTGAATTTAGCACGAATCCACAAGAAAAAGGAGGATATAATCCTCCTCTTAAACGATTAGATATAAATTATCTACTCTTCTTTCTATTTTCTTATTGTGAATTAAGGATTCTAGTGCTTCGTCAAGTATTTTTCTTGTCGATGCCAAAACCTTATCAAAGCCTAAAATCTGAACTAAAGTTTTATAGCAGCCTTGAACCGTGATACCATTTTGTTTTGTTACAACACCAATAATACCATCCATATATTCATCTACATAAATCTGGTTTGCCTCACGATCGGAATTCAGTCTTAGCTTAATTTTACTCATTTGATCGTAATTCATAAAGAAATCGCCCATTCTTAAAACCTTCGTTGGGATATTATCATCCACTTGTGTTTTGATTTCCTTATTTGGCTTTTCTTTCTCCATAATATTTGCAACTCTCTTATATAGATATTCTCTATGAATTGGTCCTTCCGCACCAATTAATGCCTCAACTAAAGGTCCTATACCCTTTTGAAGAGATTTTCTTGATGTAAATAAATCTAATCTTCTATAGCTTTCGAAGTTGAAATCATCTACATCTACTGTATTATCCTCTCTTAAATAGGTATCTACCTCTTCATCACGATCATGCATCGTAACGGAAATTGCGTCAGTCGCTTCATCCTCATC
>CAMEKD010000116.1 GCA_945920825.1 uncultured Anaeroplasma sp.
TGGATTTATTTTTTTGCCTTTTTAAGGGGCATATTTAATTTTGGGGAAACACAAAAATTTTGCATTGTTTACATAAGAAAAATATGATGGATTTTATGCAGTTGCCACAATCTATTGTAAGGTACAACATAACATCTTTTCCAATTTCTTTAAATTATAAGGTACCTACCTACCAAACTACTTCAGTTTGGAAAGAACCTCTTTTTTAAAGTGATCGATTAAACGATTCCTGGATGATTCATGGACGATTCATTCATTTAAATCGTAATAAGTTGCTTTACCATTACCATGCCTAAATATCTTTTTACTTTCAACTAATGATGATAATAATACTAATGGCTTATATTTTCTTAAATATGAAAAAGGAGTGAAAAACACTCCTAGTTCTCCTCGTCATCAAAGGTAGTATAATGATGGATTTTATGAGGCTTTACAATCTCTTCTGGGATGTTTTCTGCAACCCAAGGACACTGTGCACCCACCTGAATATCATAAATGATGGAGCCATCCTCATTTTCCTTGATTTCCCAAATGTATCCATAGGTCATTTCACCATGGAACATAAATCTTACGAATTCTTCCTTTTTATATTTTGAATTAATTTCCTTTTTTACCTTTTTCTTAAATGGCCACATATCTAACACCTAGCTTTCCTTAATTTCCTTATATGCCATAAAATATACCTTTTCTCTACCCTCTGTAACTAAATAGGTAAGTCTATCCTTTAATTCATCATCCTCTAAGATTAAGGATACAATATCTGGATTATATCTTTTGCCCATCGATTCCTTTAATTCCATAAGTAATGTATTAAAATCCTTACCCATCGTATAGTTTCTTCCTAAAATATCGGTTGCAGCATCGATAGAATCTGCAATAGATATAATATCTATAGCAATCCTATATTTTGATTTTGTATTATCAAAATCTATAGGGTATCCACCACTTCCATCATAAAATTTATGATGTCCAATCATAATATCGATATATGGATTAAAATCAGAATCATCCTTCAAGAACACTAACGCTCTTTTCGGGTGTAGCTTTATACATTCAAATTCATCCTCTGTAAGCCTTCTACCCTGGCAATTAATTACACCGACGGTTAAGCACTTCCCTAAATCATGAAGCATAGCAGAACAGCCTATATAATCTAATAGATCAGCACCCCTTATACCTACATTCTCTAAAGGCTTTAATAGGCTTGGGCAATCCCTTAGTATTTTCATAGTGATTTCCTCACTAATTCTTTTTACCATAAGAGAATGAATATAAGTAATTGGCTGTCTTCTTATAATTAATCTTTGGATTAAATCAACCTTTTCATCTATACCATCCATATAAGGCAGCATACTATAAAATAAATCCGATGAGATATCATCAATATAGGATGTATAATCCTTGTAATTCATCAAGGATATATATTTTAATATAGGCTCAGTAAGCATCTTTACATAAGCCTTTTTTTCTTTTTTATCTATATTTAAATATTTTATAATCTCCTTTAGGGATGAATTAATATCCATCCAATTACAAAACTCTAATATAGAATCCTCCGTTCCATCAAAGGCTAAATTCTTATTTAAATATTCATTATTCATTTCCTCTAATTTTAAGAATAATACATCAATATCATATTTCTTATAATAATAATCTAAAATGATATGTCCAATACGCAAGGTATCTTTCTTTAAATCCTTAAATGAATTTAGAGTTCTTTCCACTAGATGAAAATATTCATCTCGATATAGGGCATTCTTATCTAAATACCTGGCAAAGCCATATAAGAAGGCTTCAACAACATAATAGATTTCATCTATAGCATCTTCATTTTCTTCTATATGTATTTTAATAGAATCCTTAAAAGAAAAATCCAATAAATCCTGATAAAAATAAACAATATCCTTTTGATATTCCTCTACTACATCGGGTAGTGCACTTGTCAAATTGTAATATGCAATAAAGAATCTGGCTTTTTCAGCATTCGTTAATTCTTGATAATGCTCCTTTAATTTTAAAATCTTCAAAAAGGAATCTCTAACCTTTTCCTTATAGCTAAAATTACCCATTCTTAGATAATATTCCATACATTCATAGCCATAATTCAAATATAGGAATAATAATCTATGACGATTACCTTGCTTTTCGTAATACGCAATAAGCTTTTCCATAATAGGAATAATAAAGCCAGAATCATGAATTTCCTCTTCCTTAAACTTTGCGATACTTTTATATGCAATATCATAAAGAATAGGATCATTCTTATCTAATGTAGTATTAATGAATAGAATAGTATCTACATAGGATTGAAAGATTTCTCTTATTTTTTCACTTCTTTTCTTAAGCATTAAATTCCATTCATCATATTCTAAATCTAAGAATAATAAATCATTTTGCCCTGCAAGATCATATAAAATATCTTTAACCTTTAAAAAGGCAAGTTTGAATTCACTATCCATAAAATCACGCTCCTTTTTAAAAGAAACAGGATAAATATCCTGTTCCTAAGCGGTTTATAGCTTACCCTTCTTTGCGGTATAGGTAATATCCTGCTTAATGGAATCCATTAACATAGATGCCTCTTCCTCCTCCTCTTCTTCCGTAGGAAGAACAACAGTATCTAATATATCCTGTAAATGATATTCCTTCATTAAATATTTCTTGGTCTGAAAGCCAATTAAAACGGTTAGGGAGGCATTCACCATGCCCTGCGTAACAGAATCAATTACCGTAGAAACCACAGAGCCTAAAACAGGAACCTTATCTACGACATTTCCCATCTTTTTTACAACTCCAGTTGCGATAGCACCAGTCGCATTGCCTAGCCCATATGCAACTAAAGCATCCGCAATTACAGCCTGGTAGCACTTCATAAGCTCTGTGTCCGATGGGCGGAAGCCATATAGAAAAATTAAATCCTTAATTAATTTCAAATTGTATGTAACAACAAATAATGTATCAACCTTCTCGTTTTGAGATAATGCAGTAGTAATGCCAACCTTTACTGCATGATCTCTAATCATCTTATTCGCAGCAGTCTTAACATCCGTTTCATAAACCTCTGTTAAGGCATCCTTTAACCCCTTATCATCATGGGTTTGACGTGCAATCGCAAGCTTTCCTACATTTGCCTCACTATACCAAATAACTCCTGTAGTCTTAGCCTTTAAATCAATCATCTTATCTGCAATAGATTCTCTTAGCGCTTTATTATATTTCTTTGCTTCCTTCGCATTTCTTGAATCTACATTTGTAATAAATGGCTTAGCCTCATGAATTTTAACTAAGGGTACAATATATACAAATATAAAGATTAAAACGGCAACACCAATACCTACATATCCTGCAATCTGATGAAGTTCGAATAATCTTAATACGATTAAGAATAAGCAAAAGAAGATAATAATACCAATGGCTGCCGCAAAAACAAATAAAAATGTTTTTGCAACCTTCTCATTCACTGGCTTTGAATACTTCTTTTGATATTCCTCAAGGGTAAGTTTACCCGATTCCTTTTCTACTTTCTCATTTTGCCTTAAGGCAACCTCATTTTTAGGCATATCATCACATCCAATCGTATAAATCTAATTTATTGTATCATATTTTTAAAAAATATGAAATAAAAAGAAAAAAGCTAGGAAAACCTAGCTTATCCCCTCAATTGATTTGAAACATCATAGGTACCTGCAATAGGTGGATGTTCTCTATCTGTTACACGACGATTAAACTCCATCTTTTGTCTTCTAGCCTCCTCTGGAAGTAGGCTAAATGCGAAAACTCCATCCTCAACTGTATTATATGATGTCTTAATATCACCAAAATCAATATTTTTGTGATTATTCATATTCTCAACTAATATTTGCTTATGCTCACCATTATCTACAATTAAAATCTGAAATGGTGGTTTTACCTCAGGAATTATAACTAAAAATCCTTGGTCTGTTACATAAGATTGGCAACCTTCAACATATACATATTCTTCAACCTGTGGTGCTTCTTCCTCTTGAACTTCTTTTTTCTTTTTGAATCGATCAAAAAGTCCCATATGTAATCCCCCCCTTTTGAAATTGTATTTCTTCACTAATATTATAACCCAAAATTTCAACAAATTAAAACATTTTTTAAAAATTTACTAAATTTTTTCGTAAAATCACGCAAATATTTTATTTTTAGGGCTTAAACATTAGATAAAACGAATTATAACACAGTTTTCTAACAAAAGAAAGTGCATTTTATTTATTTTTGTATTTCATAGGATTGACTTTTGATTTGTTCCCAAAAAGTATGGGGAATGTGTCCCTAATATAAGCAAAGAAAAAAGCAGGTAACCCTGCTTATCCCTATGAATCAAAGAAATGCTTTCC
>CAMEKD010000117.1 GCA_945920825.1 uncultured Anaeroplasma sp.
TAGCGAGGTATTGCCTATGGATAAGGCTTCTATCATTAAAGACCTTAAAAGGAATGGTAAGCTTGTTTCTATGGTTGGAGATGGAGTAAATGATACAATCGCTTTAGCTACCTCGGATTTAGGTATTGCCATTGGGGCTGGGTCTGATGCAGCAGAAGAGTCTTCAGATATTGTTCTTGTGAGAAATGATTTAATGGATGTTGTAAACGCAATAAGGCTATCGAAAAGAACACTAAATACCATCAAGCTTGGCTTATTTTGGGCATTCTTTTATAACCTAATTTGTGTTTTATTCGCATCAGGTATCCTCTATCATTTAACAAACGGGGGATTCATCATGAAGCCAGAATATGGATCGATTGCAATGTCCATTTCCTCGGTTTCTGTTGTATTAAATGCTTTATCTATTAATTTCTTTAAGGTAAAAAGAAATAAGGATTTGGTAATAGAAAGTAAAGAAAAGAAGGAGGAAAATAAAATGGCTACATTCGTTATTGGTGTTGATGGTATGATGTGTAAGCATTGTAAAGCACATGTAGAAGAGGCTTGTAAAAATGTTTCTGGTGTAGAATCTGCAGTAGCATCCTTAGAGGATAAAAATGTTACTGTAACCTATACTGGTGATGTGAAAGAAGAAACATTAAAGAAGGTAATTAAAGAAGCAGGATATGATCCTAGATAATAAAAATGGGCTATTTCGTTTGTTTGAATAGCCCATTTTACTATACTCACGAAATATTTTATACTTGAAAATTTTATCTAATTCAAATAGAATTTAAATTGTTAAGTGAATTATGGAGGTATCCTATGAAGGAATATTGGAAGGGCGGAAATATGCTATATCCTGTACCTGCAGTTTTAGTTAGTGTTGGTACAATGGAAAATAAAAATGTATTTACCGTTGCTTGGTGTGGTACTGTATGTACAAATCCACCAATGCTTTATATTTCTGTAAGAAAGGAAAGGTATTCCTATCCTTTTATTGTAGAAAATAAGGAATTTGTCGTAAATTTAACGACAAAGGATTTAGCCTTTGCGACAGATTATGCAGGAGTAAAATCGGGTAAGGATACAGATAAATTTAAGGATTTAGGCTTAACTGCAATAGAATCAAAATATGTTAAGGCTCCATCCATTAGTGAATCTCCAGTCAATATTGAATGTATGGTAAGAGAGATTATTCCGCTTGGATCTCACGATATGATTTTAGCGGATATTTTAGGGGTTACCATCGAAAATTCCTATATGGATGACAAGGGTAAATTTGATTTAAAGAAGGCAAATGTAATTACCTATTCTCATGGAGAATATTATGGGCTTGGAGAATATTTAGGTAAGTTTGGCTATTCGGTTAAAAAGAAGAAAAAATAAAATAAATGTGTTTTTTATGTTCAATTTCAAATTTTATAAAAATTTTGTTTTGAATTCGATGTACTTTATGATATAGTATATATGCTTGCTTCTTTAGTACATCGGTAGTACGCGGCCATGGTAAGGCTGAAAGGCTGGTTCGACCCCGGCAAGAAGCACCATTTTAAAGATAGCGGCATTTGCCGTTTTTCTTTTTCAAAGATTTAAGGTGATACTATGGAAAGATATCAAGAAATTGAAAGATCAATTATAAAATCATATAGAGGAAGATTATGGGCTCCCTTTATTAAGGCCGTTAAGGAATATGAGCTTATTAAGCCTAATGACAAAATTTGTGTTTGTATTTCAGGTGGAAAGGATTCTATGCTAATGGCAAAGCTTTTCCAGGAATTAAAAAGACATTCCGATTTTGAATTTGAGGTTAAGTATTTAGTTATGAATCCTGGCTATAATGAAATGAATCTAAATCAAATTAAAAAGAATATAGAAATATTAAATATCCCAGCTGAAATCATTGATACCGATATTTTTGAGATCGCAAATAATCAAGAGAAGAATCAATGCTATTTATGTGCTAAGATGCGAA
This sequence comes from uncultured Anaeroplasma sp., assembly GCA_945920825.1. Taxonomy (GTDB): domain Bacteria; phylum Bacillota_I; class Bacilli_A; order Acholeplasmatales; family Anaeroplasmataceae; genus Anaeroplasma. Next base: position 1,958 of record CAMEKD010000117.1, read on the forward strand.
GAGGTGCATTATATAAGCTTGCTAAGAATTTAGGCTGTAATAAAATTGCCTTAGGGCATCATTACGATGATGTCATTGAAACTATTTTAATGAATATGCTCAATGCGGGTTCCTTCCAAACGATGCTTCCAAAGCTACATAGTGATAACTATGAGGGGATGGAACTAATTCGTCCATTATATTTGATTAGAGAAAATGATGTAAAGGCTTGGGCAAAGGCGAATGATTTAAGATTCATTATGTGTGCTTGTAGATTTACAGAGGCTTCATCTATAGATGGTGAGGTTAATGCAAGTAAAAGATTAGCAACAAAGCTTTTGATTCAGGAATTAAAGAAGAATTATAATCAAAATGTAGAAAAGAATATCTTTTCTGCAGCCTCGAATGTAAATATGAATAAGATTATTGGATTTAAAAAGGATGGAGTTAAGCATTCCTTTTTAGAGGAATATGATGAAGAGGAATAATTGCTTGGTAAAAAAACCAAGCATTTATTTTTTTTAAAAATAATATACTTTCCATGAATCCTTATGGTATAATGGATATGAAAGGTATGGTGAAAATTATGGTAAAATATATTGGCGTTAATGATAGAAAAATAGACTTATTTGAAGGTCAATTTGTAGTTCCAGAAGGAATTAGCTATAATAGCTATTTAATTTTAGATGAAAAAATTGCAATTATGGATACAGTGGATATTCATTTTAAGGATGAATTCCTAGCAAAGCTTAAGGATGCACTAGAGGGTCGTATGCCGGATTATTTAGTGGTAGATCATATGGAGCCTGACCATTCGGCATCCATAAAGGCTTTAGTTGAAGAATATCCGAATATCGAGGTTATTGGTAATCAAGCAACATTTAAGATGATTCATCAATTCTTCCCAGGCTTTACTTTCAAGCAAAAGCTTGTGAAAGAAGGAGATGTAGTATCCTTAGGTAAGCATTCCTTGAAATTTGTTTTTGCACCAATGGTACATTGGCCAGAGGTAATGATGAGCTATGATGCCTATGATGAGTGCTTATATAGTGCGGATGCGTTTGGTAAATTTGGAGCCTTAGATTTTGATGACCCTGAGGGATGGGCATGTGAGGCAAGAAGATATTACTTTGGTATCGTTGGTAAATTCGGTGTACCAGTACAAAATCTACTTAAGAAGCTTGCGGGCACTCCACTTAAGGTGATTCGCCCATTACATGGACCAGTATTAGATTCGAATTTAGATTATTATATTCATTTATATGATATTTGGAGTAAGTATGAGCCTGAGGCAGATGCAGTTACGATTTGCTATACCTCTGTATATGGTAATACTAAGGAGGCTGCAGAGCTTTTAGCTTCGAATTTAACTAAGGAATATGATATTTTTGACCTTGCAAGAGATGATTTCCATGAGGCAATCGAGGGAGCATTTGAAAACAAATATTTAGTTTTAGCTACAACTACCTACTGTAGTGATATTTTCCCAAAGATGCTTGATTTCTTACATGCACTTAAGGAAAGAGGATATCAAAATAGAACCATTGCCATCATTGAAAATGGCTCGTGGTCACCACAGGTAAAGAAGCTTATTTTAGAATTCATTACCTTGAATTTTAAGAATATCGTATTAATTCCAAGAACCGTTACGATAAGAAGTGCACTAACAGAAGAAAATAGACAAGAAATTGTTGAATTAGCTAAGGAATTAAATAAGTAATAAAAATGGATTTAAGAAAATATAAATTATATATTTTAGACTATGATGGCTGTCTAATTGATTCTATGCCTATGTGGAGGGATTCTGCATCAAGCTATATAAGATATCTAGGATATACTCCTAAGGACGATTTAGATGAAAGAATTCCTATATTTACAGACCTTTATTGTGCAGAGCTTATAAAGGAAGAATATCATTTGCCTATGACGATAGACGAGATTATGAAGGGTATAGATGAATATGTAGATTATATGTATCCTAAGGTCCCCTTAAAGAAGGGTTCCTTAGAACTTTTATCTAAGCTTAAATCCTTAAATAAGATTATTGTCGTATTATCCGCCTCAGGAGATCATATCCTAAATTTATCTATGAAAGCCTTAGGCATAAAGGAATATTTTCATGATGTCCTATCGGTTTATAACCATGAAACTCTATCTAAGGGTAATGGTAGTGCAATGGAATATGTAAGATTAAAATATAATATCTCTAAGGAAGATATTTTAATGATTGATGATTCCTTGTCAAATGTTATAGGTGCAAAGGAATATGGCATAGATTGCATATCCATCTATGATGAACATAGTTCAAAAAACA
>CAMEKD010000118.1 GCA_945920825.1 uncultured Anaeroplasma sp.
GCTCATCTGTCAATCCAGATTTTACCTTTAAGGAATCTATTCTTTCCTTATAATCCTTTATCATCTTATCTGCATCTAAAGAAAATTCATTTTCTATCGAGCAGATGATAGAAATCATCTTCTTCTCATTCTTTTTTAAATCAATAGATATAGAAATAGGAGTATAGTAATGATCGATTCTGTCATCCCCTGTTTCAAAATCATATGGATAGTATAAGCCCTTTGTATATTTTTCTTCATTTTCTATTATTTTTCCATCACTAAAATAGAATTTAATATCTAAGTCTTGATTCTTTTTTGGAGTTAAAATATATAAATTATCCTTAATCTTGTGATCAAATTCTAAATCCTTTATATCGCTTGCATCTCCATGATCTCTATAATTAAATAGAGGCTTTAAAGATAATGTCGTATCTATTTTAGATGTTACTATATAAGAAATAGCAACTGTATTTTCACCATAAACTGGAGCAATTCTTTTTAAGATTTCAAAATCCTTACCCCTATAGGTAAAGGTAGGATATGCATCATAAATAAATTCATCTATTAAATCATGATGATCTATAATAGAATCTATATATTCCTGGCACTCTAGGCTAGTATTACCTATTGTTTCATCAATTTTACCTAATAGCATCATTCTATTTACTGGTGCCTTAAGGGATGCAATCAAATAACCATAATGCTTTCTATTGAAGGAATTAATGATAGATCCTGAGGAATATCCTCCAATCCCATTTGCCATAGAATAGCATTTCCCATTATTTATTTTAAAATCTTTTAATTCTTCTTTTGTAAACTTATACATAATAGTCTCCTCAAAGTAAAAGGACTAACCCAAGGGGTGAGTCCGTATTTTAAATTTCAAAATCCGTTACGGTTGCAAATCCTTGATTACATAGAAATGTAACAATATCAAATACATATTGATTTAATATATCTAAATCATAATATACAACCCCATGCTGTAAAACACTAGTAAGTGGTGTAAGTGCAAAAATTTCCATTTCCTTAATTGGCTTTCTTACAAGACGGAATCTTGTAACCATCTTTTTCGCAGCATCATCTAGGATTAATTCTCTTTTTGCAATACCACAGGTAGAATATGTCTTAAAGCTCATTCCCTCCTCTAAGACATCAAAGGTTCTTAAGAAGGAATATAGATTTCTATCTATATCTGTATTTTCCATTAATAAAAGCTCTGTTTCTAAATCTTCGTTGAGCTTTTTATTAATTTCTTCTATTACATCATGTACAATTGGAGAATCCAATGGTAATTCAATTTTAAATTCTTCTCTTTTCCCAAAATACATTTGCATATGCTCTAATCTAAGCTCATTGGCTGTTTTTAGCACCTTCATAAGTACCACCTCTTTTTGTATCGCAATCTATTTATTTCATTATATAACTTTTATCTATATTCTTCAAGAGAACAAAGGGGAAATAAATATCCCTAGGAAAGAAAAACACAGCCAAGCTGTGCTATTCAAAATACCCATTATTTAAATTGTAGTAGCAATCCAAATAGGAAATGAATTCCTTTGCCTCTTCTCCAATCGTAAAGGATGTATTCCTTTCGATTTCCTCTTCGATATTAGAAAATTTAACATCTACGATATAAGAGATAGGATAAATATTTAAAAGCTTTTTTAATATTTCCTTCTTAGGATATAAAATGGATAAGGTTTCATGTAATAAATCATATAATTTAAAATCCTCATCCTCTGTATCCTTTTTTAAAAGACCATAATATAAGAATTGATCTGTAATTCCTGGTTCAACACCAATGAAATCAATGATTTCATACAGTTCATCCTCATTTATTCTTGCAATATTCATTTTAAATGCAGTTATACAGGTCATCTTTCCACCACACTTTTTATATCCTTAAGCTCAAAGCGATATTTTTGGCTTGCATTCGGATATTTTTTATGGTCTACCTCACTTAAAAACATATCCTTTTTTCTTATCCATAAGGACATATCCCCATATAATCTTCTATAAACGACATATTCTTCCTTTGTTTCAGAATCATAAGCAATATCGATGACTAAATAATAATCCCCCTTAAAATGCTTATAAATTCCATTAATCTTCAGTTCTCTCATCAAAAGACTCCTCCATTGGAATTTCCGTTTTCTTATTTCTCATATTCTTCTTCATGAATTTAAATAATGCCTTAGGTCCCTTATAGACATAATATTTTAATAAATATTCTAACCTGTCATGGGTAGATTTTGTCATAGGCAGGTGGGATGCTTCCTTATAAAAATAATTTAAGGCTCCATCCTTTTTACTGTTTTTACCATTGTAGATTTCTGTTGCAGCAAGGCGATCACAAATCGATTCTGCCAAATAACGATTGGGCATATCGACTGGCTCAAGGTGGTGATTCAAAGCATTATTATCCATCCAGTAATCGACATGGTGCTTGTTTCTACCCTTGTGATGCATCCAAGCCTCACTATAGCCCTTAGCCTCTCTTTCTTTGAAGTGAGGACTTCTTGTTCCTGTATAGTATTTCGCTCCATTAAAGAATTCTGGAAACGATAATTTCGATAAATCATGGAAAAAGCCTTGGAAATATAGCCCACATTTGAAGCAATATTTCATGACTCTATTATGATGCTTTGTAATTGTCCTTAAATGTCCAAATATGTGCATAATATCTCTCCTTAAATATAAATAGGCGCATACATTTGAAAGCAAATACCAACCACTGCAGCAAATGCAATATATAAAATAGGATGCTTCTTAAAACCAAAGATGGCAAGTGCGAATAATACACCTACAAGTACTGCTTTAAAATTAAATAATAAATAGATAAATTGTCCTATTGCTCTAAAGAAATCAATGAATCCATCTACATGGCTAAATGCCTGATGAAAGGAATAAGAAACGGCATTTACCATTTTTTCATCAGAATCTAGATATTGATTGAATAAGGATACCTTTAGTACAGAATATACTGCAGCAAAGATTAAGCCAATGGATGCTGCTCTTAGGCCATAAAAAATCCAATTTACATATTTATTATCCTTAAATTTATCTAAGAATAAGGATACAAAGAATATGACGATAACCGATGGAGTAACTAATCCTAGAGTAGATACCATAGAGCCTAAGAAGGATAATCCTAAATGATTAAAACCTTTATTAAATACGCTATATCCTACATAAGTAGACATATTGATACCCATCGCACCAGGAGTAGATTCTGATACGGCAAGCATATTTGCTAAATCGGTCAGACTAAACCAGTCAGTAGATAAGGATAATTCATTTAAGAATGGGATAGTCGCAAGACCACCACCAAAGGCAAGGAAGCCAATCTTAAAGAATTGGAAGAACACATCAAAGACTAAGGGAGAATTTAAAGAAATATTTATAATGATTCCAAAGATAAAGATCAACCATATAAGGATTGCGGATAATAAGCCTTCTCTATATTTTTTATTCTTGATAAATATGAAGGATAAGCATCCTATTAATCCTAAAGAAATACCTACAAGGAATCCGCCTAAGGCGATTCCAATTGATTTTAATGGCTTCTTACAATCCTTTTTTATAACTTTATTTTTAACTTCTATCTTTTCTTTTTCTTCGTTCTTATTTTTCTTTTTACGTTCTCTTATAAAGGATACAACAATACCAAAAATAGCAGCGAATAGGACATATACATATAATGGAATAATATCAATAGCTATTGCGGATATGGCAATAGCCCCTGCAAGTAATCCTGCTGGAAGATCCTTAATTGCCGATTTGGATAATTTCATTATGGCATAAATAATTAAGAAAAATACACATACTCTTATACCGGCTAAGGCATTTCTTACATATTCATTCGATGAAAAATTGGTAAGTAGGGAGGCAATAACAAAAATGATAATAAACGCAGGGAAAACAAAACCTAAGGTTGCAACAATACCACCAATGATACCTTTTCTTCTTATACCTAAGAAGGTAGAGATGTTTACAGCGAATGCTCCAGGAGTACACTGCCCTACCGCATAATAATCTGCAAGCTCTTGGTTGGTCACCCATTTTCTTTTCGTTACGAATTCTCTTTCAAGAAGTGGAAATAATGCATAACCACCACCAAAATTTACAATTCCAAGCTTGAAGAAAATAAAAAATAATTGTAAAAGTTCCATAATGTGCTCCTTTCTTTAAAAAATTCTTTTCTATTATAGCACGATAGATATAAAATATCTATTCTATTAAATGTATTATTTTT
>CAMEKD010000119.1 GCA_945920825.1 uncultured Anaeroplasma sp.
ATAATCTCTTGAATGTTTTCAGCAATCTCTAAAAACATTAACATAGTCTCTGTTCTATAATCGTCCTCACCATATCTATTTGCATAGTTTACTGCACGATTATAAATCGTCTTTTGACGAGACTCAAGCTGCTGCTTTTGTCTCATTCTTTTTCTTTCCTGCTCACGAACATCATTGCCAGGCTTATAAATTTCCTCTTCTGCTCTTAAATTTGATTTTAATTCACTCATTATAGCACCTCATGATTCATTAAATATTCTTTTAACTTTTCTTTTTCGCCCATGTTATTATAGAACCAACCATGCGCAAAAATATTATAGAAGCTCCAGCCTCTTGATACTAATATATTATAATATCTAGAATTGATATCAATATATTTATTACCTGTAATTTCCTTTTCTGCCCAAATTCCTAGGATTGCCTTCTTATAGTCCTTAGATAAAATAACAATAGGAATTCGAATAGACCCCTTTGTAACACCAAAGTCATAAACAATTCTATCCTCATCTATTCCAAGTGATACAAGGTAATTACCAATATTTCGAATAAAGCTATTACCCTCTCCCTCTATGAATTGATTTTTACAATCCTTACTTAAGGATTCACTAATATAAAGATAATTCTTTATAAAATCAATATTTGGATTTGTAATTTCTAAGTGAGTTATAGAATGTACAACATATATTTTAGATTTCGCTCTTGTAACAGCGACATTAAATATACATTCGCCATATGACTTATTTAATTCACCAAAGCTTTGGTTAATTACACCAAGCTTATTCTTTCCATAGGTTAAGGATAAGATTAAGGTATCTGCCTCTTGTCCCTGAACCTTTTCAATCGTTCTAAAGAAGAATAATTTTGACATTGTATCATAATACTTGCCCTCAAGCTTTTTATAAATATCAAAATATTTCCTATTGCTATTAAACAAACTTAAAATAACCTTTAGTTGCTTTTCACCAAAAGCAACGACACATAATGATTTTGAAAGCTCATTTTTAGCCTCGTCATAATACTTATCTAAATGATTAAATACTAATTCGCATACAGCTAAAGCTTCCTTCTCATTTTCACCATTTTCACATAACCCATCAGGAATATATAAATCAAAGATACCAAGTTCATCTGTTCTAGGTACTGGAGATGGAAAGGTTTGCATATATGGATAAAATCTTTCCTGGCTGAATTTAATTAAGGATTCTGTTGCACTTCTATAGTGGCATTTTAATTCCTTAATCATAAAGCACTTAGCCTTTAAGGCAAGAGCTAAGACAGATTCTTCTTTAGATAGAATCTCTAAATCCTGACCATTGCTATCCTTAATCTTAAAGTGAGAGATTGGTGGCATCTGCCACTCATCACCTACGATGACAACCTGCTTGCTTCTAAATAAAATAGGAAGCATTAATTCTGGAAGCATCTGGCTCGCCTCATCTACAATTACAACATCAAAATCATTATACAGCTTATCCTTAAATAATAAGGATGCAGTAGATGGAGAAAGTATGAAGCATTTCTTTAATGCTAAAATCATACTAGCTTCTTCCTTAAATAATAATCTTAAATTATTATTGTCTCTTTCACTTTGAATGCCCTTTAATCTTGGATCATCCTTATCCAAGGTAGACATAAGCCTATCTTCTATCATCCCTATATTTAATTCTAGTAGCTTATTTTGATTTAAAGCAAACTTTTTAATATCATTTTCAAGGGATAATACAATGCTATTCTTATTACCCTTATAGGTATTAATCTTATAATGAATTAAATCATTATAAATAGATTTCATAAGGATATTTGAAAGCTCAAATTTATCCTTAATCATATAATCTAAATTATTATTAAATCCTGCTAAGGCTTCCTCTAAATATGTATACTTTTGAATGTTTTCATCATTAATAATAGATAATAGTTTATCGTAGGAAGCAAGATAATTTCTATTTAATGCCTCGTCAATAAAGATAGCACATTCCTTAAATGTAATACGGTTTATATTTTTAATATAAGGATTATAGTCAAAGGAATCATCTAAATAACTAATATATAAGGATATATTTCCTAAGCACTTTAATAATAAATCTTTATTTTTATTTACATCCTTAATAATCGATGCGAGTAGGCTTGAGTCTGTAATTTTTGCTGAATATACACCATAAAGCTCCTTCGAAAAGGCTTCATATTCTTCTTCCTTTACATCCTTATCCTTTAGGTATTTACCCATATAGGAATTAAATTCTTCTTCCTTTAATCTAAAGGATAATGCTTCTTCCATATCCTTTAAATTACTTGAATCTACATGCTCATGAATCATAGCTATAAAGCTATAATTTTCTTTAATTAAAGAAACTAAATCCTTAATATCTAAGTTTGCCTTAACCAAAATAGCAATCGTACTTATAATTTCTTCATTTACACTTGTTCTTAGAATTCTTTCTATGAATGACTTTGATTTTTCAATTTCTAAATCAATATCATAAGCTTTTTTATGAGAAATAACTCCATCCACAATTTCCTTAAAGCTCACATCCTTTAAGTAGCTATAGCCCTTTAAATTATTGTATGCCTTCTTTGCAAATATGGAGAAAAAGGATGGCTCTTTATCCTTAAACTGTACTAAGGTGTCATAGGATTTTAAAATCTCTTTAACTTCATTTTCAGTTAAATCCTTTTTAAATACCCTATTAGCATTAGATAATTCCTTATTGTATAAATCCTTATTTAAGTTTATTTTATCGATAAGATCTTTTAAGGATTTAGTATTTTCCTTTGTTAGGTAATCATTATCAAATGTAGAAATATTCTTATTTATTAATTCAATTTCATCAAAGATTAAGGAATATAATGGCTCTAAATTCTTTAGCTTAGCTTTAAAATCTAATAGCTCCTTAGATGTAAAGTTACCACTAAAGGTATACTTTACATCCTTATTATTTATATAATCTAAAATATGATTATATAATTCATCCTTATCTATTCCCTCTATAGATAAAATTTTCTCTAAATTCGAAGCATCAGAGTCAATAAACCATAAAAGGCTAATTAAGGATAAATTTGGAAGATTATAGTCCTTAAATAAATCATAAATCTTAATAAGATTTTCCCTAATTAAATGGAAGTTTTCATATACATAATCCCTATCTGCTGTTGCCTTTAATTTATAATATGGAGATAAGGATACTGGATGAGTAAAATCGTTTGTTAAATTCTTATAAATGGTTTTAAGCTCATCTATATAATTTGAAATATGGTTAAAATTCTTCTTATCCAGAGTATTACATTCATCTAAATTTAATACCGAAACAAGCTCAAATTCATCATATTTATAATAATTTAATATAGTGTCGTAATAATTCTCTTCAACTAAATCATTATCAAAAATAAAGCTAAAATATGTATTTAAATTCTTCATGGATTTTACGATATCCTCTTTTACAATATCGATATCACGAGAATTATTATGTCTTACATATTCACATTTCAAATCGTAATGCTTCTTTAATTCTTTACGAATAATCGATGGATTAATCTTAGAAGCCTCAGCTTCACTTTCTGCCTCAAGAAGCAAGCAGAAATCTCTAATTTCCTTTGGAAGCTTTGCGTAAACCTCAGTCATTGCAGAAATCTTCTTTGAGGAGAATAATACCTTCTTCCCATTAGCAAGAAGCACCGCAATTAAATTGGCAATCGTAAGTGTCTTACCAGTTCCTGGAGGTCCCTTTATAATCATAGAATTTCCTAATTCTACATTATTAATAATATCTTCTTGTGTAGAATCATAAGGAAGAATATATGGGAAAATACTTCCGCCTTTATTATTCTTCTTTATTTCTACAGAATTATCTTGCATATACATTTGCCTTATAATATCATGTCTTGTTAAAAGAGGCATATTTCTTCTTAAATCATAATACATACAAATGTCCTCATGATCATAAGTTGAAATATAAACCCTATCCTTAATAATTTCAAAGACCGTCTCCTCTGAATTATTATTTTCACGGATATATTCCTCTAAGGTATCTAAATATTCTAAGGTAATATAATCTAGATTTATTGG
>CAMEKD010000120.1 GCA_945920825.1 uncultured Anaeroplasma sp.
TCTTTTCTTGAAAGCTAATATACATCTTTTAATTTTAAAGCTGTATATCATACATTGATTATTATAAATATTCCTATTTTTTTATGGTATAATGTTATTATGTTAACCAAAAGGTATTTCAATTTCATTGAAATTCGATTATAATATATCCCTACTCAAAAATTATAATATATCCCTACTCAAAAAAGGAGAATGCTCTATGCGTGGCTTATATATACATATACCATTTTGTAAAAGAATATGTAGCTATTGTGATTTCCCTAAATTAGTATCGAATGAAAAGAATTATAAAATCTATATAGATGCTATAAAAAAGGAAATTGATTCCAAAAAGGAAGATTTGGTAAATATAGATACCGTCTATATTGGTGGTGGTACACCTAATGTATTACCTAATGAATTATTAATTGATTTATTAAAACATATTCATCCTTACATTATGAATGCGAAAGAGGTAACGATAGAAGCCAATCCAGAGCTTATAACTATATCACAAGCAGATATATTCTATGAATATGGAATTTCTAGAGTATCCTTAGGTGTAGAATCGACATCAGATTCCTCCTTAAAGCTTTTAGGTAGGGGACATAAAATAGAGGATGTTACCAAAGCAATTGATATTTTAAGGGATAAACATATTCAAAATATCAATTTGGACTTTATTTTTGGCTATCCAATGGAAACTTTAGATAATCTAAAGAGTGATCTTGAATATGTTTATAAGGAAAATGTACCTCATGTTTCCTTTTATAGTTTAATCCTAGAGGATAAAACAATATTCTCCTATTTATTATCTAAAGGAGAACTAAAGCTTTTAGATGATGATCTTATTGCTGATATGTATGATTATATCAATAAGGATTTATACAATCATGGTTATAATCATTATGAGATATCAAATTATGCGAAAGATGGCTATGAATCCATTCATAATGAGCTTTATTGGAAGGAAATGGAATATGTAGGTATTGGTATGGGTGCATCAGGCTTTATTAAGCCTTATCGCTATGCGAATTATAAAACCTTAAAGAAGTATCTTGAATGTATAGAGGAAGAAAGAATTTTAATACCTCTAGAAGAAGAAAAAAAGGAATTCATGATGCTTGGGCTTAGAATGCTTGATGGGATATCCCTATCGTATTACGAATCGAAGTACCATTCTTCACCAATATTTGATTTCGATTTGTCTAAGCACATCGATAGCGGACTCTTAAAAATTGAAGGAGATAGGCTCTTTATACCAGAGGATAAGCTTTTTATAGCGAATATCGTCTATGAGGAGTTTGTCTAAAAAAATTTCAAAAGGTATCTAGTATATAAAACTAGATAATAAGATAACAATTATTTTAAATAGTAATATCAAATAATATATAAAATGATATGTAAAAACATTTAAATTTCGAAAATGAAATTTCAAGTTGCATCTAGTTATTATAATTAGATTATCTAATATTATTACATTTATATATTTGTTTAAAATAATAAATTATTTAGCTTTAATAAACATATACGTTTTGAAATAATTCAAAGGATGGAAAAATGAAGAAAAAAGAAGAAAAAGAAGTTATATTTTATGAAATTTCAGATTTTGATTACTATTTGCAAAGTATGCGTAAGAGTAAAAATACAATTTCTGCATATATTTCGGATTTAAATCAGTATGCGGAGTTTTTACATCGATATGAGCATATAGACGAGGTAGATCAAATTGAAAGAGAGGATATAATTAAATATATCGATTCGTTAAAGAGAAAGAATTTGTCGAAGCAATCCATCGCAAGAAAAATAATTGCGATTAAGGATTTCCATAAATATCTTTCTGAAGAAAATAATATTAAAAATCCTGCAGAGATGATCGATAGACCAAAAACGGATAAGACGCTTCCTGTAGTTTTGACTGTAGATGAGGTGGAATCTATGATCAATTCTATTGATGGAGATGATCCTATTTCCTTAAGAAATAAGGCCATGATTGAGCTTTTATATGGATGTGGGCTTAGAATTTCAGAGCTGTTATCTTTAAAGATAACAGATATCCATCTAAAAGAGTCTTATTTAGTCATTATTGGTAAGGGAAATAAGGAAAGAATGGTTCCGGTTGGTGAAATGGCGATTCTTGCAGTAAGAAGATATGTAGATAAGGGATGGTTAGATTTAACCCCTAAAAATGGGAATTTATTATTCTATAATTATCAAAAAAAGCCCCTATCTAGACAATCGGTTTTTAAATTTATTAAGAAGCTTGCGGAGGATAATGGAATAACAAAGGAGATTTCTCCGCATACATTAAGACACTCCTATGCTACACATTTACTTGAGGGTGGAACAGATTTAAGGGTAGTACAGGAGTTACTGGGTCATGAGGATATTGCGACTACACAGATTTATACACATATCGATAAATCTAAGCTAAAGGCAATTTATGACCATTCCCACCCACTTGCAATGGATAAACATAAGGAGGAGTAATAAAGATGTTTAAAAGAATTTTTGTTATTGTTGCAGATTCCCTAGGCTGTGGAACTGCACCAAGAAGCTCTGAATTTGGAGATTTTGGAGCAAATACTATTGCTCATATCGCAGAGCACGAAGGAGGCATTAAATTACCTGTAATGGAGTCTATGGGCTATGGAAATATTACAGATATTTTAGGTGTTAAAAAGGTAGATAACCCTAAGGGTTATTATGGTAAGATGGATGAGGCATCGAATGGTAAGGATACAATGACAGGACATTGGGAAATGATGGGTATTTTAACAGAAAATCCATTTAAGACCTTCACAGATCATGGCTTTCCGAAGGAATTAATTGATGAGCTTGAGGAAAAAACGGGTCATAAGGTTATCGGTAATTATGCAGCATCTGGTACTGAAATTTTAAAGGAATTAGGTGAAGAACATATTAAAACGGGGGCAATGATCGTCTATACATCCGCAGATTCTGTACTTCAAATTGCTTGTCATGAGGAGCATTTTGGACTTGATGAGCTATATCGTTGTTGCGAAATTGCAAGAGAAATTTGCATGAAGCCGGAATGGATGGTAGGAAGAATCATAGCAAGACCATTCCTAGGTGAGACAAAGGATACCTTTAAAAGAACTACAAATCGACATGATTATGCCCTATCTCCAACCTCAAGAACTACTCTAGACGAGCTTAAGGATAAGGGATATTCTGTAGTATCCATCGGTAAGATTAAGGATATTTTCAATGGCTGTGGCATCACAGATGCCTATAAAAATCTATCCAACCATAATGGTATGGAGCATGCATTTAGTGTTGCTAAACAGGATTTTACAGGCTTAGTATTCTCTAATTTAGTTGATTTTGATGCCCTATATGGACATAGAAGAGACCCTAAGGGATACCATGATGCTATAGAAGAATTTGATAGAGATTTAAAAACTTTGATGGATTTATTAAACGATGATGATTTACTCATGGTAACTGCAGACCATGGAAATGACCCAACCTGGAGTGGTACAGATCACACTAGAGAATATGTTCCAATTCTAGTTTGGGGTAAGAAATTAAAGGGTGGAAATTTAGGCACAAGACGATCCTTTGCAGACATTGGAGCAACCATTGCTGAGAACTTTAATGTTAAAGCCCCAAAGGTTATTGGTAAATCCTTCCTTTCTGAATTAAAGTAAAAAAATTACTCTCATTTAAAAAAATGGGAGTTTTTTTCTTTTCGCAGTGAAAAAATGCCTTAAAATTTGCCTTTAAATCAATTTTTAGACATATAGCCCTAAAAGTGTAAAGAAAAAATCAAAAAACGCAAAATAAAGGCAGAAAAAATAGTAAAAATGGCCTGGAAGCGGCAAAGAAGAAGTGAAAACGAGTGAAAAAACGATGAAAACAAAGGTTATGGTTTTCATAATTAGATAATTTTGGTATGAAATGGGGAAAGGAATATCCTTGGCCTTAGAGGCTCAAAACAAAAGAAAATTCAAGATAAGAAATGGCTAAAACTCAAGGTCGATCAGTAAAGGGCAAACTGAATGTGTGAAGAATTCCAAAAAGGAAAAGTGAGAATCCGATCTCTTAATAGGGAAA
>CAMEKD010000121.1 GCA_945920825.1 uncultured Anaeroplasma sp.
AGTGCAGCTACTACCTCACCAACGCAGGTATCTACAGCCTCAACTGCCTTAACTGCAGCAGGGATTACACCAGTATGACCTACCATATCGCAGTTTGCAAAATTTAAGATAATAGTATCATATTTTTCAGATAAAATAGCTTCTACTACCTTATCCTTAACCTCAAATGCACTCATTTCAGGCTTTAAATCATAGGTTGCAACCTTTGGAGAATTAACTAAGATACGATCTGCACCTTCGATATCTCTATCTGCACCACCATCAAAGAAGAATGTAACATGAGCATACTTCTCTGTTTCTGCAATTCTTAATTGCTTTAGGCCTGCCTTAGCAATGACATCACCATATAGATTATCAAATGTCTGTAAGCCGAAGGCTAAAGTACCCTTAACCTGATCTGCATATTTCATCATAGATACAAAATACGTAGACTTAGGACCTTTTGTTGTATCAAGCTTATAAGGCTTTTCAGGATTATAAACAATACCCTCTGGGTTAGAGAATGCTGTTGCAATTTGAATAGCTCTATCTGGACGGAAGTTTGCAAATACAATACTATCGCCCTCTTCAATCATACCATTCTTATCTGATACGAATGGTATAATAAATTCATCGGTCTTACCAGCTTCATAAGACTTTACTACACCCTCCAAAGCATTAGGATAATATTCACCTTTAGCTACTGTCATAGCGTCATATGCTAATTGGATACGATCAAAGTTCTTATCTCTATCCATTCCATAATATCTACCACCAACAGTTGCAACCTTAACCTGGCCTTCTTCCATAACCTTAGCCAAGAAATCCTTACCTGATGTTGGAGATGTATCTCTACCATCCATAAATGCATGATAATATACATCCTCAATTCCATTTTCATGTGCAAGCTTTGCAATCGCAATGATATGAGATGTGTGAGAGTGGATACCACCATCACTACATAAGCCTAAAATATGGAACTTCTTATTGTTCTTCTTTGCATTTTCTACTGCAGCTAAAATAGCTTCATTTTTAAAGAATTCACCGGTTTTAATATCATAATTGATTCTAGATAGAGACTGTCTTACAACTCTACCTGCACCAATATTCATATGACCAACCTCAGAATTACCCATTTGACCCTCAGGAAGTCCTACTGCATCACCAGATGCATTTAACTGCTTTGTGTCAAATTCACTAAAAATACGGTCTAGATTTGGCTTCTTTGCCATGCTTACTGCATTAGAATCAGAAGCAGGAGCAATTCCATATCCATCCATAATAATTAACATAACTGGTCTTTTTTTCATTTTATAACACCTCGATATAAAATTATAACTTAAATTACTCTAATCTTCCATACTTTTTTAACAAAAAGTAATTGTTAACGGTTCCAGCACCAATCCATTTTAATTTTGCAGAATCCTCCTCAGCATATTTATCATATCCCCAGGATCCATTATAATCCCACATACCATGTGGTGCTATGCTATCAATTAAATAATCAAGCTCTTGCATCTTTAAATCATCAAAGGCACTATCCTCTAAATATAAAGCAACATCTAAAGGTCTGTTCGCTTTTTTATTTTTGAAATCATTAGAAATATTCTTCTTAACATATTCTGTTAATTTTTCTTCAATCTTCTTTTGATCCTCTAATAATAAATTACATTTTCTTAAGGAATTTAATAAGGAATTAAAGCTTATAAGCTCATATTTTGTAAATTCCTCTTTAGCATAAAATTCCTTTAAGATTAAAGGAATGGTTGCTAAAGCCTTCTTATAATAAGCCTTCGTAGGCTTTACAAATAATAGGGTATAGCCTAATAGGGCAGCTGTTGGATGTAATCCAAATAGCTTCTTATTCTCTTCATTATATTCAAATTCCATAGAATGTGCATAATCATTATTGCTCTTGGTATTCGGATTCCAAATACCCTTTACTGGTGGTACACGATTATATAAATAATTGCATGCCTTATTGATGATTTCGTCATATAATTCATTTTGACATGAAGAATCAAAATCTAGCATATCTAAAAGCCTAAATGCTTCATATACCTGATATACACTAGAATTTACATTGTAATTATCAATATATAAGCCATGGCCAAAGCCACCATCTTTATTGATATATAGCATTAAGCAATCTAATAGCATTTCCTTAGGTAAGGAGCCCTCAAGTGCACTAAAAATACAAATATCTATATCTCTAGATTTAAGGCTTACCTGTCTTGCCATATCGTCTTGCTTTTGTTTTGTTAATAACTTCATTTAAAAAACACCTCACAAACATTTAATATTGTACATTAAAACAATCAAATTTAAAATAACTCTATAAAATTTTAATGAATTATTTTATAATAATTTAAGAGGTTTTACTATGAAGGGCGCATTATTAAATTATTTCTTTTTAATGAAGACAATTAAAGAATTACCAAATTCTATGACAGATAAATTCCCAAAGGATAAATCTGCCTATTTTAATTTTGCCAATTTTATAAATGTTTCTACCTATTCTTTTATATATAATCCATTTAAAAAGGATAAATATAAGCTTCATGAGCTCATAAGAAATAATTATAAGGAATTCATAGTTGAGGTATCTATTCTATTTAAGGCACATATGGAGGATAGTGATTCAATCTTCATTGATGGAATATTATTCCTATATGGATTAATCTCCACCAATACACTTATGGATTATTTATATCCATATATTAAAGGAATCAAAAAGGATTCTTATAATTTAGATAAAGCCCTAAATTATCTAGACTCCTATATTGCAGCTAAGGATAATATCGATTTAACAAAAAAATCCCTTTATGAATTATTCCCAAATGCATATACCTATTATGATTCTATTGAAGAATTCATTAGAAATCCATTAATTAAATGCTTCCGCTTTATGGGGTCTAATTCTTATTACAAGAAATCCTATAAAAGATTTCATACCGCATGTAAAAATTCGAATAAGAGGGGAAGATTATGGGATTATATCTTCTTTGATAAGCTATTCCACAAAAAGGATAAAAAGGAATATTTAATCTATACCAAATATGAGGATTTAAGCCTACTTAATCTAAAAAAGGAAGATTATATTGTAAATGGTATTACCTATAATACCACTTTCGAGGAAGTATTAGATAAAGCATTAGAGTTATCTCTTAAAAGAATACATGCATTAAATAGCTATTTATTCTTAGAAAAGAAAGATCAAGAATTTAGATTGGAATTTAATATAGATAAGAATAAAAAGCTATAGGATATATGTTTACGATTGAAACAATAAGATGAATCATCAAGGAATTCACCTTAGATATGGCTTATGATGTACACATAAATTCATTAGATATAGATAATAGAAGATTTGTACTAGATGAGGTATCTACCTTTCAATGGATATGTGAAGGAGGCGATAAATGCATTCTTGACAATAATTCCTAAAAATTAGGAATTCATGAGGTATTAGGTATATGCCTTAAGGAGAATATTGCATCCATGGCTGTGCTAAAAAGTACAGGCTTCATAAAAATTTATGAAGAATTAGGCTTATACCAAGGGAAAGAAAGAGAAATATTTAAAAGCGTCTGGAAAAATAGGGTAGAGGAAAGAAAATAATCTTTGCCCTCCTATTGCACCGTACGTACGGGTCTCGTATACGTCGCTACATTTATATTATTCACAAACTACCTAAGGTAGTACAATAGAGGATTGACCAAACCCGGTCTATTCCTCTTTTTGTTTGGCTTAGAAAGTAAATCAGCACTAATTAAATAGTTAACAATCTTTGGTTTTACGTTTACCATTAGGGTATTAGTTTGTGTTGCAACCTTACACTTAACCACTTACCATTTAGCCTCATCAAGTTTCTGTTTGTAGGCTAAAAAAATTTTGCTACATCACTTCCTTCACACCAACATCGCTGTTTTCGGTTTGTGGTTCGCTACACCTGACGGTAAAT
>CAMEKD010000122.1 GCA_945920825.1 uncultured Anaeroplasma sp.
CAAAGGATCTTCTTCTTAAAAGGGTCTCCTGCTGCCTTTTTTGTTCCTCAGGGTCTACTTGATATCCATAATAGCCACCATAAATATAGCTTGTTTGTTTAGGTTCCTCTTTAAAGGTATCCTTTTCTTCCTTTGGTTCTTCTTGAGTAATCTCTTCTGCCTCAAAAGGATTTGAATTTTCTTCCTCTTTAGCATCAAAGATATCCTCAAGATCTACCTTTGTTCCACAAACATGACAAAAGTTCGCATTATTTTGTAATATGCTTCCACAATTTTTACAATACATAATTTAAAACCCCCTAGATAATACTAAAATAACAGCAATAAGATTATTCAACATATGAGCTGCAATAGATGCATATACGTTATAACCTGAAATATGATATACAAAGCATAATAAACCGCCACATAAAGCATATGGAACTAGTTGTAAAAACCAAATACCTACGCTCGATGAAGAGGAGAGCATATGAGGTAAGGAAAATAATACAATAGACATTACATATGCTAAAGGAAGATTAAACTGTCTCATAACACTAAATATTGCTTTTCTATAAATCATTTCCTCAACAATAGGTGCAAAGAGTACGGTAGAAAGAATCATAGGTATTCTTGCATCTGAAATTAATAGGGAAACTATAGTAGATTGATTGTCCGATTCAGGAATCCCTAGACCGAATAAATAATCGATAAGAATAGCGATACCTGCAAAGGATACTGCAAGAATTGGAATCAAAATAAAGGATTTCTTCTTGTTTTCCATTAAGGAATTATAATCTGTTATAAAATCATTTCTCATCCATAGAATAATTGCAGCAAGGGAAATGAAATAGCCCAAGAAATTACCATAGCCTTGTCCAACGATTTGACAATCCATAATCTCTTTTGTAGCATTACTATTGTCAAAGAAGCTACTTGCTACAGCATTGGCATCAAGTCCTCTTGAAGAAGCAACAATCATACTAATCAATATGGATAATAATGTTGAGCCAATAAAAACCATAAAGACGTATACAATTGCAGCTTTTAGCTTACTTGGTGAAGTAAAGCCTCTTTTTTCTCTTTCCATTTCATACACCCCATGAAAAATTATACCATTTTCTAATATGTTTTGAAACAAGAAAAAAAGAAAACGCAGGAAAAACCTGCATAATCCTTATTTCTTTGAGTTTGAAGATGAAATTTTAGTACATGTAACTTTTTTATATAAATAGATATCTTTTCTTCTATCGATTCTCAAGCTACCTGGTTTTTCATAATGTGCCGCTCCGTATTGGAAGCGAACATTTTTCATCTTTCTACGCCATAAAATCATAATCGCAATTGCGATAATTAAGCCAACACCAAGGCCTAGAAATAATGGTATTTCAAATCCTTCTGCACTAATGGCAAATGCAATACCAAAAATTGCTCCACCAAAAATAAGCCAGAATAATAATAGGAATAATGTAAACTTTAATGGAGAAACAGGAAGATTTCCAGCAATTTTGCCTGATTCACCATTTACTGCAAAATAGAAAGGATTATCCTTCCATTTTGTATGTAATAGCCATACTGGATATAAAGCATATCTTGCTTCCGTATTAGAGAATTGTAAAATAGATTCTGTTACCTTTAGGGTATCATATCCATGAATATCTCTTCTAAATGCTGCTTCAGTACCCTGTCTAAATCTAGTAGTAGCTCTACCAAAAGTTTCTTCCTTTGATACATCATATCGATCGGCTGAATATCCTGCTAAATATGCAGCATTAAATTCTTCTGCTTGATTGAAATCAAATGGTTCAATAGATTCCATTAATTGATCTTCCATCTTCTTTGAGCCATCGACAGGAACATGAGTAAATCCGATACCACCATCGCGAACTACAGAATAATGCTTAACTTCCTTATATCTATAATCACCAGATGTCCATGTTCTTGTTTTTGTACCTTCAAATCTTACTCTACCATTAACATCAGCATCAAAAATCCAGAATGGAACATATAAGGATTTAACCTCTTGAATCGTGTTTGTTTTAGCAAAAGAGCTTGGTAATAAAGGTCTCCTTCTGATGAATTTTTTTAGTGCATTCTCAGCAAAAACCTTATCTCTTTTAAAAGGAATAATGTAATTTGGTTTTAAATCTCCACTTAATTCCTTAGAAACTACTAAATTATTTCCACAATATGGACAACTTGTTGATGATGTTGTTTCCTCACAAATGATTTCACCACCACAGGAATTACACGAATAAATCTTCATCCCTTTAACTTCATCACTTGTATAGGATTGAATTTTTGACTCATCCCAGGAAGTATCTTCTTTTCCATTTTCTTCAATATCATCTGTATATTCCTTTAAATCCTCAGCTGTAAAATCTGTATCACAATATGGACAGACAATATTTTGAGATTTATTATCAAAATTTAACGCTCCACCGCAACAAGGACATTTAAATTCTAAATTAGCCATAACATACCTCTCTAATAAAAAAGCCTTTTTTAGAGGCTTTTTATATTTTATTGCTTATCGTTTTCATCGAATAAATCGCCGCATTCAGGGCAGAATTTAGGTGGATTTGTTGGGTCCTTTGGCTCCCATCCACACTTATCACATTTATACTTTGGAGTTCCTGCTGGTTTAGGTTTACCACAGTTTGCACAGAATTTACCCTTATTTAATGTACCACAAGAGCAAGTCCAGCCATCAGCCTGTGGTTTTGGAGTACCACATTCAGGGCAGAATTTACCTGTTGCATGTGCTCCGCACTTAGGGCAAGTCCAGCCGTCAGCCTGTGGCTTTGGTGTGCCACATTCAGGGCAGAATTTACCTGTTGCAGTCTTTCCACAGTTCGGACAAGTCCAACCACCCTGAGGTGCTTGACTCTCCTGCTGTGCTTGTTGCTGCTGATTCATATTATAGAATCCTTGCGCATTCATTCCACCAACATTTGCAGCCATATTTAATCCATAGAATCCCATAGCTGCACCATTTGCGTTACCTGCAGCTGCCTTCATAGCTTCAGCCTGAGCCTCAACTAATGTAGCACCAGCCATACCTGGGTTTCTTGCAAGAACATTCTTTCTCTGTAATTCCTTAATTAATTCTTCATCTTCCTTAGGTAATGTTACAGAGCCTAAGGCGATAGAAACAATTTCAAGACCTCTATGATCTCTCCATTTTTCCGTTAAGGCATCGTTCATAGCCTCACATAATTCAGGAATGTGTGCAACAATCTGATTTGGTCTCATTTCCATTGCGGAAAGCTTCCCAAAGGCAGGCTGTAAAGCACTGATAAATTCAGTCTTTAGCTGACTATCTATATTGTTTCTTGTATAATCCTTTTCAATATTACCACAAACATTTTGATAGAAAAGGATTGGGTTAGTAATCTTATAAGAGAATACACCATTACATCTTACAGAAACATCAATATCTAAACCAACATTATTGTCTACAACACGGAATGGAACTGGATTGGCAGTACCAAATTTATTGTCCATTAATTCCTTTGTGTTAAAATAATACACTCTTTGGTCATGACCTGTATCACCACCATAAGTAAAACGTCTACCAATAGTCTTAAAGAAACCTCCGATTCTTTCACCGAAGGAACCAGCAAATACAGAAGTTTCAGTAGACTTATCAAAAATATATCCACCTGGCTCTGCAGCAAATTCTACAATCTTACCGTCGTCAACAACAACCATACATTGTCCATCAGCAACGGCAATCTTTGAACCATTTGAAATAATGTTTTCACTACCTCTAGTATTTGAAGATCTCCAGCTTGTCTTCTTTGTACCCTTAGATACTAAAACATCTGCAGGTAAAGACTCGCAATAGAAATACTCCTTCCACTGGTCAGCAAATGTACTATTTAATGAGCCAACAAAGGCTTTAATTAAACCCATATTAAAATACCTCCATACAATTTTATAACAATTATAGAATAATTTC
>CAMEKD010000123.1 GCA_945920825.1 uncultured Anaeroplasma sp.
CTGGAATATATTTTAAAATCATATCTAATAATGGTCCCATAGATGGAGCTTGCGTCTTAGGATCTGGATCTAAGGATGATGTATTATTTACAGCACTAGCGTAGCATACTGGGAAATCAAGCTCATCCTCATCGCATCCTAAATCGATAAATAATTCTAATACCTCATCAACAACCTCTAAAGGTCTTGCGGATGGCTTATCTACCTTATTGATTACAACGATTGGCTTTAAATGTGCTTCAAATGCCTTCTTTAATACGAATCTAGTTTGTGGCATTGTACCTTCATATGCATCAACAATCAATACAACTCCATCGACCATCTTCATAATTCTTTCAACCTCACCAGAGAAGTCTGCATGGCCTGGAGTATCTAAAATATTAATTTTTGTATCCTTCCATTTAATGGCAGTAGTCTTAGAAAGAATCGTAATACCTCTTTCTCTTTCTAGTGCGTTATTATCCATTACGCACTCCTCTACCTGCTGATTTTCTCTAAATGTATGTGAGCTTTGTAAAAGCTTATCAACCATTGTTGTTTTACCATGGTCAACGTGAGCTATAATTGCAACGTTTCTGATTTCCATAATTTTCACCCTTTTTTTATAGAATTTAAACCTGTTTCATTATATATTAAATGAGTTTTGATTTCCACAATTTTTTTACTTTGTAAACCGATTTCTTTAAGGATAATTTCAAATATCTTAAAGAATTGGGCTATTTTTCTATTTTATTCGATAAATATTTAATAAATTGCTCTGCGCATCTACCGGATAATGTGCCGTTTCTCATTTGGAACTTATTGGCTTCTTTAATTAAAAGATCCTCATCCATTTGAATGTTATGATCCTCTGCCATTTTCAAAACCATAGATCGAAATTCCAATGGAGTTAAAGAGCTATAAAAGATTTGAAGGCCAAATCGATAGGATAGGGACAATTTTTCTGCCTGTGTTTCGTTTCTATGTAAATCATCAAATATGGTCCCATTATCCTCTGTTGTTTCTTTAATTAAATGTCTTCTATTGGATGTTGCATAAATGACAACATTTTCAGGCTTAGGCTCAATACCACCTTCTATGATACTCTTTAAATATTTATATTCAATTTCATTTTCCTCAAAGGATAAATCATCCATATAAATGATATAGTGATATGGTCTTGCTTTTAATTTATTTATAATTTTAGATATTTCTGCCATTTGATGCTTATAGACCTCTATAATTCTTAAGCCCTTATCAAAATATTCATTAATTAAAGCCTTAATGGAGCTTGATTTACCAGTGCCTGCATCACCATATAATAATACATTATTATAAGGCTTACCTAAAATAAAGTTTTCTGTATTCTCGCATAATAGCTTTTTTTGATACTCTAATCCAATTAAATCCTTAAATGTAATATTTAATACATTTTTAATTGGCTTTAATATGCCATCCGCTACACGGAAGGCTTTATATATAGCCATATCCGATAGTCCCTTTTCCTTATAGAAGCCTTCAATTGCATGAACAAAATTTAAATAATTATTGAGTTGCTCAATCTTATTATATAAATCATCTAGCATAGTTGCTAAATAGGTATCCTCACCTCTTTTAAAGGTGAAATATTTTGTTTCCTTTAGGAATTCAAATTCTTTATTATATAATTCAAAATATTCCTGATAATCCATCAAGATAATATTGGATTGTCCTTCTGTTTTTTGATTCAATTCAATACTTCTCGTATAAGAATTTTCATTATACATTAAAGTATACAAAATATATTTTTTATAAAGATTACCTGTTATTCCATGCTCTATAGAAAAGGATATTAGATTCCCTACCGCAATTTTGGCAAGATTTTGATCATCCTTTGCATTCAAAATAGAATCTAAAATATATGCTTTTTTTATCTCATTCATTACATAAAACATAAAATGTACCTCTTTTGCCCTATATTTCTCTTAAATTATATCGAAAATGTAGAAAATAAAAAAGAAAAATGATAAAATAAAGTATCAATGAGGAGTTTTTATTATGATCGTTAATACAATACTTATTCTTTTAGCCACTGCTACATCTGGCGTTATTTGTTATTTTACAGGAACGTATACAACATGGTGGTGGGTTTTAATATTCGTACTATTTATTCCTATTCTATACATCATTTGGTTTGGAATTTATTTAATTCCACTTTGGATAGCATCTCTATTTATGAATATAAAGATTAAAAAGGGCAAGCCACAGCCAGAAAATGGCTCTAAAATTTGTTATTGGTTTGTAAGACAAACCTCCTATGTGGTCCCTTTCCTATTCCGTATTCATTTTACTAGAAGTGGAGAATTCCCAAAGGAAAAAAGTATGATTGTATCCAATCATACATCGAATTTTGATCCAATGCCAATTCTATATTATACAAAGGGACAGCCAGTTACTTGTGTAACTAAGCCAGGTAATCTAACAATGCCTATCGCAGGCCCATTCATTTACAATTGTAATTTTATTGAGATTGATAGAGATAATGATTTTAATGCTGTAAAATCTATTGTTCGTGCATCTAAGGCATTATCTAAGAATATAGCAAGTGTATATATTTGTCCTGAGGGAACAAGAAACCATCATCCAGAGAATGGATTAATGGATTTTAAGGGTGGAAGCTTTAAAATTGCATTTAAGGCAAAGTGCCCTATTACTGTTGTAGCTATTAAAAACACACACAAGGTTGGAAAGCAATTTTGGTATAGAAACACTAGAGTATTTGTCGATGTATGTGAGGTAATACCTTACGAAAAATATAAAGATATGAATTCGCAAGAGCTAGCTCACTACTGTAAGCATTTAATAGAGAAGAAGCTAGCGGAAAGGGGTTAATATGAATTATCTTCTTTATAATCCATTATCGAATAACGGTAAAGGTGACGATGGTAAGAAAAAGGCAGCAAAGGAATTATCTGGTCAATTCCCAGATTTAGAGGAGATTGACTATACTTCTACTATTTTTGAAGATTTAGCAAAGGATTTAAAGGTTGGAGACAATCTCATTTTAGTTGGTGGAGATGGTACCCTTTCTTTCTTTGCGAATGACATTAAAACATATCCTGTATGTGATGGTGTCACCTATTATTTATATCCTTGGGGAACAGGAAATGATTTTGTTCATGATTTAAACGATAAGGATGTTAATTTAAAGCTTATCGAAATCAATCCATATTTAGAAAAGCTACCTAAGGTTAAGGTAGGTAACCATGTGCAATATTTCATCAATAATGTTGGCTATGGTCTTGATGGAATGGTTTGTGAGGTTGCAGATTCCCTTAAAGCTAAGGGTAAAAATGTAAATTATACTTCTATTGCTCTATCGTTACTTAGTGGTAAATATGAGCGTAGAAACGCAAAAGTTACGGTTGATGGCGTTACAAAGGAATTCAAGGAGGTATGGATTGCCCCTGCAATGAATGGTAGATACTATGGTGGTGGAATGAAGGCTACACCAGAGCAAAATAGATTAAGTGGCAATTTGACCTGTGCGGTAATGTATGGTCAATCTAGATTGCATACCATTACAGCTTTCATGGGTATTTTTAAAGGGACCCATGTAAAGCATACCGAAATGATTGAATTCCTAGTTGGCAAGCACATTCACGTTGAATTTGATACACCTTGTGCTCTTCAAATTGATGGTGAAACATTCCTAGATGTTAAAGAATATGATGCTTGGTACGAAGAATAATAAATTTAGGGACTACAATTCAATGTAGTCCCCTTTTTTAATAATCATAATTCTTTTTTTTTATTAGGAAATTGTATTCTCCCATTTATTTGGCTTTCTGCTCTTTTTTCTAAAATTAAGCTCAAATCATCATTTTT
>CAMEKD010000124.1 GCA_945920825.1 uncultured Anaeroplasma sp.
CACTTGACAAGGAATGAAATAAATTCAAGCATTGCGAGGTATCATCCAAATACATATCGAGTATAGTTAAATTTGATATTTGGCCGTAAAGTGGATAATTTTCTATATGATCCCCAAGGTATGTGTTTATCCAAACATCATCTAAAAATCTTCTTCCTACCATAATGCTTAAACTTGAAAGTATAAGGCTAACATTTCTTGTATAGCTATACATTTGTCCATCAAGATATAATCGTATCGTTATATATGAATTATATATATTATAGGATAATCCAATAGAATGTATGGTTCTATCACTAAAGGAAATATTAGTTTCTATAATTTGATCATTTACCTCTATAAATAAATCACTTTCATTTCTATATAATCCTAAAACAGTCTCTGTAAAATCTCCGATTTGAAAGAAATATTGTTTTTCATTTCTTCCGTCGATATAAGCATTCATATATATCGTTCCATGGCTATATATATCTAACGAATATACCAATTCAGCGCCATCTGCGATATAGGCATAATGCTTCAATTCCTTATTATAATTAAAGCTCCTATCCTTATCATATGATGCATAATCTCTTATATTGAATCTTGTAGGTTTTTTTCCGTTTAAAGAGTTCACATTATTTTCAAGTGGATATATTTCTGCTTGATTTATAAATGTTTGATTTATGGTATGTAGATTTGTATCCGATATTTCTACTGTACCGTATCTATCCTCTAATAAGTTTTCTATAATATATTCCTTTGTGGATAAATAATATGCATGTAAATAATAATAGGGTACTATCATCTCATGTCCAATAGATAGGCACGTTATTTTGGAAATGCCATAATTGCCTTGATAATTACTTGCTATATGGGATATTGAATTCTCTTGCAATCTAGTTATAATATTCCCATTATACCCAAATCTTTCCAATTTTTCATTTACCACTAATTGATATAAGGATTGAGAACAATTGAAGGAAAAGCTAAAGAAATTCCATTCTTTATTTCTGATTTCATACATGGATGTATGCATCAATGTATTTCCATCATATATCTTTACATGGCTATTTACTATCTTTATATTAATGGCATCATTCCCTAAGGATAATATATATTTTCCTTCTTCGTTATTTGGCTTAAACCAAAAAGAAATACTTGAGGATGTGCTATTTATTCCATAATCTAATCCCTGTTCTAAAAGTACACAGGGAACCTTATCAAAGGCATAGCTTATTCCATCTATAGTACTACTACTTATGACAAAATCTAATCCAACTAAATCCGTTGTATTATTAAATATAGTAGCTCCATATAAAGGGGTCTTTTGTATATAAGGCAAAATAGCTTCCACATTCCTCTTTCTCGATCTTATTCTTGAATTAAAGGATTCATATATTTTGTTATTGGATATTTCTTTTTTTGTGTTTGTAATGTGAACGAAATCATCATAAACATATTCTATTTTTCCTAAGCTTTTTTGAATTTTACTTACATTACCAAAAGAATCATAGCTTATCTCTTTTAATATTTTATTATTTCCATCGAATACCTTTATGAATTCCTTTTTTGAATTATATTCATATTGGAACTCTAATTCTCTAGTATCATTTGGAAATATATAATATATCTTTTCTAAATTATTGTCTGAATTATAGGTGAATGAGTAGCCATCGGATCCTTCATTATACTTTATATTTTCTATGAAAAATTTTTGATTATAGCTTAAGGATAAAATCAATATATTATTTATTTTAACCTCCTTTAATTTTCCATTATTATAATAGGAAAAGCTATAATTAGATCCATTCGGTAAAGTAGTGCTTCTCATTTGATTGTTTGTGTTATAGCTTAAGGAATAAGTAATATCATCTTCTCTATTCGAATACTTTACTGAGCTAATATTATAATAATTATCATAGCTATACGTAACTTTATCATCCTTTGGATTTGTTATGCTATATAATCTCCCATAAGTATCATATGCATATGTTGTTATATCAGAAAGCTCATTCTTATAGCTTGCAATCATTCCCATAGAATAGGTATATTCTTCATTTAATATCTTATTCTCTTCTTTATTCATTATTCTTTTTTTCATTAAATGATTATTGTTATAGGTCATTTGAGCCTTTGCACCATACTGATCTATACATGAGGTTAGATTTCCATCATAATCATAATTTTGCTTATAATAGGATGCATTATCTCTTATGCTTTTTATGTTTGTATCATAATAATATTCCATTTCTATATCTTGATTTATAGCAGATATATGATGAATATTTCCTATATCATCCATTCTATAGGATGTACCATAATCTACCATTCCTATATTTAAGCCTGTAAAAATGTATCTACCAATTCCTGAAAAATGTATTTGTAGTTCTATTTCTTCATAGCTATACATTGCCTTTAACATTAATCTTATTGGTCTATAATAGCCAATTAAATTCTCTTTTCTTATAGTAATAGATTCCTCGTTCACAACTTCACCCTTATCATAAATAGATAAAATGATCAATATAAAAGAATCATTGATTACATCATCATAGGATTTTAAATACAAAAGAAAAGAAATGATATCTGTTCCCAACCCATGATGGGATATTTTTTTGCTTAAATGGGGATATAATCCATATGGTTCTACAAAATAAGAACTTAAATCTGAAAATGGCTCTACTGGAGTATTTAATCCTAAATTAATATTATTCCTATCATATAATGTAAAATCTGGTGAAATTATACTTTCCTCTAAATGGTTTAAATCAAGAAAAGGAGTTTCCTTTTCTACATGGTTATATTCGTCATATTCTCTTACTAATACCTTGCCCAAGGTATCATATTCATAAATGGGCTTACCCTCATAGAATTCAATTCTATGGTGATTCCCTAAATAATCTGTTACTAAAGTTTTATTCGACTCATAGGATATAGTTGTCGTATAAATATGTGTATTATTTAAGTATTTCTTTAAAGAAGTCACTTTATTATTCGATAGAATTCCTTCTACCTTAGAAGTTGTTTTTCCATTATATAGACTTATTTTAGATGAGGTAATATTTAAATTTGTCTCGCTTATGATATATTCACTTGATCCGTTCACTCTTTTTGTTGTGATTTTAGAAATTGTATTATTCGTATATATCAAATCCGCTTTTAATCTTATTGAACCATAATGTCTAAAGGTTATACTTGTGACGATATGAGAGCTATCATATATAAATGCGATTTC
This sequence comes from uncultured Anaeroplasma sp., assembly GCA_945920825.1. GTDB lineage: Bacteria > Bacillota_I > Bacilli_A > Acholeplasmatales > Anaeroplasmataceae > Anaeroplasma. Next base: position 3,218 of record CAMEKD010000124.1, read on the forward strand.
ATCGCCCATACCATTATTTATTGTAGTTACTACTCCACTATTTGAATTTAATGTATATATTGTTGTGTTTTTCTTTTTAATCTTGGATGGGAATTTTGCATTCGCACTGTCAAATACATAGATATTTCCTTTTCTATCCTGTAAATCGTAATGTAATAGTCCATCTTGTATTCTTCTCATCTTACAATTCGTTTCATAATTCCAAATCTCATAACAAGTATAATCATCCATAGAACCATCAGAATTTGTAACGGTCATAATATTATTATTTAAACGAATCGATTTGAATATGTTCAGACGAGCTCCCTTTCCAAAGAATCCTAGCACATTTCTATCTTGATAATTATAATACAATTTTAATTCTAATTGACGTTCACCAAATGTTGTAAAAATTGGTAATTCTACGATTGTATTTGCATCAATAGAACATAAATTTACATACATTTTAGCGCCATTATCTATATTTTCTTCGAATTGTTTTGTATAGGGTTTTAAGCCAGTATTTGCCATAATTCCTCCTTGTAATTGAATCGTTATTTCTACTTCAATCATAAATGATTTTTAAGTGTTTTTAAATAGTTATTATAGAAAAACTTCATTTTTAATAATATTGAC
>CAMEKD010000125.1 GCA_945920825.1 uncultured Anaeroplasma sp.
TTAATTTAAGGAAGGAAGAAGATTTTTCTAATACATTTCCTCAAAATTGAAAATTCCTAATTTTGGGGGATTCTTTAAAAACTTCTTTAGGGTAAAGAGGGTAATGAAGGATAAATATTTATATGCAGAATCTGGTGGTAAGGTATTGGCTAAGGTAAAGAAATTACATTTAGCTCCAGGTGAGATGGAATCTATAAGAATCCCTAAGGAAAAGCTTATGGATGTAGTAGATTCTATTATCGTAAGGGTAGGTGATTAACATGAAGGAAATCATATGTATTACATGCCCTAGAGGCTGTCATTTAACTGTCGATGAGGTATCAAAAAAAGTTAGCGGGAATTCTTGTCCTAAAGGAGAGGCCTATGGGCTTTGTGAGGTATTCGATCCAAAAAGAGTGATTACCTCAACTGTAGTTCTTTTAGGTTCTGATTTAAAAAGATTACCTGTTAGAACAGATAAGCCTATTTCTAAAAAGCTTATGTTTGATGTTATGAAGGAATTAGATAAAATTCAAGTAAAATCTCCAGTAAAATGTGGAGACATCATTATGAAAAATATATTAGGTACGGATGTAAATATTATATCCTCTAGAGATTTATAGGAGAAACTATGACAGAAACAAAGAAAAGAAGATATATTATCGCACTAGATCAAGGTACCACCTCCTCTCGTGCTGTAGTATTTGATAATTCTGGTAAAATTGTCCAAGAGGTTCAAAAGGAATTCAAGCAAATCTATCCTCACCCAGGCTGGGTTGAGCATGATGCGATGGAAATCTACGCAAGCCAGTACTCTGTTATGACAGAGGCAATTGCTCAGTGTGGTATCAGGCCGTGGCATATCTTAGCGATTGGTATTACCAATCAAAGAGAAACTACAATTGCTTGGAATAAAGAAACCGGAAAGCCAATCTATAATGCCATTGTATGGCAGTGTAGAAGAACATCCTCTATTGTTGAGGAGGTAAGACGGGATGGGCTTCAGGATTATATAAAGGAAAATACAGGATTGGTATTAGATGCGTATTTTTCTGCGACAAAAATGAAATGGATTTTAGATAATGTTGAAGGCGCAAAAAAGCTTGCACAAGAGGGTAAGCTTATGTTTGGTACAGTAGATACATGGTTGATTTGGAAATTGACAGAGGGTAAGGTTTTTGCCACAGATTATACAAATGCTTCACGTACTATGCTGTTTAATATTAAAAAGCTTGAGTGGGATCAAAAGCTTTGTGATTATTTTGGCATTCCCCTTTCATGTCTTCCTACAGTAAAGAAATCTAGTGATGATTTTGGTACGGTATCTATTTTTGGATATGAAATTCCTATTGCCGGTGTTGCTGGTGACCAACAGTCTGCCCTATTTGGTCAAGCATGCTTCCATGAAGGAGATATAAAAAATACCTATGGTACTGGATGCTTCTTGCTTATGAATACTGGGGAGCATTATGTTGAAAGTAAGAATGGACTTGTGACTACCATTGCTGCAAGCTATAACGATAAAATTCAATATGTACTTGAGGGCTCTGTCTTCGTTGGTGGTGCTGTTGTACAGTGGCTAAGGGATGAATTACACTTAATTACAGATTCCTCAGATAGTGAATATTTTGCCCGAAAGGTTAAAGATAATAATGGGGTATATGTCGTACCTGCCTTCACAGGTCTTGGTGCACCACACTGGGATATGTATGCAAGAGGTACAATCTTTGGTTTAACCAGAGGATGCAATAGAAATCACATTATTCGTGCTTGCTTAGAGGGTATTGCTTATCAAACCATGGATGTAATGGATGCAATGAAGCAAGATACTGGCCTTGAAATTTTAAATTTAAAGGTTGATGGTGGTGCATCTAAGAATAATTTCTTAATGCAATTCCAAGCCGATGTATGTGAATGTAGGGTTGAGCGTGCAAAGGTTATGGAAACAACTGCCTTAGGTGTTGCTTATTTAGCTGGACTAAAGGTTGGGGTATGGGCATCCATCGATGAAATAAAAGGCATATGGGCATATGATGCATGCTATAATCCATCTATGGATAAGAACCAAAAGAAGGAATATGTTAAAAAATGGCATAAAGCCATTAAAATGTGCCAAGGATGGGAAATGGAAGAATAGTTGGTGGCTATAAGCCACCTTTCTATCTTTTTTTCTTAAAAAGTATAATTATTACTTAAAATTTAAATGATTTATTGTTATAATAAAATAATCTTATCTAAGGAGTTGAAGTTTATGTCAAAATGGATAGAAGGCATCCCATCCTATAGTGATAGCGATGTATTAACCAATAAAGATTTATACAAAATGGCAGTAGATTATGTTGCTGAATATGAAGAGGGTAATTTAAAGCTTTTTTGCTTTTCAAAGGATTATGATGTAAGAACAGGTGTATCCATTACAGGTCGTACAGGATATGATGTTGTATATATCCTAGTTCGTTCATCCTTAGCTCCAGAGCAGGTAAAGATGACTGAATTTGAAAGGCATGTTTTAATCGCAAAAAGCTTTATTTATGGACAATCCTGTTATTTTGCATGCGTTGGAATTGGTTCTAAGGATGAAGCAAGAAGATTATCATCCTTAGCCTTAAAGGGGGATGATTATTACTATACCTACCAGGGCTTAGAATATGTACCAAGAGCGAATTATGATTCTCATGAAATTTTAGTTTTACAGGCTCTAGAGGAATTAGGTGTTGGCTATTATATTAAAAATGCAGATAATTTCAAAAAGCTTATTGGTGATGATTGTAAGCTATATTTAGAGGATGGTACTATAGTTAGCGGATATAATAATGTTTGTAGCTTCTATGATAAATGCTTTTTAGGCTTGAAGGAGAAGGGCGTTAAAACCGATTATTTCTTATCAAAATCAGATAATTTGCCCGCACTTTACATAGAATATGTTGTGGATGGCTCTGCAACAGGTAGAGTTGTATATGTTAAGGTAGATGATTCTGATGGATTAATTACGGAATTAAGATATGATTCTCCATTGAATCATAAGATTTCTTTTCGATAATTTTGGACCGTTTATGGTCCTTTTTTTGAGGGAGTATATGAAATATATATTATTTGATTTAGATGGCACATTAATGGATTTTAATAAGGGTGAGGCAAATGCAGTTATAGATACTATGATGCATTTTAAGGCTTATATTCCAAAAAAAGAGGAGATTTCTTATTTTAGCTTTTTAAATGAAAATCTATTTAATCAATTTGCTAAAGGGGAAATGACAAGAATTGAATTTCAAGAAAAAAGATTTAAGGAAATTATGGAGTATTTAGGTATGGATGGAGATATCTCCCTATTTAACAAATATTATGTGGAATCCTTAAAATACCAAGCAGATTTATTTGATGGAGTAGTAGATGTATTAGAAGAATTATCTAAAAAATATAGACTTTTTATTGCATCTAATGGAATGAATCAGGTTCAAATAAAAAGACTTAAAAAAGCAGGGATATATAATTTTTTTGAAAAAATTTATATATCCGAATGTATTGGCTATAATAAGCCAGATAAGGAATTCTTTGAATATATTATCAAGGATATAGAGGATGATAATATAGAGGAATATATTATGATTGGGGATAGATATGATACGGATATTATGGGAGCTAAGAAGGTAGGTATAGATGGCATTTTATTATCTAAAGAAAAAAAGGATTGTATTACCATTTCATCTATAAAAGATATCTTAAGTATTCTATAATTAGTTTACAAGTGTCGAAAACCCGTTTATTTCTTTTTGTTTATAGGTTATAATTAAATAAATATAACGATAAAAGGAGTGAATAAAATGTCAGTAACT
>CAMEKD010000126.1 GCA_945920825.1 uncultured Anaeroplasma sp.
GTTCAAGGTTTTAGCTGCTAAGGATTGGGAAGCTGTTGAGAAGGGAATCTGGAACGAAGATCTAGAAAACCATACATTCACAGCTACTAAGGGCTTAGTTGTAGAAATTGGCGTTGACCACTTCGCTAAGTAATCTGAATCGAGACAAGATGAAGGGCACTTCGGTGCCTTTTGTTTTCGAATAATGCTATTGTTTAATCCAAAAAAACGATGTATAATAAAACCAATAAGATACGATTCTTAAAAATGAAGAATGGAGGAGCCCTAATTAACAAACAAAGGCAGTATTTTTTATTATGAGTAAGATTAATTTTATTGCTCTTGGTGGAGTTCAAGAGGATGGCAAAAATTTATATGTTATCGAAGTCAATAATATGATTTTTGTTATGGATTGTGGTATGAAATATCCAAACCAGGATTCCTATGGTGTAGATATTATTGTTAACGATTTAACCTATTTATCAGAAAATAAGGGTAGAATTCAAGGATTATTCCTATCTCATGCCCATATGGACCATATTGGCGGAGTAATCCATTTATTAAAGGAAAAGCCAGATTTAAGAATCTATGGCTCTAAATACACGATGGCAGTTTTAGGTGATATTTTGAAGGACGACCAAAATGTCGATTATTCTAAAGCCTCTTTAGAGGTGGTAACTTCGAAAACGGCACTTAAGTTTCAGGATGTCACAATTCGTTTCTTTGAAGTAAGCCACAATTTACCTGAAAGCTATGGTATAGCACTTAAGAGTGATGATGGATATATCATTTATACAAGTAATTACAATTTTGACCAGAATTCGCATATGGATTATGCGCATATGTTTCGATCTTTAGCTGTATTTGCAAAAGAAGGAGTATTAGCTTTATTAACGGAATCCTTAGGTGCGAATAATGAGCAATCCCGTGGTACAATTTTAGAGTTTAAAACAAGAATTAAAAATGTATTTAATCAAAGCAATGACCGATTAATATTTTCCTTATTCTCAAGTGATATCTTAAGAATTCAGCAAATTTGTGATATTGCCATAGGCTATGGTAGAAAGATTGCCATCATCGGAAGAAAAACACAAAAAATGGTAGCACAGGCAATCGATTTAGGATATTTAAATATCCCAGAGGAGAACTTTGCTAATTTAAAATTCATCGATGAGAAGAATGGAATTACCAACGAGGATAAGAATTTAGTTATCCTAGTCACAGGGAATCGTCATGAACCATTCTTTATGCTACAAAGAATGGCAAAGGGTGTCGATCGATTAATTCATTTAACGAAAAAGGATACAGTTATTGTTTTAACACCACCTACTCTAGGTACGGAAAAGATGGCATCCAAGACCTTAGATATCATTTATCATATTACATCTAAGGTATTAGAATTCAATTCAACTTTATTACCTCAAATTAATGCGAATAGAGAGGAAATAAAGGAAATGATTAATATTTTAGAACCAAAATATATCATTCCTGTCATTGGTGAATATCGTCATCAATATGCCTTAAGAATTGTTGCCGAATGTATTGGATATAAAGATAGTGAAATATTAATTCCAGATCAAGGAGATATCCTATCCTTTCAGGATGGAAAATACATTGGTGTAACAGGCGATGTGCCTGTTGCTGAGGTATTGATTGATGGTAAGGCATTTAAGGATGTTGGTGAGGTTGTTATGCGTGACCGTGAGCTTTTGGCAGAGGATGGTGTCATTTTAATTACAGCGAATATTAATCCAAGAACGAAAACAATCCTTTTAGGTCCTGAGGTAGTTACGAAGGGCTTTACCTATACAAAGGATAGTGAATCCTTAATTTCTAAAATTAAAGAATTATTCTATTTAGTTTCAGAAAAATATCTATGCTCTAGATTTATTAACTGGAGTGAATACAAAACAGGCTTAAAGAATGAAATTTCTCATTACATTTATAAGGAAACCAAGAGAAGTCCAATCATCATCCCTGTTTTAATTTCAACAGATTTAGATATGGTGAATAGAACAATAGAAGAAGAAAAAAACGGGAATTAATTTTCTCGTTTTTTATCTTCTAGCTTATCTAAAAATTCTAAATATTCCTTAATGGATCTTTCATAGGATGAGGTATCCTTAGGCTTGTAATATTTTTTGCCAAGTAATGCATCAGGCATATATTGCTGATGACAATAATCATGATAATAATCATGAGGATATTTATATTCGTATTTTCCACTTTTTAATTCTTTGTTTAAAATATGTGGAGGTATTTTCATAGAGGAAAGCTTTTCTAAATCTTTTAGTGCATCATTTATCGCAAGATAGGTAGAATTTGATTTTGGGCTTGTCGCTAAATCGACAATAGCAAAGGCTAAGGGAAGCCTTGCTTCTGGTAATCCTAAGGATAACGCAGCCTCACATGCAGCATATACTCTAGGCCCAACATTTGGGTTACCTAAGCCAATATCTTCATATGCACTACATAATAATCTTCTTGTAATAAAGACTAAATCTTCCGTCTGTAAAAGCCTTGCTAGATAGTGAAGTGCAGCATCCGGATCACTACCTCGAATGGATTTAATCATAGCACTTGCACAATCGTAATAGTATTCTCCCTCTTCATCTATTTGAAGAGCTTTTTTACCTATAAGATTTGAAACATTTTCTAAAGTTAAATCCTCAGACTCTAACATATTCGCAATCTCAAGCATATTGAGTGCACTTCTTATTTCTGATGAGGATACGGTTGCGATATATTCTAATATATCTGTGCTCATTTCCTTTAATCCTTCATCCTTAATCGTCTTTTTAAGAAGTAAAATGACATCACTCTTTTTGATTTCATTCATTCTATAAATATGACATCTACTACGTACGGCAGGATTTATACTTCTATATGGATTTTCTGTTGTAAGACCTATGATGGTTAATTGACCAGATTCAACATAGGGGAGTAAGAAGTCCTGTACATCCTTTTTCATTCTATGAATTTCATCGATGACACATATAGTAGATTCATAGAATTTTGTTGCGTCTGCAATTTCCTTAAGCTTCGCTTTTGAATCAATAGATGCATTAAAGGAAAAACTAGATAATGGATAATAGGATTCTATAATTTGGGCTATGGATGTTTTACCACAGCCTGCAGGGCCATATAAAATTATAGAAAATAAAGATTTATTTTCTAACATTTTTGTAATTACACCCTTTGGTCCAACCAAATGGTCTTGTCCAACGATATCATGAAATGATTTTGGGCGGATTCTATAAGCTAATGGTTTCATCCTTTTCACCTCTTGAATCATTTTATCATATTTATAAAAAATATGCTATAAATAGCCTTGAAAATGCTTTAAATTTTGGGTAAAAACTTTAAGAATATAAAATATTATGTTATAATATTATATATTTTTGAATTTGGAGGTAAAATTCAAATGAATTTAAAAGATACGATTGTTACTATTCCTGATTTTCCTAAAAAAGGAATTATGTTTAGAGATATTACAACTCTACTTGAAAATGGAGAAGCATTTGCATACACCACAGAGGAAATTGCAAAATTTGCAGAGGAGATTGGTGCAACCATAATCGTTGGGCCTGAGGCTAGAGGATTCTTATTTGGTGCACCTGTTGCAGCAAAGCTAAAGCTTGGTTTTGTACCTGTAAGAAAGCCTGGCAAGCTTCCTAGAGCTCAAATTACAGAGGAATATTCCTTAGAATATGGAACGAATACATTATGTATTCATGAGGATGCATTAAGTAAAGGTGACAAGGTATTAATCGTAGATGATTTACTTGCTACAGGAGGTACTGCATTAGCT
>CAMEKD010000127.1 GCA_945920825.1 uncultured Anaeroplasma sp.
TTACTCTTGATGGAGAAAGATATATTACAAGCCATGCAACAATAAATAAGCTTAATAATGCAATAAAAATTATTACAGGAGAACAAAAGAAAATCATGATTTAGTTGTGATTTTCTTTTCTTTTGGGTTGGGAAGCATCACAATATTTTTGCATTGATTTCTATTTTTTTCGTATTATAACGAAGGCTTTATCTGTTACATAAACAATATTTATGTTATTGTACCTATTCAAAAAACAGACAATAAATTTAGAGATTATTTTCATTTCTAAAATATTGAAAACGTTTTTATTTTGTGATATACATAAATATAGAATATTTATGAAAACACAAGTATAGAAAAAGTGATAAAGGCAAAACTAGAGTAATCTAGCGACGCAAAGCTAAAGGGGCCATAGGGAGATGGCTAGCCAGTTGCCGATTATATTGGGGGACTGGCTTTTATTCTTCAAAAACGTAGGAGTGAGATTTATGAGTACAAGAGAAAGGACAACTAGAAAATGGGTAACCAAAGTTTTATCTGTAGTTGCAGTATTGGTTGCCCTTTTTGTGCTTGTCTTTTCTTTATTCTCAAATCCTTCTACTCATGTATATGGTTTATCAAAGGAAGTATCTACAGAAGCAGAATTAAAGAGTGCACTTGAAGCACCAGAGTATGATGAAATTATTGTTACAGCATCGATTACATTAACAAATGGTACAACCTTAGATGGTGATTTAGATGACGATGGTGTAAGAAAGACCATTCGTGCTTTAGTTACAGGTACAACCGATCAGGGTGTAATCAATAGCAATGCATCCAATTACACACTATTCTATATTGCAAAAAATGCAACAGTACATATGAACAACTGTATCATTAAGGGTGGAAGAAATAGTGCTATCGTTAATGGAGCAAGCGATAGTGCAACCTCAAATAATTCCACGCTTTATATCGATAAATCACAAATCTCTAATTCAGGTTCAGCATCCACTCATGGTGGTGGTATAAGAAATACCGTTGGAGGTAAAATTGTACTTACCAATTCATCAATTACAAGAAATGTTGCTGAATATGGTGCTGGATTCCAAAATCAGCAAGGTACATTTATTTTAGATAATTGTTCCGTTTCTGAAAATAGAAGCTTATCCTATGGTGGTGGCGGTGGAGAAAACACTGGTAACAACAAGGGGAATGGCACAAATGCTTATATGTATATTTACAATTCCACGATTGCAAATAATACCTCAAAGGAAATTGGTGGAGGTATCAATAACTGTAAGAATGGTAATTTATATGTAATTAATTCAACTGTTGCAGGTAATGCAACAACGAATGGTACATTTTCTGGTGGTGGTATTGGTAATAATGATTCTACCCTAGTTTGTACAAACTCAATTTTATTAGACAATGTATATCTTTCTAGCGATACAGTAGAAGAACAGGATGCCTATGTATATTCTTCTGGCTCTGTAACGCTTGAGGGCTGTGTATATGGCACAGTAACAGGTAAGACAGCAGCTCTTGCGAATGCAATTAAGGTTGAGGATTCCTGCTATAAGGCAAGTGAGGATGATTCTGTATTTGCAGCAACAAAGACAGGATCCTTAATTAATGAAGATGGCTCACAGGGTACTCTAACCTATAAGCAGGTTGCTTTAGTTAAGGATGAAAATGGAGTTACCTATGCTCCAATTGCATCCGATTCTATGGCAATATCTGGCAATTCGAGCCTAACACCAGTAAAGGTTGAATTTGAATATTCCAATTTATCTGATATTACCTATAACACAGGAGATTCTTGCGCAAGCACAACCATAGCTCCAACGACCATTGGTGGTGGTATGGCAATGAAGGATAGCGAAAGAATTGTAACAGTTACAGTTTTCGTAAACCAAGACTTCCAGGTTAGTGGTGGTACAGTATATGGAGATTCCTATATTGTTGATACTCGGGGTACAACAGATATTACACTTTCTGCAACTCAAAAGGCAAATAAGGAAAATGAAACTGTTGTGTGGACACTTGTAAACGAGGATAGCAAGGAGCTTACCATCATCTCAACAGAAAATCCTTATACCATTGATACATCCTCCTCAAGTGATATCATGCAAAATTCATGGGATGCATCTAAGAATGCATATGATATTGTATTACAGCCAATTTGTATGTCCTTAGATTGTATAGCTGCCGATAAGAGTGTAGATTTAAGTTGGAATTTATCATGGTCGAATACGTATTCTAGCTCTTATAACTTAGCAAATACGATTTCAAGCTATGAGGTATATTATGGATTAGTTAATGATTTTAATTCATCATCAACTACCTATTATCAAGAAACAACAAGTACCAATATTACCGTAAGTGGTTTATCAAATGAAACAACATATTATTTCTTTGTTGTACCTAAGTTTAATAACAAAAAGACAGAGGATAGTGTAGGCTATGTTACGGAAACTCCAGTAGGATCTGGAGTTAAAACCTATGTGCTTACAGATTCTATTGAAGATGGTGCAAGCTATTTAATTGTAAGTAGCAGTAGTGCAGGTAGTGCAAATGCGTTAGTTAGCGGAAGCAATGCAGGATCCTGTCAAAATGTGACAGTAAAGACTCTATCTGGTGCAAGCTATATTGAAGTAGATCCAAGTGATGCAATGCTATGGACTGTAACCCAAAATAATACGAATTATAGAATTCATTCAGAAAATTATTATATAAGTCTATCAAGTAAAGTTCTTTCTACAACAGCACAAAACTTAACAGTAGCATTTACGGATTCTGCGGCAACTATAGGGTATTCAAGTTGGGGAACATATTATTTGGACATTACTGGTGAAAAACCAGGAAGATCAACTGATGCATTGAATGTATACTTCTATAAGCTAAAATCTAAAGCAGATGCTCCAACTACCATTCAAGCATCTATGCAATCCACTATGGGAGTAGATTCCGGTAGAATTACAGGGCTTACTACAGCTATGGAATATTCTACAGATGGTTTAAATTGGATGGATGTTACCAGAACAACTATGGAAAATGTAGCTGTTGGAAATTATTATTTCCGTTATAAGGAAACTATCCTTTCTTATGCATCCGCTGCAGTTACAGTTAAGGTTCTACCAAAATGTATTATAGGCTTATCTATTAAGCAATCTTTAAATTTAAACTATACTGCATGCGATAGCCTAGATTTATCGAATCTAATTGTAACGATTATCTATAATGATGATACGACTAAGGATGTCGCATTTAATGATTTTAATTCACTTGATTCTAGTGTTTATGAAAGAGAAGATGGTGTAATTACAGTATCTAAAACCAATGGAGTAACCCTACACTGTAGTGATAATGCTACAAAGATTATCGTTGATTTAGATGGCTTTAGTGCAACAACGTTAGCATTAAATATTTCTCACAAGCTAAATCTTGTTGATGCTTTAGCGCCAACCTGTGAGAATAATGGTCATAATGCTTATTATATTTGTGATGATTGTGGCGCTATTTATGATACAAATCATAATGAAGTTACTTTAGAATCCTTAAGCGTACCAAGCATTGGTCATACTTATGGTGATGCAACTTATGTGTGGTCTAGTGATAATTCAAAATGCACTGCAACACTTGTTTGTCAAAATGATGCAAGCCATACGATTATAGAAGAGGCAACTATAGCATCAGAAATCACAACAGCTCCAACCTGTACAGCAGCAGGTACA
>CAMEKD010000128.1 GCA_945920825.1 uncultured Anaeroplasma sp.
AAAAAATGAAAAGGCCCTTATAGGGCCTTATCGCTTTTAGATTTCATGAAGCTTAATTGTATCTGTAATTGCATTACCTACAATAGAGGATGCACCTGTAATAATTACACGGTCTCCCTTAGATACGAGTCCTGTCTTTAATGCTTCTTGCAATGCATATTCGAACAATTCATCAACAGAATTCTTCTTTTCTGCATAGATAGGATAAACATTCCATGCCAAATTTAACTGACGACATGCCTTTTTGTCAACAGTTAATGCAATAATTGGACAATCAGGATGATAAGCAGAAAGCTTAAATGCAGTTTGACCAGCATTTGTAACACAAATGATTGCCTTTGCATGCATTTGATATGCACAGGATACTGCAGCATTACAAATAGAAGATAAGAAATCCTCACCTAAATCTAGGTTGCATTCCCAGAATCTATGCCTGTAATCGATATTGGATTCTGTATATTCAGCTATATCCTTCATAGCTGTAACAGATTGAAATGGATATTTACCTGCAGCAGATTCTCCAGATAGCATAATAGCTACAGTCTTATCATAAATTGCGTTTGCGACGTCGGAAACCTCAGCACGAGTAGGTCTTGGGTTTTGCTGCATGGAATCTAACATTTGAGTTGCAGTAACTACAAGCTTACCCTTCTTGTAGCACTTTTCAATTATTTCCTTTTGAATCTTTGGAAGCATCTTGAATGGAACTTCAACACCCATATCACCACGGGCAATCATAATACCATCCGATACCTCAATGATTTCATCCATCTTAGAAATACCTTCCGTATTTTCAATCTTAGAAATAATACGAATCTTTCCAGAAGTATCATATTTGTCTAATAATTCACGAACAGCTAATACATCCTCTGGTCTTCTTACGAAGGATGCAGCAATATAATCTACACATTCTTGAATACCAAAAATTAAATCACTTCTATCAACCTCAGAAATATATGGCATATCTACAATAACATTTGGAATATTGATAGATTTACGATTGGACAATGTTGCGTTATTTAATACCTTTGTAACAATATTCTTCCCCTCAACACGAAGAACCTCAAATTCAACCTTACCATCGTCAGCAAGGATTAATGTGCCTGGCTTTTTAACATATAAAGCTAAATCAGGATAAGTTAAGCCTACCTTAGTTTCATCGCCAACCATATCATAATCGCTACAGAAGGTAAATTCTTGACCTTCCTTAAGCTCAACCTTGCCATCCTTAAATAATCTTACACGAATTTCAGGACCCTTAGTATCTAGTAATATAGGTAGTGGTACACCAAGCTCACTTCTTACCTTCTTTACACGATCCATTCTGACCTTTTGTTCCTCATGAGTACCATGTGAGAAATTTAATCTTGCACAGTCAAGACCATTTAAAATCATTTTCTTTAACATCTCTTCGTCATCACATGCAGGACCAAGAGTACAAATTATTTTTGTTTTACGCATAGAATATCACCTCGTCTCTTATAGTTTACCACAAAAAGATGGTTTGCGGTAGATAATTCACTAGATAATTTCATAAGAAAAATAATACGTATATCCTATGGGTATGGAAATTTCCACTATTCACGATCTAGGGTTATGTACATTTTCAACGACATGTCCCATTATCTAAAGCCGATACTGCGATAATAAAACGAAGAAAGAGAAATAATTGCATTTAAAAAGTTATTTGCCATAGAAAAAAGGAAATCTACCAACCAAGTTTCAGAAGGGATTGATTTCCTTTTTTTAAAATCTATCAAACGATTAGTTGTTACCAACTACAAACAACCAAAAATTTTAAAGAGGCTTTCTTTTCTTAGAAATGCCCGAATTTTATCTAGTATACTGGATATACCTGATTCTTTCCATTATATTTTGCTTGATATAAAGCTTGGTCTGCTCTATAGAAAATTTCTTCTGATGTCATTTGAGCCTCCTTGACATTATAATAGCCAATGGATAAGGAAACTCTTGTGCCATCTAAGAATAAAGAATCATTATCTGCAACAGCCTTTCTTAATACCTCAAGTGCAGCAACATTCGCTTCTGGGTTTGGGTTATTAAAGATGATGGCAAATTCATCACCACCATAACGGAATGGAACACCACACTTATCAATTGCAGTAACTATAGTATCGGATACATATTTTAAAATGTCATCGCCAACACCATGACCATAGGTATCGTTAATGTTTTTAAAGTCATCAATATCTAGCATTGCAATCGCAAAGCCTCTTTTATCTCTTCTTGCTTTAGAAAGCTTTGCCTCAAGGACATTATAGAAGCTTGTATGATTTTGAAGGCCTGTTAGACCATCCGCTCTATTTTCCTTAACTAATTTTGCATTTTCACTTTTCATTTGAACCAAGATTCTTTCTCTTTGTCTATGAATTTGAACATCTAAGAATACGATAATGGCTACAAGAATACAAATTAATAATACAATAATTGCGCTACCCCAAGTGTAAAGATTGCCACTTCTTTCTGTTTCTGGGGTTAAGAACATATTAGCAATTGTTGATGTCAAAATGCCTAAGGTAGATAAAACATTTCCATAGGTAAAGGTCTTATAATCTAAGAATAATATAGAAACCAAAATTGGGATGACAAATCCACCTAGCATAGCTAAGAAATAATGATGAACGAGTGCTAATACTAAAGCAATTAAAAATAAGCTTGTAATGACAACATAGTTCTTAATGCGTGGTTGAATTTTTTTTGATTTTAAAAGGATCAAAGTAACAATAATGACAACCAAATTACTGCCTGCAGGTGCTATTACATAAGGTAGGAAATAGCCTTTGAATAGTTCCTTAGTAAAATCAGGGTTTTGTATAATAAAAATGCCTATAATGAATTCAATTAAGGTAACAATTCCCCATCCTGCAATGAAAATAATGTTTATAATGTTGATTAATTTTCCATAAATTTCGTCATAAATTCCATTATCATTCATTTTATAAACCTCCCTTTAAAGAAACTGTTATGATGAACAAAAAGGTTAATGCAATAGAAAGTATAAACCCGTGTATTGCACCTCTTCTTGCTTTAAATGCCAAATCTGGTTTTTTATAGAGAAATAAGAAAAATATAATGATTCCGGCTAAAGGAAAGAAAAATCCTAAAAAATACCAGCCAATAGATGCTCTACTCATATCGATATTCATCATTTGATTCATATTTTCGTTGGCATTTTTTGTGTGTTCTTCATTCTTTTCTTCCTCTATTTTAGAATCTATATTTATAAATTCATCATCAAAATCCATTGGAGAACCACAATGACTACAAAAATTAGAATTATTTGGTGTATCAAAGCCACATTTCTTACATTTCATATAGTTATCCCCTCTTTTTTTAGGTGATTAAAAGTATATAACAAATCGAATAGTAAGTCAACTTTCAGCAAAATTTATTTAATGGTATGAAATTCTATAAAACAACGTTTTTTAATTCATTATCTCCTAGATATTGAAATTACTATTACCTCAATATGAGAAAAAAACATTTAAAAGCCATTTGTGTAAAATATCACAAACAAATAAAAAACACTGAATAAATCCAGTGTTAAATCCTAAGTGGTGCCGACTATAGGAATCGAACCCACAACCTACTGATTACAAGTCAGTTGCTCTACCAATTGAGCTAAGTCGG
>CAMEKD010000129.1 GCA_945920825.1 uncultured Anaeroplasma sp.
ATTAGTACTATTATCTGTACCAAAAGAGAGACGAGTAGGTCTTCCAAACTCATCTTATTTAATTCATCAGCCACTTTCAAAGATGAAGGGTGTAACTAGTGATGTATTAATTCATGCAAATGTAATTGAAAGATTAAGAAAGAAACTTGATACAATTATTGCAGATGCTACAGGAAAGAGCGTTGAAGAGGTTTCAAAAGATACAGAGCGTGACCACTGGCTATTTAGTGATGAAGCTCTAGAATATGGCTTAATATCAAGAATAATTAATAGTAAATCAGATCTTTAATTAAAGAGGCTTCGGCCTCTTTTTTGTTTTCTCTGGAAGATAAGCTTTTATAGTATTTATATAAGTAATTAAAAATTCTCTATCCTCTATATCTAATATTGGGTACAAAGAGGCACCTTCGTATGGATAACCTTTCTCAAGCTCTGGAAATCTTTCCTCTCCGATTTTTGTTCTTTTAACATAGAAGACATCATCACAAAGAAATCCTAATACTTTTCCATCGATGTATATACAATAATCACCGAACATCTTTTTGTAGGTAATTTCTCCACACTCAAAGATATTATCAACAAGATATTCAACAACTGCAATTGAAGAGGCCATAGCCTATTTTATCATTTTTTTCTCTTTTATGTGTATTATTAATATGAAGTACCTTTTATTAATAATAATTTTAATTTTCTCCCTGCTATCATGTAAAGGAGACCTAGAAAAGAAGGATAGTAATCTATCTGTCATTACTTATAATTTGTATAACCTATTTGATGATATCGATGATAAAACTGAGCACTCCTCCTATAGGCCTAATAGTGGATATACTGCAAGAGATTTTAAAAAGAGGATAGAGCTTTATTGTACTTTATTTAAGAAAGAAGAATTTGATGCAGATATTTTATTTTTCCAAGAGGTTGAAAGCCAAAGGGTTTTAGAATCCTTATTAGATAGTGGAATGAGGCGTCGTGGTTATATTTATTATGGCTTAGCTAAGTTAGATAATATTCCGAATACGGTGGGTTTTATTAGTAAGATAAAACCACATGATGTTCAAGTGCACAATAGTGGTTCTGCTAGACCTTTTATTTCCCTTTCTGTATTTAAAAATAATGTTTGCTATAAAATATTTGCTCTTCACGCAAAAAGTAATATTGGAGAGGATTCTGACAATAAAAAGGATAGAATTCAAACAGCTAGGCATATTAAGAGTTTGATAAACGAAAATGAAAATGTAATAGTTCTAGGGGATTTTAATTCAACTATTAGCACCGATGATATGTTAAGAAGTTTTGATAGTGTTGATTCATTATTTGTCTCTTGTAATTCAAATTCAGTTGATGTAAAGGCTTTATATGATGCAACAGAGGATATTTACTTTCCTCTAAATAGGGATGGAACCTATAACTATAATGGTAAGTGGTATTACTATGACAAAATATTAATCTCAAAAAGTATTGTTGATAAGAACAAATATAGTTTTCGTATTTTGGATTTACCTGAGCTTTCAAAGGATGGCTTTCCAAATGCATATGATAACTCCTCTGAGAGTGGTTATTCTGACCATTTTGCGTTAAAATTAACTCTTGGTGAATAAATATGGATGATATTAGAGAGATTTTAACTGGTGGACAGAGCTTTAGCTGGAGTGAAGAAGAGGATTGTTTTTCTGCCGTATTAAATGAAAAGGTTTATAGGGTACAAAGTGAATCAGACTTCTATAGCGATGATTTTTTAAGAATGTATTATGATTTTGATTTTGACTATGATAGGGCAAGGTGTGAAATAAGAGAAAAAGATGAATTACTAAAACAGGCTGTTGATAATTTCCCAAAGCTTAGAATCCTGCGTCAGGATCCATGGATTACATTAATTAGTTTTATTTTAAGTCAAAACAATAATATTAAACGTATTAAAGGGCTTTATGATGCTTTATGCAGAAATTATGGACATGAAGTTGAGAAGAATTACTATTCATTTCCAACTCCTAAGGAGCTAGCTAGAACTTCAATTAATGAACTTAAAGAATTAAAGGTTGGCTTTCGTGATCGCTATATAATGGATGCAATAGAAAAGGCTGATATTCTAAATGGTTTAGAGTCTTTAAGCTATGATGAAGCTGAAAAACGCTTAATGACTATTACTGGAGTAGGCAAGAAGGTTAGTGCATGTATTCTTTTATTTGGCTATCATAGGATGGATGCCTTCCCAATCGATGTTTGGATTAAGAAGGTTTTAAATCAATACTACCCAAATAAGGATATATCATACTTTAATCCTTATCCTGCCCTTTGCCAGCAATATCTATTTTCTATGGCAAGATTTATCAAGCTTTAACTGTTTTCGCTTTTAAATTGTAGCTCGTAGAAAATTTGTTCAAGTTCAAGGCCAATATTAATGTTATGTACTATAGGAAGAATTCCTGAATTATTCCTTAGTGGCTTAATTGTTATTGGAGAGAAGTTTAATACTCCCAAGATTCCGCATTCTATTAGGTGCATATAACACTCTTGAGCACTTGATTCAGGAACTGTAATAATAGCGGCCTTGACATTATGAACTCTAATTACTTCTTCAAGCCTAGAGAGTGGATATACTGGAATTGGTGATGATGGATCAGAATATACAACTGGATCGGTATCAAAGCCTGCAACGATTTTTATTCCATCTGGTTCGAAGCCTTGGTAGTTCATAAGTGCTTTTCCTATTCTTCCACAACCAACAATTATTACGTTTTGACTATCGCCTTTACCTAAAATTGTACCAATTCTTTCTATTAATTCCTTTATTTCGTAACCACCTCTCTTTTGTCCATGTATTTCAAGTAGTGAAAAATCCTTTCTTACTATTGCAGGAGAAACTCCTGCTGCATCAGCTAGATTATGTGCAAAAACTTTTTCTAATCCGATGGCTCTTAATCTATTTAGGGCTCTATAGTAGCGTGTAACACGTATTAACATATCATTATTCATTGTTTTTATCCTTTTAATGTGAAGGATATTATATAAATTAACAATTTTGGTCAAATAAATAATATTAAAACTCTGTTTTTGTAACATAGAAGAACATCAAAATGAATATTACATTTGATAAGGTGGGTAATAATAATGTAATATATTTGTATTATAAAACTTAGGAGGAGTTATGTCACAGAGTTTGTTTTCTGATGATCTACTTTCATTTATCGAAGAGTGGAAGAACAAACCGGGCAATCTTATTATGGTACTCCATCGTGTACAGTCTGAGATTGGTTATATCTCAAGAGAGGCTGCTGATGAGGTATCACGCTTGCTCGATGTCCCACTTGCAACTATTTGGGGTGTTGTAACATTCTACCATTTCTTCAAGCTCAATAAGCCAGGTAAGTACAATATCCAAGTTTGCCTTGGTACTGCATGTTACCTTAAGGGTGGAGATATGATTATCGAAGAACTTGGTTTACAAAAGGGCTTAGATATCGATGGCCTTACTGAGGATGGTAAATTTTCTCTAGAAGCTGTTCGATGTGTTGGTTGTTGTGGTCTTGCACCAGTAATGACTATTGGCGGAGAGGTATTTGGTAAAGTAACTAAGAGCCAAATAGCAGGAATACTGGATAAGTTTGAATGAGCCATGGAGGACCAGACTTTCTCTTTGAGGCTGTAGCTA
>CAMEKD010000130.1 GCA_945920825.1 uncultured Anaeroplasma sp.
CTTCACAAAGTGATGAAACAGAGTTTCCTGTGCTTGTTATGGATTGGGTGGAAGGAGTGTGCTTAGAGGAATACATTCTAACGATTAAGGATGATAAGGCAAAAAGGGAATTACTATCTAATAAATTTCAAGAATTTGTTAGTTGGTTACTTCCTAAGCATTTTGCCCATGGTGATATAAAACCAGACAATATTGTTGTTAAAGATGATGGAAATGTTATGCTGGTAGATTATGATGGGATGTTTGTTCCATCTTTGTACGGAAAGCCTGCGCTGGAGTTCGGCACACCAATGTTTAGATATAAAAATAGGACATTGGAAGATTTTAATGAATACATTGATGATTACGCAACAGTGTTCATCTTACTCGTATTGAAGGTTAGTGTGACGTATCCCACTATTATTGATGATTTTGTAAATAGAGAGCCACAATTTGATATTGTCAAAAGACTTGTCGCTTTCATGAATGACAAACAGATAGCCCCTATTATTTCGGCTTATATTATGGTTGCTAATTATGGTCACTTAGATCGCCAGCTAATACCTTCTTTAATTACCAACAGAGCGAATTTCAATTTATCAAAAGAAACAAAACTGCTTTATTCTGCTCGTCAAGGCAACACAAGAGATATGATAGAACTCGCCAAACTTTATGAAAAAGGAGAGAGTGTTGCTAAGAATATTGATAAAGCCATGCATTGGTATAATCTAGCATTAAACCTGGGAGATGCTAATGCGGCATGCAGTTTATGTTTACGCCTTCGAAATGATCCTGATGAATTATTTAATGACAATGATGTGCTATTTGAAAAATTGTATCAATCTGGTTGCAATTTTGCTTATTGCAGGAAAGGAGTATGCTCCAACAGCAAAGAAGATCTACAGTTAGCTGCAGACAGAGGATTTGCTCCCGCTTTATATAATTTGGGAAAGAGGTATGAGCTGTTATTTAAGGACAAGAATAAAGCTATTGAATACTTAACAAAAGCAGCAGAGCAAGGATATACAATTGCAATACATGCCTTAAGGCATTTGTATAAGGATAATACAATTGAATCAATAAAATGGTTAAAGAAACTTGCTTGTTATGGAAATACCGAAGAACAATGTGAATTAGGATTAGAATACTATAAAGGTATTATTATTAATAAAGATATCAGCAAGGCTATATACTGGTTGGATAAAGCAGCTAGTAAAGGGGACGAAACGGCTATGTTCTATCTCGGAGAGATATATGATCAAGTAAAAGATTATCAAGATATTCGTAAGGCTTTGTATTGGTATCGGAAAGCAGCGGAAGCAGGGGATTCTGATGCTCAATTAAATTTAGCATTTTGCTATGATGAAGGGCATGGCGTAGAACAGGATTTCTCAAATGCCGTGTATTGGTATCAGAAAGCAGCAGAAGCAGGGAATTCTGATGCTCAATTTAATTTAGCAGATTGCTATTATAAGGGGGAAGGCGTAGAACAGGATTACTCAAAAGCCGTGTACTGGTGGCAGAAAGCAGCGGAAGCAGGGGATTCTGATGCTCAAAATAATTTAGCAGTTTGCTATTATCACGGTAAAGGCGTAGAAAAGGATTACTCAAAGGCCGTGTATTGGTATCACAAAGCAGCAGAAGCTGATGATTCTGATGCTCAAAATAATTTAGCAGTTTGCTATTATCACGGTAAAGGCGTTGAAAAGGATTACTCAAAGGCCGTGTATTGGTGGAAAAAAGCTGCAGCAAATGAATCCTTCGAGGCTATGCGTGCCTTAGCTATTTGCCACTTTAATGGATGGGGTGTGGAACGTTCTATTGATATAACTAACTATTGGCTTGGAAAAATGGCAGCTCTACATAAAGGAGGTTTGACTATGTCTCAGATTCTTAAAGAATATCGATTTGTTGGAACATTTACCATAGAACAATTCGAAGAATCATATAATAACAGTAAGCTGATAATGAAGTCTTCCGATGATGGAATGAATGTATTAGAATGTGGCTCAGCAATAGTGCAGATTGTTGATAATACTATTCCCGAACATCCATTAATAAGTTATATTTGTCATCGAGACAACGAAAATGAAAATGGAATTTGGATACTTCACGAGGAAGGAGTAGGCGCCCCTATTTTAGTGGATTTCTAAATAACGAATATAATGAAAATGATTATAGAAAATTTTAAAGACTCATTGGCGTTAAGAAGCAAATTATCTTTATTGCAAATGAAAGGATACCATTTATTTTATAGAGGACATGCGAGTAATAGTTTCGAGTTGCTGTCGATGGTAGGCAGAAAGATACCTATCAATGGCAACTTACTTGACAGTGAAAAACAATGTTTCCAAGATTATAAGGATTATATAGCAGACAGAAGTTGGATGCAATATAAGGTATCTTCGTATAATGAAGATTTGTTTTATATGTCAATTGGACGACATTTAGGTCTTGATTGCAGATTGCTTGATTGGACAGCGAGATTAGAAACTGCATTATTCTTTGCTTCTGCAGATGAAGGGTTTGTGCACAAAAATGGTCATTTATGGATAATGATTTACAAAGGAAGTATTAATGATGCAAATGCCAAGAGCAATCCTTTTGAAATTAAAGATGTTACGTTGATTAAAGAGGCCTTTTTAGCTCCCCCAAATATGACGATGGAGAATTTTCCTTTGGGAGAGCAAAGAAGATTTTCGCAAAATGGCTTTTTTACAGCAGTACCAACTGATTTGCTCACAACACCTTTGAACAAAATATCATTGAATAATATGATATTGAAAAAAGTTGAGGTAACGGCGGATGCTAAAAAGGATATATTATCAGCATTGCCTAAATGCTATGAGGATTATCTATATAAAAGCAATTCTATAATAGAAACGGAAATAAAACGCATCAGCTCCATGTATTTCGAATAAATCCTTTTTCGAATATGATAATTATTGAATCTAAAAGAAAGAAAATAGAGAATATCCTCAAGAAATATCCCAACGCCATCATTGCGGATGTGACAAGTCAGGCGAAGGATGGATTGGTTAGGTTAAGCCCATTCTATCCGCATGGTAATATTCCCGTGCCATTCAGCGAGGGATATACGTCTACTTGCGTGGAAGGTATATGGCAAGGGCTGAAGGTATTTGAGAATGAGGATATTGACATATCCATGTTTCTCAATGATACAATGAAGGACATTAAGCGGACGGTACGTAAACATGGACGGGTGCTGGGACATCGGAAAGGTGTGCATGGAACAGAAATAATAGGATATGTGGAGGCAAAACATCAGATTTACATTCCTGCATACCGATGGATGTTGGAGCACAGGGCAATGTATATTATTGAACGGCTACGCAAGGCAAGTGAAACAAAAACGATTGTCTTGCTGGACTACAATACCTGCTGCAATGTGGACGATGAGACAAAGCCACTCTCTCATGCCTACCTCGTCAAAGCTTATGCAGAAGGGCTCTATCCTTTTGATGACCTCAAACTTCCAAAGGAAACAGAAGAAAAGAAAGAAAACTTACCAAAGCAGCTTTCGCTGTTTGACTAAGCAATATGTACAATGGAAAAGAAAAGTAATTGGCAAATCTATCAAGCCATCATTGAACAACAGAGCATTAAGAAGTTGTATCA
>CAMEKD010000131.1 GCA_945920825.1 uncultured Anaeroplasma sp.
AGTATCTCCCTCGTGAATATAACCGCATACGGTGCATTTCCATTTTGCCATTTTCTTTTCCTCTTTTCTTTCTATATTTTCATTGAAATTAATGTTTTGAAGCAATGCTTCTACCACATCCGTCAGAATATCGGGATATGATTTTATCTGTTCTAAAAATTCTTTTGTGTTGGCGCTTTGCGGAAACATAAAGCCCGCTTCCCGCCAAATGTCTTCTGCCATAAGTCGAGACGATTTTGCAACCGCCTTCGAAAGTATATCGGGCAACTTATAAGCTATGTTTTCAGCCTGTGCTTTACTTTGAACAAGAGCACGGAGCGCCCGTAGGGCAAACATAAAGGCAAAGATAGTTTTTTGTGCAAAGCCTTAAATTTCGTACTGCATATTTATCTGCCATTATCTTGCACCTCCTTCTATTTTTTCAAACTTCCACGCAGGGACTTTGCATACCGGACAAAGCGCAGACTGTACATATATATTTCCTAATATTATCGCCTCCTTTAATTCAATAATAGCATATTTTAGATTACAATTCTATGATATTTTCACATTTTTAATGATTCCCTGAATGTCCGTGACCGAAGCTTTGGTCACTAAGATATGGGTTTTTCCGCCCGTTTCATGATCATGGTGTTTAAAATGTACATCGGGATTTAAAGCAAGATTACCGGCAACAAAAGCATTTACTGCTAACACCGCTATAGAGCTTTATTTTGTTTTTTCTCATCGCCATTTGTGCGCTTCCAATACCGCCCTAAATAAGTACATCTTCTTACAAAGTAGAGAGTACCCGAGCTAGTGCACCGTAGCCAAAGCCGTTGGTATCTATAAGCTCTGTTTTAATGACCTTGCCGTCTTCAATTTTCAGTGCGAAACTAAGCGCAATTGCGTCTGTTATCATTTTCTTCAAGTATTTTGGAGTATTCATCTTCATAAACTGAAATAGCACTATAAGATAATATATAAACGATATTTATCCTCGGCAACACTATTATATAGTTGGACAAATAATTCAGGCTTTTCGATAGCTTCATAAAGTTTTTCCTTGCCATATCGTAAATCAACAAGCCCCCACATATAACATCCAAAATAATAAGTTGGATATTGTTGAATTTTTTTACCCATAAATTCAAATATCTCATAGTGTGATGATACTAAATTTGCAACCTCTTCTAATTGTTTACCCCTACAAGCATAGTAATCAGCTTTAATCATCTCAAAAATTTTATCAAAATTGCGTTCATAGAATTCCATATCCGATACAACCATTCCATAAGTTATATCATCATATTTCTTATCCTTATATAAGGTTTTAAGATTATTATTATAATGAACAGCCAATCCCTCATAGGCAAAATTTTGAAGAAAAAAATCTTCAGGTTTAATTCCCTCTGGTGCAAGCATTTGACCAACAAAAAGATGGTTTATTTCGTGGGCTGTGACGTGTAAAAAATCTTCCATTGTTTCAAACATATCAAGATTTGCAATGTCATAATCAATATAATGATCATACGGCCATCCCATTGAATTACCAATGGAAACAATTAAAATAATATTAAGCTCAGGAATATCCTTAGTCGCCTCATCAGGAAGGCTGTTTTTTACTAAGGTTTCAATCACATCATAATCATGCTCTGAAATTGATGTTATCATATTGATCTTTTTTAATTGTTTCTCGATTTCATTATAAAACGTCAAAAGGATTCTTTCTTGTATTGTAATCGCTCGTTTTTAAAATCCTTCTTGTCAAAGTTCAAGAAGAAATCAACTGCTTCCTCTAAATTAATGCCACATACAGGAATATTGGGACTACCATAGCGAGCAAACTCAATTTTGTAATCAGGCATATTTAAAATCTCTCGCAATTTATTTTCATCTCGAACGTTATTCTTTTTTGACTCTAATAGCCAATCAATCATTGGCTTGATACAATCTAAATTAAATTTAATTTTCATTTTTTCCTTCTTTTTTAATGCGATTATTGAACGATGCTATAGAACACTATATTTAATGCTTATTTGAACCAATAACCTTTTTGATTTAAAAAGGGTATCAAAATCATTGATGCTATAATAATGTCCAATAAAAAGTATAAAATTTAATCAATTATATCACCTTTTTACAAAATTCTCTACCAAGCACATATGCTATACTCAAATTTTTATGATTGACTTTTAATAAAATCTTATTGATTAACTTTTGATTAGTTCCCAAAGGGTATGGGGAATGTGTCCCCCATATAAACAAAAGAAAAAAAGAAAGGAATACAATTCCCTAGTACATAGTATCCCAAGCCAAGGACACAAAAAAATTGTATTATTTAATTAATGTATTCAATTCCCTAGGGGATTTGCGATTGAAATTCAATCAAAATAAAAAGGCTGCAAAGCCTAGAATTTGATTTTTCAAAAGCTAGGCTTTTTTACAGCCCCTTAATTATGCATATTAATATGTTCACCATAAAATAATTCAAAGGAAATCAAATCAACTTTATTTAAATCTTCATTAAACATATTAACTCCTGAAATTTGATGATTATCATAAGTAGTATAATAATATATACCTCTATCAGCATTCATGCATGAGGTGTAAAGAGTTATTTCAAACTCATTATCCTTAACCTCACAACAGCCCCGTTGCTGATCAACAGAATTGAGAATATGAAAAAACTGACTTAACTCCTCATATTCATTTTCTCCCGATTTTGAATTCATCTTAACAAAAGCAACACGAATAAACCTTGATTGTGATGATAAATCTCCAGGTAAGCCTAAGGCCCCCATTCCCCTACTATAGCATTTTAAATCAAGCTCGGCCGAAAACAAATTGACAGGATTTTTGGGTGATAAATGTAAATAATTATTTAACGCCTGCATTTGATAAGGAAATGGCGGATTATTCGTTAATACCCCAACCGTATTATCATAAACATGAATTCCTTCTTTTACAATCTCAACCGTTATTGCTTCATTTTTATCCGCAATTAGCCAATGAAGCTGCGCAAGCGGAAGATTACTACTAAATGGAATATTAACCATATTCATTTTCTGAAGCAAAACTCTTACATCATTTACATTTTGGCATTGCGCTAAAATCCAAGGAATAAATTCAAATTGACAAATATTATCCTTATCACTATCCTCTTCATGATAACAAGCATTACCAACAAAATTTAGCCCGGCCATACAAAGACCTTTTTCATTCATGGCATCATAATAAAGAGGATAATTTAATGCAATATGTGCCATTCCAATTATGGCATAATGATTCTTCATTTCACCCTTGAATCGAAATTTAAGTGGATAATTCCTCGGAATAATAGTTACTTTATCACCGTATGAAAATTCATAATCAAGAGTTCTTCCAAAGTAAAAATTATTTTTTTTATAAGTTGCGGCAGTACACATTTTTTCAACCTCCCTTTATTCGCATATTCAAAATCTACGGATGTAAATAAAATGCTAGAAAATAAGCAAGCTCTATTATAATTGGAACGAATAAATGCCTAGCAAAATAATCTGCTTCGGATTCCGTTTCATCATTGGATTCTTCATGTCCTAATGCTATATGTCCAATTTCATGTGCAAATATTCCCATAATCATTTCATCGGGCAA
>CAMEKD010000132.1 GCA_945920825.1 uncultured Anaeroplasma sp.
GAAGGTGGATAGCCATCTGGTCACCATCGAAGTCTGCGTTGAATGGTGTACAAACTAATGGGTGAAGACGAATAGCCTTACCTTCAATTAAGATTGGCTCGAAAGCCTGAATACCTAAACGGTGAAGTGTAGGTGCACGGTTTAATAGAACTGGATGCTCGCGAATAACCTCTTCTAGAATACCCCAAACAGAGTTTTCCTGGTTATCAACCATCTTGTTTGCAACTGCAATAGAGTTGCCCTGCTTCATTAATTCTCTTAAAACGAATGGTTTGAATAGAATTAATGCCATTTCCTTTGGAACACCACACTGATACATCTTTAGAGATGGACCAACAACGATAACAGAACGACCAGAGTAGTCAACTCTCTTACCAAGTAGGTTCTGACGGAAACGTCCTTGCTTACCACGAAGCATATCAGATAAGCTCTTTAATTTATGAGTCTTATCTACATTACCCTTCTTACCACGCTTTGCGTTATCAATTAGGGCATCAACGGCTTCCTGAAGCATTCTCTTCTCATTCTTAGTGATAAGATGAGGAGCATGCTGCTCATACTGCTTCTTTAAACGATTATTACGGTTTAAAATACGACGGTATAAGTCATTTAAGTCTGTTGTTGCGAATCTACCACCCTCAAGCTGAACCATAGGTCTTAATGCAGGTGGGATAACAGGAAGGATATCAAGTACCATCCATTCTGGCTTGTTATCACTTCTTAAGAAGGATTCAACAATTTCAAGTCTCTTAATAACCTTATCACGACGTTGCTTAGAAGAAGTCTTTAATTTTCTTCTTAAGCTCTTTTCCTCTTCCTCAAGGTTAATTCCACGAAGTAGAGTCTTAACAGCCTCAGCACCAGTTAAGGCTTTGAACTGTCCTGGATATTTTTCCATTAATTCAGCATAGTTCTGTTCAGTTAAAATTTGCTTCTTAACTAAGCCACAAGCCTTATTTGATACTTCAGTAACAATATAGGATGCTAAATAAACAATTTCATCTAGATCCTTTGTCTTTAATTCAAGTAGGGTAGCTAAAGGAGATGGAGAATTTCTTAAGAACCAAGTATGTACTACTGGAGATGCAAGCTGGATATGACCCATTCTTTCTCTTCTTACCTTAGATTCAGTAATCTCAACACCGCACTTCTCGCAAATTTTACCCTTATCTGTATTTCTCTTTGACTTTCCGCAGGCACATTGATAGTCCTTAGAAGGTCCGAAAATTTTCTCACAGAATAATCCATCTGGTTCTGGCTTTAATGTACGATAATTGATTGTTTCATGCTTTAAAACCTCACCATGAGACCATGATCTGATTTCCTCAGGAGAAGCTAAACCGATTTTAATATACTTATATTGCTTCATCTTATTCCTCCTCCTCGAATGCGATATCGTCATCTGCTTCTTCAACCTGTGCAACAGCCTCAGTAGATTCTTCTACCTTAGCCTCATCATCAAAGTTCAAATTAGAAGCGGAAATGTAATTATAGGATACACGGTTTGTTTCAACCTGACGAATTGTATGATCAACGATAGAACGATTAACCTCGTTTTCACCGTCTTGATTAATTAATTCAACATGAATACCTAAGGACTGTAATTCACGTGTTAATACACGGAATGCCTCAGGAATGGATGTATCTGGTAATGGCTTACCAGATGCAATAGCATCGAATGTACGATCTCTTGCAACTAAGTCATCAGACTTAACGGTCATCATTTCACGTAAAACATGAGCTGCACCATATGCCTGTAGTGCCCAAACTTCCATTTCACCGAAACGCTGACCACCATTTTGTGCCTTACCACCCATTGGCTGCTGCGTAACTAATGTATACTTACCAATGTTTCTTGCATGTAGCTTATCATCAACCATGTGAGATAGCTTAACGAAGTACATGATACCAACAGTGATACGGTTTTCAAATGGTTCACCTGTACGACCATCGAATAGAATCTGCTTACCATCGCAAGTGTAGCCATCAACAGCTGCTTGATCGTCTGGGTTTAAGCCCTTATCGATCATTTCCTGACGATGCATACCAGCTTCCTTCATAATCTGCTCAATATCTTCAATCGTTGCACCATCGAATACTGGAGTTGCAACCTTAAGTTCAGGTACAGCCTTTTCAATTTCAGCAATCGTTGGCTTAACACCATTCTTTGCTACATATTCCTCAACATACTTAGCTCTATCGCGCTCAGTAATTGTTCTTGCTGCCATACCTAAATGTAATTCTAGAACCTGACCGATGTTCATACGAGATGGAACACCCTGTGGATTTAGCATGATGTCGATTGGACGACCATCTGCAGTAAATGGCATATCCTCAACTGGTAGGATATTCGAGATAACACCCTTGTTACCATGACGACCAGCCATCTTATCTCCAACCTGGATCTTTCTCTTTTGTACGATAAAGATACGAACAACCTCATTAACACCTGGAGTTAAATCATCACCCTGAGACTTCTTGAAGTGCTGTACAGACTGTACAATACCTCCTCCTCCATGAGGAACTCTTAGAGAGGAATCACGAACATCACGGCTCTTCTCACCGAAGATTGCAAGTAATAGCTTTTCTTCTGGTGTTGGATCTGTTTGTCCCTTAGGAGTAGTCTTACCAACTAAGATATCTCCTTCCTTAACCTCAGAACCTGGAATGATAATACCATTTGCATCTAGGTTTCTCTTAGATTCTTCCTTTACATTAGGAATTTCATAAGTGAACTCTTCTGCACCAAGCTTAGTGTCTCTAGCTTCGATTTCAAATTCATCGATATGTAAGGATGTATAGTAATCATCATATACCATCTTTTCAGACATGATAACAGCATCCTCGAAGTTATATCCTTCCCATGTCATGAAGGCAATACGAACATTTCTACCTAAAGCTAATTCACCATCCTTCATGGACTGACCATCAGCAATAACATCGCCTCTTTCTACTCTTTCACCAACACTAACGATTGGACGCTGCATAATTGCAGTTGCAGAGTTAGAACGTAAGAACTGATATAATTCATATTTACGAGTCTGACCATCATCTTCTTTTACTAAAATCTTCTTTGCGTCAACATATTCAACAATACCATCTCTTAAGCAAATTAATGCAGAACCAGAATCCTTTGCAGCACGGTACTCCATACCCGTACCAACAATTGGAGATTCAGGATTAATAATAGGTACTGCCTGACGCTGCATGTTTGAACCCATTAATGCACGAGTAGCATCATCATGTTCTAGGAATGGAATACAACTAGTAGTAACAGCTACCACCTGTTGAGGAGAGACATCTATATAATCTACTTGATCAGGTTTTACTAAAATATTTTCTCCTCTGAAGCGAGCTGCAACTTGTTCATCAATCATATTATTATCATCATCAGTAGCAACTGTCGCCTGAGAAATGATAACATCATTTTCCTCATCAGCTGTTAAATAATCCACCTGATCTGTAATATGACAATTTTCTACTTTACGATATGGTGTCATAATAAATCCATAATCATCAATTTTAGCATAGCTTGCTAAAGAGGTAATTAACCCGATGTTCTGTCCTTCTGGAGACTCA
>CAMEKD010000133.1 GCA_945920825.1 uncultured Anaeroplasma sp.
GTATTAGATATTGTTGAAATGACTAAAAGAACTGAAGTTGTTGACACACCAATTGGCAAAATTGAAAAGAAGTTAGGCTATTATTCTGGCGCGGATATTTCAGGGATCATTGAAGAGGCTTGTAGATGCGCACTTAAAGAGCTAGAAAAGAAGAATTCAAATGTAGCTATCCCACTTGCACGCTGGATGTTTGAAAAGGCATTCCAAAAGACACCTCCAAGCATTTCAGCGGAGCTACTCAAAAGCTATAATAGCTTTAGAGAACATATGAACAATGAGTAAGTTTAAGAAATTTGGCTTATTCTTAGCTGCAATTAGTTGCTTTCTATTAGCTTTAGTTAAGCTTGGAATGGGTATATATCATCAAACAAGCTTTAAAAATGGACTGGTTGTTATCACAACAGGTATATATGGTCTTGTTATTGCCTTTGCAAGATTTATTTATGCAATGAAGGTAGATACAGATGAAAGAGACCAAATATATGTATATAGGAATATGGCATTCTTACTTATGATTGTTGCCATATCATTCCTTATTTCCAATATATTAGCCTTTGATGATCCAATTACGGATTATGGTATTTGGCTTGATATTGCAATTTCTATAGTTCTTATTACCCTTTTTGTATTCTCTATCAAGGGTGCCTTTAAAATAAGAGAAAAGAATGTAATTACAAAATCAATTAAGTTAGTATCGTTTACTTCTGCATTATTAAATTTAGTATTCATTGAGCACCTATTTGAATACCAATTGAATTCTTTATTCCGATTTGAGATATTTCGTGAATTTAAGATGTATTTCATAATTTCTATTGTTGGCATTATATTATTAATAAGTTTATATTTGCTTATTTCCTCATTAGTTAAGGTACATAGATTCCGTAAAGATAGAGGAATGATATAAAAAAATAATTTTAAAAGCTCCCTCCTTTAGGAGGGGGATTATTTTTTTAAAGAAAGTCCAAAAATCGAGCCTTGACAACTAAAAAATCTTGGTCTATTATAGAGAAGCACTTTATAGGAGGATATAGAATGAACAAAATAATCATCGTCGAATCTCCAAGTAAATCAAAAACAATTTCTGGCTATTTAGGTGGGAAATATACCGTTTTATCCTCAAAAGGACATATTTGTGACCTTGCTACTACAGGCAAAGGTGGATTAGGTATAGATATCGATAATGGCTTCATTCCAGACTATAGAATTATAGATGGAAAGGAATCCTTAGTAAAATCACTACAAAAGGCTTGCAAGGGCAATCAAGTCTATCTTGCAACCGACCCCGACCGTGAGGGAGAGGCTATTGCATATCATCTTGCTAGAGAATTAAATTTAGATTTAAATGATTTAAATCGTATCGAATTCCATGAAATTACAAAGCAAGCTGTAAATGATGCCCTATTACATCCACATACCATCAATATGAAAATGGTGGATAGCCAAGAATCAAGAAGAATGATTGATAGAATCTTAGGATTTAAGCTATCTAAGCTTCTTCAAAGAAAAATTGGCTCTAAAAGTGCTGGAAGAGTACAAAGTGCAACCTTATTATTAATTGTAAATCTAGAAAAAGAAATTCAAGCCTTTATTCCTGAGGCTTATTATGAAATGGAGGCTATATTTAAAGCCTTCAAGCTTAAGATATCTGAAATTAATGGCGTTAAAATAGATTCTAAAAATAGAATTAAGGATAGAAAGATACTTGAGGATTTAAAATCAAGACTATTATCCTTTACGGTATCTGATATATCGAAAAAGCAAATTAAGAAGCAATCCTATCCTACCTATACAACATCTACGATGCAGCAGGATGCATCGATTCGCTTAGGCTTTAGCCCAACAAAGACGATGAGTATCGCTCAAGCGCTATATGAAGGTAAAAATATTGGTAGTGAGACGGTCGGTTTAATTACCTATATGCGTACAGACTCCACTCGTCTTTCCGATAGCTTTGTTAAGAGCGTTGAGGATTATATCCTAAACACCTATGGCACAAGATATTTAGGTAGTGTTAAGACAAAGAATCAAAAGGGTATGCAGGATGCCCATGAGGGTATAAGACCTACATCCATAAGTAGAACACCAGATTCTCTAAAGCCATATTTATCCAATGATGAATATAAACTTTATAATCTAATTTATAAAAGAACTCTAGCCTCCTTAATGAGTGCTGCAGTATTTAATCAAACAAAGGTTGAATTTACAAATACAGATTCCTTATGGACAACGCAAGGCTCAGAGCTTACCTTTGATGGCTATTTAAAGGTATATGGAAAGGAAGAGGAGGAATCGGATTTCATTCCTAATTTTGCCTTAGGAGATTCCTATAATGCAGATAAGATTAATATCTTAGATAAGGAAACACAGCCTAAGAGTAGATATACAGAGGCATCCTTAATTAAGGATATGGAGGATTTAGGTATAGGTAGACCATCAACTTATGCACAAACCATTTCTACATTAAAGGAAAGAGAATATATCAAGCTTGAAAAGAGAATGATTCATCCAACAGAACAGGGTATATTAACAATAGATAAATTAAATGAATATTTTGATTCTATTATTAATGTAAAATATACAGCAAATATGGAAAGCGACTTAGATAAAATTGCCTCAGGCGATTTAGCTAAGGAGGATGAGCTTACAAGCTTCTACCAGAGCTTTATGCCAATCTATGATAAGGCCTTAAAGAATATGGAAAGCAAATATCCAATTCCTACAGATGAAATTTGCCCAGAATGTGGAAGTCCACTCGTGATTCGCTTAGGTAAATATGGTGAATTTACATCCTGCAGTAATTACCCAAACTGTAATTACATCAAAAAGGAAGTAAATGAAGAGGATAACGATACAGGAATTGTATGTCCTGTTTGCCATAAGGCTCATATTGTAAAAAGAATCTCGAAATCCGGAAAGAATAAGGGATCTATTTTCTATGCTTGCGATAACTATCCAAAATGTAAAACCATCTTTAATGATATGCCTACTAGTGAGGTATGTGATAACTGTGGAAGCTTAATGCTAAAGGATAAGGATGGCAATTTATATTGCTCCAACCACTGTATGGAAGAACCAAAGGAAGTATTCATTTGTCCAGAATGTGGTAAGGGACATTTAGTTGCAAGAACTGCCGCAAGAGGCAAAAACAAAGGAAATACCTTCTATGGATGTACAAACTTCCCAAAGTGTAAGGTAATCATTGAGGATACCCCAACCCATGAGGTTTGCCCTAAGTGTGGTTCTATGATGCTAAAGGATAAGGATGGCATCTTATATTGCTATAGAAAATGTAGTGAGGCTAAGGCACCTATAGTAGTAGATCAAACTAAGGAGGTACTATGCCCAGAATGTGGTAAGGGACATTTAGTTGCAAGAACTGCAGGAAAGGGCAAAAACAAGGGGAATACCTTCTTTGGCTGCTCAAGATATCCAAGATGTAAAAGAATTGTATCCCTAGAGGAATATAATAATTTACTAAATAAATAAACTCCTATTTGGAGTTTTTTTGAGTTATGGTAAAATTGTTATGAAATTGATGGATTTATTATGGAGCTTGCATTAAAAAGATTCAATGTTAA
>CAMEKD010000134.1 GCA_945920825.1 uncultured Anaeroplasma sp.
TTTATAAAAAAGAAAAAACCTAGAACAAATGTGAATTTTATCACATAAGCTCTAAGCTTAAAATTAATCGATATTTTTACTTCCCAATGGCCATTTTTATCCGCACCAATTCTTACAACAATTCCTTTTTCTTTTAATGTTTTCATTTGATCGTTTATAGTTTGTCTTGTTACGCCAAGTTCTTTTGCTATATCAGATGCATTATAACTAGGATTACTTCTTATTAATTCAATAATTTTTCGCTCTTTCATATGCCAAATAAGGCATGTGTATCCAAATTCTTCTCTTTTTAAATATTGGGTCTTATCTTTTCCTTTAAGTGTCATTACATTTACAATAATATCATTTTCATCAGCAAGAATTTCAGCCATTCTATTAAATTTACCTTTGCTATTTAATAAATTGTAATTTTTATAGAAAGTATTTTCATTTATATGATTTCCTTTGCTGACTTCTTATTTCTATCTTCGCCTGTCCCATAGTTTTCATTGGTCTCACGTACCTCCTTATGCTTTAAAAATAGAAGCCAATTAATGTATGCCCCTTCCCTCTAGTGTCATTACTACCTTCATTGGTACTATGGGCATATCCGACTTCCTATATAGATTATCGCTCCTTCACATTGCATTGCTTTGTTACCGATTTTGGTTTCCCCTATATAGGACCTCCTAGGTATGTACATAATCACTGTGTCATACTCGCCATACTTTAAAACCCCGATGAAACCAATTAAATCTTGCCATTACGATTTAATATTACTGCTTGCTACTTTGGTGAGAGTATCAGATTCATTCTATCTATCTAACGAGGCTAGAACAGTTTCACGCTTACGCATTACGGCTCGTATTCTCCCTATCCTACGCTTAAACCTAATGTTACCACTTTGGTTCCAAGGACTCGGTACTTGCTGTTGGCTAGACTTTACAAGATGGGATTCGCACCCACTAGATTATGTGCACCGAACTAGCGCACCAACAAATGTAGCAAACCACATTTGTTGCATTTTTCCAACCTGTTTTAATGACAAAACTTGCATTTTTCCAACCAATTTTGTCGTTTATATTGCATTTTTCAATACATTTAATAATACTTATTAATTATATATTCAATTAATCTATAATTATTTAAGAATAAAAATGACCTATAACTTTTAAAATCATAGATCATTAACTTAAATTTAATTATATTAAATATAATTACTTACTAGACTTTTTTTCAAATTTTTTCCGCGAAAACTTATAAAAATCAATTCTTTCCGCGATTTTATTATTTTAAATGTTTGCTTAGGAATATTTTAATTAAAGTTTTAACGAGAGAATCAATACATTCCGTAGTCGACTTGTTTTAATAATATTCATAGAATATTAATTTCAAGACAATTCCAACTTACCATTTTAGCATGAGTGCTTCTCAAAAAAAAGAAAATGCCATCTTATTCATTTTAAGATGGCATACTTTATTGAGCTGAATTATTTTTCTTCTAATTCATTATTTTTTCTTGCTTCTTCGAATTTCTTTTGCATTGTAGGATTACCACGAGTAAGCTTCTTAATCGATAAATCCTGAGCCTTATCATTTGCAAGTCTTAAATTGTTTTCTGAAGAGATTAAGGCTTCCTTAATCTTGTTTAAATGAGCAATAGATTTATCGATTTCATCGATTGCAGTTTGGAACTTCTCTTGAGCTCTTGCGTAATTCTTTCCGAATTTATCCTGGAAGTCTAGCATCTTAGCTTCGAAATTAGATACATCAATATCCTGATTCTTAATAGTTTCAAGCTCCTTTTTGTAGCTTATAGTATTTAACGCTTGATTTCTTAAAATACCAATTAGGGATACTAAGAATTGTGGACGAATGACATACATCTTAGGATATCTATAGGATACATCTACAATACCATCATAAGCTTCATTATCTAATTCTAGCATTGTTACTAATACTGCATATTCGCAGTTTTTCTTTTTTCTATCCTTATCTAGCTTATCAAAGAAATCCTCATTCTTATGCTTAGTTGATGTAGTATCCATTTCATTTTTCATTTCAAACATAATGGATAATAATTCTACTCCATCCTTTTCCTCACGGAAAACGAAGTCACCCTTTGTACCATCAACAACATCATTGTCCTTTTCAAAATAAGCATTAGGGAATGCATAAGCTCTAACTTTGTTGAATTCATTTAAGCAATGCTGTTCTAAGGATTCACCAATCATCTTTGTAGATAAGCCCTTCTTGAAGTCCTTGTATTGCTCGATTTGCTCATCCTTCATCTTTAGAAGCTTTTCTGTAGCTTCCTCTTGAGCCTTGAGCTCTTCAGCCTTACTGCGCTTTTCTTCTTCGATTTTATGGTTTAATTCCATAATCTTAGTTTTCATTTCAGTAAGTTCTTCTTGGTTCTTACGAGATTGTTCAGAAAGTGCTAAGCTATGATTTACCTTTGATACCTTAATTTCTTCATTTAGCTTTTGAATTTCTTCATTCTTTTTTGTTAAAGCTTCGTGTATAGCAATTTCCTTAGCTTGATTAGCGTTTAAAATTTGGTTTTGTAATTCCTTAATCTCTTCATTCTTTTTAGCAAGAAGATCCTTCTTTTCCATTTCCTGGTTCTTTAAAGCAAGCTCCTTTTCGGAATCCTTTTTCTCTAGGCTAACCTTTAAATCATTTTCAAGCTTAGAGATTTCAATCTTAAGCTTAGCAAGCTCACGCTCCTTTTCTTCATTAAAGGTTGCAAGAAGTGCCTTCTTTTCGCTTTCAAGCTTAGACAGATAAATCTTATCCTTGCTTCTATCAATTTCTTCATTTAATTTTGCTTCTAGGGAAGTAGTATCAATAGAGATTTCCTCTGTTAAGTCAATGATATCTCCTTTAGATGCGTTTTCCTGTAATTCTAAAGTTTTTGAATCCTTTACACTAAATTTTACCTTCATTTTTATTTTCTCCTCCATTAATCCTATGTTTGTATTTTTCTTTTTTGCAACCAAAATGGTTCACTTTTTTCTTTGATTTCATTATATCATTTTTAATTTAATATATTAATATTATTAAATATCACTTGTTAAATAAATATGGGTTACATTTATTCTTTATTATATAAAGATATTTTTATAAATACTTAATAGAATTAGTAGCGAAAAAGAAAACCACGATAAAATCGTGGTTAATCTAATTCGTTATATTATTATCTTTCAATTCTCTTTTTCTTAACCTGATCAAATGCTAAATATAAGCCTAATACCTCCTTCGTATACTTACTTTATATCATCAAGTAAAAAATCGGTTACAAAATAAGCGTAATATACAAAGCAATCTCCAGGATATTTCTCACAAACCTCCTCTAATTGCTTATTTATAATTTCACACTTTAAGGCATTGATATGAATCTTCCTTAAAGTTGTTGTCTTACCAGGAGTAATATAACATCCTGCATAAGAATAATCAAAGCAAGAATCCTTTTCTTTAAAATAGGATTCTGTTAAATTCATTTTCCTTCCATCATCAATGAAGAGAACCATCGTATTATATAATCCGATACAC
>CAMEKD010000135.1 GCA_945920825.1 uncultured Anaeroplasma sp.
CTTAATAACTCTAGCTTTACAGAAGCACAATGGAAGGCAATTAATAGTGGAATAACCAATACTTATTTATCCACTCTTGCGACTAAAGAATATGTTGATAACGCAATACAACAAGCAATAACAACTGCATTAGAAGGTGATTATTAATGAGCACTCTTAAATCTTATTTAACAACTATAGCTGATGCTATTAGAGTGAAAAAAGGGACTACCGAGCCTATTAATGCAAGCAACTTTGCGAGTGAAATCTTAAGTATTCAGGGTGGCGCTTCCCTTAACCTAGCCTACGGACTAACACCACCAACGGACACAAGCAAGATATGGTTGCAATGTGCCGAGCCTAGTGGGGTTGATATTGCTAATTATTTGGATAGTGTTACAAGTGGTGAATTTGTTCAATATGTAAAGTCATTACCTTGGTTTAATGCTGACTATAGAGGTAATTTCTTTAATTGGGATAATGAATATATAGGTATGATGACTAAATATGATGAAAATGATTCATCAACAAGTAATTATTACATTAGAAAATATGACTTAAATGGAAATCTTGTTGATAGTATAAATATTGGCAGTTATCAAACACCATATTTTAGGAAATATGCTTGTAAAATAAAAGATGATATTTACTTTATAACGTATAGTTCAAGTGTTAGTAGCCGTAATGGTATTTTGTGTAAATATAATTTAACAACGAAGACCGCAACTTTTAATATTACAACATTCTATTATATGGGAAATGGAGCCTATACAATGACAGCGATAGATAATGATAATATTTTAATAACATCATCTTATAGACAAGGCTCGACATTTAATTATGTATATAAATACACAATATCAACAAACACAACTCAAACTTTAAATGGGTTCGACTACACTAGTTTTATGCAATATAATTCTTATTGCAATGGTTATTTATATGGTTTTCAATTAAATGGAGCAGAAACGATAGCAAAAAAAATGAATGTATATGATAATGGAGATATTAGCGATATTCCAAGTGTTAATGAACTTATGACCGAATTAAATTTTATAGATAAAGTAGATACTACTGCTACTGAAAAACCAATTTCTTGTGTTACTGTTGAGCATTATATTTATATCTTTACTTCATTAAATAAAATATTTAGATTGAATTGTGTTGATGAAACTTTTGAGCTAATCAAGACTTTACCTTTTAATTATCTATATTTTAAATCGGGTATTAATATTAATAATACTATTTATTCATTCGGATATACTTCTGATACCGGCGGAACCACTCATAAACTTATGAAATATACTCATAATCAAGAGTTAGAGCAAAATAAAGCAATAATCACAACTGACACTTTATTTAATAATACCGTTAAATTAATCGCTAGTGATAAATTGAATTTAAGCGTTAATTTTCATAATGCTTATAAAGGTAATGCTAATAACCTAGCCGAGAAAGTGAACGCTTATTATTGGAACGGTACTAAATGGGTTGGTATTAATTGTGAGGATTATGTTGAATCTGAAAGTAGCGGAACTGGTGGAGGATTAAGCGGCGGTGGAGATGTAACCACCGATCCAGAGATTCCTGTTGATAAACCTGTTGAAATATAGGAGGAATAAGAAATGAAAGTTAATTTATATGAAAAATTAATAGAATTATCAAAATCTGATGTTTCTATCGTTATTTTTAAAAACGGGCATCAAGAATCAGTTAGATTAGTTGAAGTACCAGAGATTAAAAAAATAATCGATTTAGGGCTTCGAATTGAAGAAAGTAATACTGCTTTAGCTAAGGCGGTAAAAAAACAACTAGAAATCAATACAACGCTTGCTAATGCGATAGATTTATTAAATGAAAGATTATTACAATTAGAAATTAATGCTAAAGGAGAGATTAAATCATGTTAGTAGAAGTATATGGAATGGGGTTAGAAGAATTATTTAACATAGCAATTGGCTATTTAATTGCAAATGCAGGGGTTATAGTAGCATTTATTATTTATATGATTAGATTGAAATTAAAAGAAATAAAAGCAAGTGAAATCTTTAATGCAGCTTTAGAAAAAGCTAATGTTAAAATGAATGATGATACATTAAAAAAGATTGATGAAATTCAAAAATCTTTCGAGTTAGAACTTGCTAAAATGCAAAAGGCTTTATTGATTCAAGTGAGCGAAAACGAAGAAGAACGCAATCGAATCATTGAAGAAAAAACGCTTGGGCTAAAGGAAGCACTAGATTCATTTAAAGCTAGCAATGAAAATATTGATGAAGAAATAAATAATATTCTAAACGAATAGGAGCGTGAATTTATGCTCAACTTAAAAGATATGAAGAGATGGCCGTTATTTTGGCTATCTCTTATTTTTAAACTTATTTATCTAGGATTAACATTGATTGCTCCTATAATCATTATTGCAAGTAAATATAACCTTTTTATAAAAAAAGAACAGGTTGGCAAACTTAATGGATGGGGGCTTATTCTTCTCATTACCTTTGTGGTAATTGGATTAAGAGGATTCAAAAAGCAAATTGCAAAACTACCTGATATAACCATTAATCAACAACGCTTTAAATACTCTTTAGAGCTCATTTATGCTTTATTCTTTCCGATTATAGCCTATCTTGTAATAATCCAATTTAAAAGCAATTTTACGCTTGCTTATACGACTTTTAAATGGTGCTTTTGGTTTGTAATGGCTGGTATATTTGTAGATAAGTTATTTATTGCATATATTGATAAAGAAATAGATTTAAGACATAAAGCCCTAGAGAAAAAAGAAATTGATGATAGAGTTGCTAAACTCTAGCTATGGAGTGATTATTAATGGATGAAAAAATAAAAGTCAAGGTACTAAAAAGCACATTAAATATAATATTACTACTTGCTATATGTATAATAAATGGTTGCTTCGATTTTCTTTCTTGGGAATTTCATTTTGAACGAATTTTAACAGCGGTTTTTTGGGTAAAGACAGGAGCTAAATTTGCAACGTTAATTTGTGCAAAAGAAATAGGAATGAGCTTATTTGAGGATGTTAAGCGTAAATTAAATACCAATTTACAAGAGAATAAAATACGATATGAGAAGCTAAATAAAATGCGTGGTAATGACTTCTCTATCTGGTGTGAAACGGTCTTAAATCCGAGAATTAAGCGTGAGAAATACATTTATATGATGCATAATAAAATTGCAAGGTTGGAAAAAAGAACAAATCCACGTTTTAAAATCCTTTATGTTGTTAATGAAGATGAACGAAAACAAATAATCGATAATTTTCCTAAGGAAAAATGGAAGATAAAAGCAAATAATTATATCGAAAAAAGAATGAAATTGGAATCATTGATGTCGGATGAATATATTGAAAAAAATATTAATTCACTAAATATTAAATGCGAAAACGTGAATCCTGCTCTTTTCGATCTAACGATTGATGCTAAGCAAAAAAATAAAACATATCGAGTAACATCGCATGTAGCTGTGGCAAAGGTTGGAGCGTTGGTTGTATCATCTTTTATAATGGTAATAGGGCAAATGATAATGAGTACAAT
>CAMEKD010000136.1 GCA_945920825.1 uncultured Anaeroplasma sp.
TTTTTCCTCAAGAGAGGAAATCTTTTTTAAAGCATTTTCCTTTTCTTCGCCTGTTAAGCCTTCTGCCTTTGTTCTTTTTAGATTAAGAATAAATTCTTCAGCGTGACGTATTACATTAGAAGAACGGAATTTTAAATCTAATGTATCAATTGTATCTGTGCCTGCAGCCTTTTTAATTTCATCCTGTAGCTTATTCGCAACAATCTTGAAATTATCGGCAAAATTAAGTGTGATTTCATCATCCTCACATTTACCTGTGATGGAAGTAACGTCCTCGTGTGATAGCTTATAATAAGAAGCCTGACGATTCTTTATTGAATAAAAGAATTCTTCATCCGTAATTTCCTTACCAGCTTTAATCTTTCTTCCGATAGATGCAATAATTTGATTTGCAATATTAAAGGAAGCTTTTCCAAAATATACACTCGATAATACAATTTCTTTGGCAAATCTCTTGTTTCTTTCCTTTGTTTCATTAGAAATCTCTTGAGATATTGCCTCTTTGTACTCTTTCTTTAGAGCTTTAATTTCATTCTTAATTTCAAGCTTTTGCTTTTTATATTCATTCGTAAATGTAGCTAAGGAATCCTCTTTTCCTACATTTTCTTTAGCATTTTCAAGAGGTTCGTTTTCTGGATTTAATTTATTTTCATCATTCATAAAACACAACTCCTCCTTCTAAATGTTGAATGCTTTTAATAGCTTTTCATGAATATTTTGAATAATTTCTGGTTTTTCCTGCTTAGGAGATCTTGGATCTAATAACCATGTCTTAGCATAATGTGTATCATTAATCTTAAACATAGGAGAATCCATTAATGTATCAATCTTTAAGCAATATGGATTTCTTGGAGCAAAAGGATCACCAACAATCTTGTTATATAAGGATGGTGGAGTACCACTAATAGAGTATAGCTCCGTTCCACGCTGTGCAATCTGAGGTAATGAGGATAATAATGCCCAAGTATAAGGGTGACGAGGATCATAGAAGATTTCCTCACACTTACCTAACTCAACAATTTGTCCTGCATATAGTACAGCTACACGGTCTGCAACATTAGCTACAACACCTAAGTCGTGTGTGATAAATACAATAGTGTATTTAAATTCCTTTTGTAAGTCCTTGATAAGCTTTAAAATTTGTGCCTGGATTGTAACATCTAGGGCAGTTGTAGGCTCATCACAAATTAAAATCTTTGGCTGGCAGGATAGAGCAATCGCAATAACGATTCTTTGTCTCATACCACCAGAATATTGGAAAGGATAGTCATCGAAACGCTTTTCAGCGTTAGGAATACCAACCTTAGTCATTAAGTCAATTGCACGAAGTCTTGCTTCATTTGCAGAGCAATGCTGGTGCTTAATGATTACAGATGTAATCTGCTTACCAATGGTAATAATTGGGTTTAGAGAGGTCATTGGGTCTTGGAATACTGTTGCAATTCTAGAACCACGAATTTGTTGCCAGTCCTTACCATATTTAATCTTTGCACAGTCAAGATTACAATATCCTCTATAATACTTTTTCTCATTTGGATTCGCTAAATCAAGCTCATCCTCCTTTAAGTATTCCACACGGAAAACTACTGTATCAAAGATGTTATTTAATGTATCCACATCACTTAAATCAACACCTAGCTTCATAGCCTTCTTTAATTCCTTTAAAAGTTTAGAAACATATCTTGATCTTGTGATGATACCAAATCTTGCTGTAGAAAGATAAACTTCCTTAGCAATCTTTTCATTAAGAGCAATTTTTTCTTTAGGGGCTTCCTTTTGAATTAATTCATCATATTCCTTTGTTAATTCAGCCATCTTCTTCTCATAGCTATTAATGAAGGAAGTATCCTTAAGATAATCCTCTTTATGCTTTTGTAATAATAATCCCTTTTGGTTCTCTGCAGTTTTAAGGTGTTCCTTTAAAACAGTAATCTCATTTGAAATCTTCTTAATTTCAAATCTTTGCTTACGAGAATCTAAAGTCATCTTATAGTTCGTTTTTTCTGTAATTTCATATTTTAAATCTGCAATGTCATTCTCGATAGCTTCGCATTCCTCTTCCGTTAAAGAAAGCTTTGCATTCTTCTTTGCCTCAAGCTCTAAAATTTGCTTATAAACCTCGGCACCATTATAAAGCTTTGCATATTCATTTAATTTTGCAGTATAGCCTTCTACCTTCTTCATAGAGGATGGGTTCTTGATTGCATTCGTTTCAGATAAAACATCATCTCTTAATACAATACTACCAGAATCAATGAAACCATTGGAATCTAGCATACCAGCGAATGTTTTCGTAAATACAGATTTACCAGAACCAGATTCACCTACAATTCCAATAGATTCATTCTCATAAATATCTAACGAAATTCCACGTATAGCTGTAAGTATACGACCTCTTACACGGAATTTTACTACTAAATCTTTTATAGAAAGTAAAGTCTTTTTCTCTTCCTTATTTTCTACTACTTTTTCCTCATTTTGAGATAATAACTCTTCATCAACCATTGCTATTACCTCCTACATATGAGTTCTTGGGTCACTTGCATCACCCAAGTTCTGACCTAATACATATAATACGATTGTAACAATAGATGATAGTAATACTGGAGACCAGAATTCCCATGCATTAATTGCCATAACCTTTTGTGAATTTTCAATTAACTTACCTAGTGTTGTATCACTCATACCCATACCAATGTAAGATAAGAATACTTCCATTGAAATGTAGGATGGAATTTCAGCAGCTGCTAGGGTAACAATTACAGATGTTAAGAATGGTAAAATATTCTTAATTGTTACACGAAGAATATTTGTACCTAAGCAACGGGAAGCTAAATTGTATTCACGGTCACGAATAATAATTACCTGTGTTCTAATGAAATATGCTATACCAAGCCAACCTGTAACGGTAAGTGCAAATACAAATGGCCAGAAACCAGCGCCTGTTATAACTACTAAAACGGAAATAACTAGGATATATGGAACATTACCTACAATGTTATATCCCTCCATCCTCCAAGTAACAAAATGCTTTGAATCACCCCACATTCCACCCCGACTGATGGCAATTAAAAGGTTAATTGCAGAACAAACCAAAGAAAAGCTTATGGAAATTCTCGATCCATACCAAATGGCGTTGAATGTAGATTCACCTTGCTGTCCTGTACCTAAAATCCATTTAATATGGAATCCCCATTTCGATATTGCCTGGAATGGAGTTAAATTCTTCGCACCAGCCTCTCCTAAATTTTCCCACATATCAAATGGTGAGAAAATTGGAATAACGAATGCGAATAGTATAACGACAAGTAATAGAGCTAATAAGATTACATTAATCTTTCTCTTAAAGAATACTCTACCAACGGATTTCCAATAGGAATATCTTGGAGCTGTAATCTTTTCCGTCGTTGCAACAGAATTGTCAACGAAAGAGAATAATTCTTCTTCAGAAAGATTAAGACTATCTA
>CAMEKD010000137.1 GCA_945920825.1 uncultured Anaeroplasma sp.
CCTGCTTATCCCTATGAATCAAAGAAATGCTTTCCTTCCTCTATAACTAATCTTTCTGCCTTAGGATATTCATAAATATCTTCATTATCCTTATTCTTCTCTAAATATTCCTTAAATTCTTTAGCATACCATTTTGCCATATTTAGATTATGCATCAA
The DNA here is from genome assembly GCA_945920825.1 of uncultured Anaeroplasma sp. Classification (GTDB taxonomy): domain Bacteria; phylum Bacillota_I; class Bacilli_A; order Acholeplasmatales; family Anaeroplasmataceae; genus Anaeroplasma. The sequence continues at coordinate 159 of CAMEKD010000137.1, forward strand.
ATAATGTCCACAGTTTTCCTCTGTTTGGCCTGGAACTATAGCGCATTCCTCTACAGATTTAAATGCATTAAGAATTAAATCATATAATTCCTTAGGATTACGATTCCCCTTTAAAATCAGATAAAAGCCAGTAAGGCAGCCCATTGGACCCCAGTAGATAACCTCATCCTTCCACGTTTTATCATTTCTTAAATACGTCGCAATAATATGCTCTAAGGAATGCATTGCTGCAACATCGATTACAGGCTCTCTATTTGGTTTTTTTAGCCTAATATCGTAGGTTGTAACCTTAAATTCACCTAAGGTATCTACTCTACTTAAGAATATACCTGGGACTATACGTGTATGATCAACAGAAAAGCTTTGAATTAAATCCATATATATTCCTCCATTTCCTAATCATTATAAACAAAACAATTTTAAACTTCAATATATTAACGAATATGCTTCATATATTCAATATCACAAGGAAGCTCATATCCCTTAAGCTCAACAAATTCAATAGGATATACCCTTTGATTTGTTTCGGTGATTATCCATTCCTTATCTATATTTTCATCTCCCTCATACAAGAAATGATATTTTCTTCCAAGCCCTTTTTCATATTGGCATACAGCAATTTTATAGGTTGCATCATCATTCATATTATTCATAAACATATAATTTTGAAGCATCTTATAATCTTCAATTTTTATTCTTCCTATAGAATTTCCATATTCATCTAGGAATGTATATACATTATTCTTTTTTATAATAGAGGAAACAGGCTCCTTTTCATTAAGCTTATTTAATACAGAGCCTATAATCTTTAACTCTACATGATCTGTATATTCTGCATAGCAATTCTTGTAATCGAAAAAGCATGCCTTTTCTTCAAAATAAATATGTAATATTCCTTTTTTATAAGACACCTTATAATCATAATAGCCATCTAATATCTCATCTAAGGAAATAGATTCTATTTTATCCTTATATTTATTATAGAATTCCTTTATCGATTTTATTATTTTTCTTCTTACGCCACTATCGAAGCTACCTTTTCTAATATTTATCGCAAGTAAAGCCTGTAAATATAGCATATAGCCTACCTTATATTCCTCTTCATTATCAAAGAATCCTGCAAGACGCAAGGAAACATCCGCTAAGGATGAGATTTTTGGATCTTTGCGGAATTCCTTTAATGCATCATAATATAAGCTATCATAGATAGATTTCGCTATTTGTTCATTCTTTTTTAAATAATATCCATTCCTATACATATCCCCAATCTTATATCTAGCCTCAACATTACCAGATAATGCGGCTAAGGAATAATATTTATATGCCTTATCATATTCTGCTATACCATTATTTACTCTTCCGTAATAATAAATATATCCTAATGTGTTTGGATAATTATCATTATATTCGATATCGATAAGCTTAAGTAAGCACTCCTCTGATATTTTATAATTCTCAGGAACATAGGAATTACCACCATAATGGGAATAGCATTTTACCCATAAGCCATAGGGATTATCCTTATCTGCTAAATCATTCATAAATTGAATAAATATTCTTTTATCCATTTCATTAGGTTCTTTTTTATCATATAGAATCGATAATATTCTTTTCTTTACATCATCAGGAACATATCTAGCATATAATGGCTTATCCTTATCCTTTATGTATTCCTCTATTAAATAAATGACATATTTTATACGATCCAATAGATCCATTTTCTTTTCAAAAAGGAAATTATATACATCATAGAATGTATAGGTATCCCTATTTCTTTCAAAATCATAATCTACATATAAGGATAAATCGCTCATAAAGGAGAGCCATAAATCCTTAATTTCCATTATACGATCTATATTCCTTAAAGAGCCCTCTAATAATTCCTTAAATATAATCTCATTAAATTCTAGCTTTCCTTCCTTTAATAAGGCAACCGCACCCTGAATATATGCCGGATCTAAAGCACCCATAATGTTATTACGAATATCTCTCTTATCCCATAATAATACTTTATTATCCTCATATATTACATCACTATCGATAACATAGGGATATCCTTTTGCAGAATCTATGCTAAAGCCTGCAGCTATGGCAAGCCTTTCTAGTACATCTCCATAATTTTCCAAGATATAGGAAGCACCAGAATCATATATAAATGCTTTTTCATATAATCTTTTATTTAAAAGCTCAATAACTGCTTCCTTACTATTCAAATCTTTTTTATAGATATATTTTAATTTATCATTATGAATAATAACCGCATACTTTTTCATAGAACCACCACCAAAATAGTATATAGATATATTTTAACATATTTTACGTTTTGTTACCAAAACAAAAAGCTATAATAAGAAAAGCGTAATAAGAAAAGATTAGTTTTGAATAATGACAAGATGAACCTTCATCACTTGATTTATAATCCTTACAAATGCTCACCATAGAAGAATAGTTTTCTGTATAACTATCTAACTCATCTAAAGTAAGCTCATAAGAATTATTCTTTATAACGATTTTTTCTTTTCTTCTTCTTTTGCAAGCTTCACACTAGAATCAACTTCTAGAATTGTTACATTAAAATCTTTGGATGTATTATATAATTCATTTACCCCACAGGATGCAAGTGTAACTGTGCAAGCTTAAATAAAGATATACAACTTTCTCTTCATTATTTAGCACTCCTTGAAGCACGTTTTCTTACATCAATTTTTAAATCTTGTAGAGTTTTTCCAATCTCATCATCTTTAGCAACCAAAAGCAAATCCTTATCCATATTATCTAAAGCATGTAAAACAGCAGCATAAATCCCTATAGCAACGCTTGAATCTCCGTTTTCAACCTTCCATAGGGTTGTTCTAGAAATATATGCTCTTTCACAAACAAGATTAACTGATAAATCTCTTCTTAATCTTGCAAGCCTAATTTGTTCACCTAATTGCTTTAATATTTGTTCCGTCTTTGGAAGCACTATTGCCTTTTTCGTTTTCATGGAAATCACCTTTCTTTACGTTTATTATTATAAACAAAAATATTTGTTATATCAATAATAATAAACGTTATGTAAAAGCAACCCATACCCGAGTTACTAAAAATATATTAATGATTCTCTTCTGTTTCGTTATTTACATTCTTTTTATCGTGTATAAAGGATAAGAACACGAAATTACATCAAAGCAAAAAATGTAATCTGTAAACATTAAACATATAGATAAAACATATATCGACTTTTGAACGCATTGGTGCTATCATAATATTGAAGATAATGAGGTATGTAAAT
>CAMEKD010000138.1 GCA_945920825.1 uncultured Anaeroplasma sp.
GGCTCACAACGAAATGATGCATTTGCATGTTGGGATGCTATAACATACTTGGCATTACCCAAGTTCTTAAAATCCTCTTGTCGTTGTTCATATCTTACTGTCATCTCCGATAGATTTCTTAGGCTCATTGTTCGACCCATCGAATCTTTAAGAGTTGGTCTTGTATTGCCAATCTCTACAATCATATCAGATACTTTTTTATGATAATCATCAATAATCATTTGTCCATATCCTGTGTCTATTTTAGTAAGCATTTGCCTTAAGTACTCAGCATCAGTTGCAATTTCAATTTTTTTACCTTCATCATTCAAGGTAATTGCATTGACCTTTTTATTAGGATTAGAGGTTGTTAGCAAAGGCAATATGCTATTTGTAAATTCATTTTCTTTAAAGCCTTTAATAATATTAGCTTTTAAGCCTAAATAAAGGCTCATAAGCGATACTTTGCAATCTTTTGATAAATCGGTATAGCCTAGCTCTTTAATCTCATTAGAAGCCTTTTTTATGATGTCATTGACTTGTTGCTTTATAATGATAAAAGATACAAGATTAAATGCTTGAGAACAAAGTGTTTTAATTTTAGTAGTAGCTTCTTCAATAATTACTGTTGCTTCTTCACTCTTCTTCATTATTTACCATCTCGTTATTATTGGCATTTTCTTCATTATCAACATTATTGAATTGGTTAATAATGTTTTCTGCATTGCCTTCAAGTGATGCTACTTCTCTTTCGATTTCTTCTTGATTCCAGTCAGGATGCAATCTCTTAATAGCTACTTCTAACGATATAAGGCCTGCATTGTATTCGCTTATTGTTGTTTGAGACAATAAAGAATAGTTGCTTAAACCACTTTGAGGCCATCTTACTGATAGTTCGTTTGCCAAATTATAAAACTCTTTTAAATCGTCAAATAAAGGCTTTAAGCCACAATTAAGCAATGCTCTTTTATCTTCAATGGTTGCACGTGTTAAATCTTCTTCGGCGCACACTTGATAAGCTGTTTTTTGGCCGCTTCCTACAATTCGGCTATCTAACATTGATGCAGTTACTCCAGCTTGAGCTGCAATATCGCCAAGTAATCCTTCAATTTCCATTCTCCATTCTTGTGTTCTTAACGCAAATTGGATAGGCTCTGGCTTGGCTTTTGAATTATCAAAACTACTTGGAATCTCGTTATAAAAAGTGTTGTCAAGCACTCCCATTGATGCTCCATAGGTTACCATTGACTGGCCTATTCCATTTACAAGATAATTGACGGATGAAATGTTTCCAACAGTCGATTGCATAGGCTTTGGAACAATTACTCGACCTCTTCCTATGTATTTATCATTTTCTTTAGCTGTAAATGCATGATCTAGTGCGTAGAATAAATCGTTTAAATCAAGATAAAGGCTTTCACCTACATTTGATGAAGGATATCTTGTATTTGTCCAAGTGTTATCGAATTGATATATTCCGATGCTATTTTTTATGAGTTTATGCTCATCAAAATCAATATCTTGACTATCTATCCATTGCTTAATCTTATCAGGAAGCATATCATATTCAATTTCATCATCTCTAATTTGTTCTGAATAGGCATCAAAGGCCCATCTTTCTATCTTGTATCTTCCATAGCCGTACGAATCATTATTTTTGAAATATCTTTTTTCAACTAGAACATATGATTCACCTTCTTTAGAATCTAGCCTATTCAAATAAACCTTGGCTTTAATAATCTTCTTTTTAAGTCCATAAGCTACTTTATAATATCCAAGAGGGATAACATCAAGCTCACAAATCCCATCATTTAAATTAACTTTAGCAATGCATGAGCCTTTGACAAGCGTATTGTCTAATACTTGAGCAAGGAACTTATAAAACAAAGATTCATCAATTATGCCATCATTATTTTCTAGAAAGATACCACCGCCAAGCACCTTATCACGAATAACATCTTTAAGTCGCTTTGCTTTTTGGTACGATAAGAAAGATTGATGCACTTCCGGAATATATCCTGTTGCCCATTTAGCAACTTCAAGATTATTCTTTACTGCATATTTGTCAACACCTAATCCCTCTATATAAATAGGTTGTTCTTCTGCTAATTGCCTTGTTTTATTTAATGACAAATAGCTTCTAAAGTTAGTTGGCATCCATTTATTTGTTGTTTCCATTTTTCTATAAACCTCCTTGCTGTTTCAAAAGTAATGTTGCATATCTTAATGCATTCTCACAGTGGTCGTTGCCATCTCTTGGCTTTCCTGTTTTTTCATCAGTAATCAATCCTTCAATCTCTACTATTAATTGACTTTCATCGCCTAATTTAGCCCCTGTTAATGGTGAGATATAAGGCCCATTTTCCATTAAGCAATATCCATCCATTGAGAGAAGGCCTCTCACTCGTTGCACATCTGCAATAATATCTTTTTTTGTAACAGGCGCAATTTGTAAGGGTAATCCCTTTTCACTTGCTTTAATATTGATGCATATTCCTAATTGCTGTCCTGATTCACTTGAATCAATGAATCCTGTTATTGCTCCTACGTGCCCTAGATTATCATAGTAATTAAATCTTTTAATCAAGCCATCAACATACGCATTAATCAATATTGCTTGGTCCATATGTGGTAAAGTCATATGCCCTGGTATTGAAGGATCATATACGAACGGCAAAGGGATAAATATTCGCCCTTCGGTCGTTACGCATAAAGCAATACATGTTGTGGGGTCGTTTATAGAGCCTTCATCAAGACCTAATATAATGGACCATACACGCTCATTTTCATTTAGCGTTCCTACATGCCTTGTTCGGTCAAACATCGGATATACAAGCCCATCAAGGCCGATAACTTCACCTAAGTATTCATGCCTATAAGCACGCTCATCAATCTTCTTTAGTTCTTCCGTTTCTTGAATAAATGCATCAGTTAGCCAAGCTCTAGGTACATCAAGATAAGTAGAATGATTAATAAGCCTATCAGGCCTATTATAGCGAGCTTCTATGTTTACCCAATTCTTTGGATCTCTTGGCGGGTTATATGATAGAAACACGCTAAAATGAGGCTGCATATATTCGTTTGATTTTCGGAATACTGAATTGAGTGTAGTTCTAATTTCTTCCCAATTGTCGAACTCTGATAACTCCTCAAACCATACAATTTTAAAATAGCCTTTTGCTATCTTAATTGACTTTGTCTTATTGGCATCATCTAATCCTCTAAACAATATAACTTGTCCAGTAGGAGCATAAACAAATTTTAGAGGGCTAACGAACGAATAAAAATATTCATTCAATCCTAGCTCATTTATAGCCCATTGGATTTGTTCAAATACTGCTTGCCTTAGGTATGCGCTATACTTCATGAATATAATCGCATTAGCCATTTCATCCTTAAGCAATTCAAGAATTAGTT
>CAMEKD010000139.1 GCA_945920825.1 uncultured Anaeroplasma sp.
AAAAGAAAGATGGAATGCTTTAAGTATAAGCATTCAAAAATTTACAAAAACTATATATTTTTTAATATTTATAAGCGGTTTAACTCTATTTTCCTATTTCATAGATGTTACTGCTGTAGGTTATATTTCTTTTGTTGTATTATTAATACTTTTATTAGTATTCAATTGTGATTTTAGTTCTATTTTTTCTTTAATTATATTATGGTTTGGTGGCTCTCAAAATAATAGCTGGGTAATGCCATCTCCACCATTCATTATTGTTTTAGTTTTATATAGTATTACATTAATATTATTTATCTATAAAATAATAAAGAATCGTAAAATATATCTTAAACGATTAAAGATGGATCATATATTATATGCTTTAATATTATTATTCCTATCTATGTTATTATCTTTTATTAATACACCTGATTTTAATTTATCTCTACTTGGAATTGGCCATTTTGCAATAATATTATTTTCATATATTTTAGTTAGAATGACAGTAGAGCCTAATGAAGAAAATAAAGAATTTATACTAAAATCTATATTTATAACTGCATTAGTTGTTTCAATTCAAGCAATTTATATGATGTTTCATCTATTGAATAGTGGAATTTCATTCTATGAAATCATAAATTATAAATTGATGTATATTGGATGGGGACATCCAAATCATTATGTTGCCATATTGAATGTGGCATCCATTATGGCACTTTATTATTTTACTAAGCATAGAGAATCTGCATTTAAAAGAGTTATTGCATTAATATTAATATTTATATATCTATTTGCAGGATTATTAACTGCATCTAGAGCTGGATATTTAGCCTATGTGATTGCGCTTGTTATTGGTTTAATTATTTATTGTATTTATACATTTACCATTAATAAAAAGAATAGATACAAAGAAATACCTTATTGGGCATTCATTATTACAATGATTTCCTTAGGTTTAGTTTTATGCTATTTCACTGGACTTATAGAATCCATTATAACTAAAATGTTAGAAATGGGTGCCAATATTAATGGTAGAGGTGAAATTTATCTAATTGCAGTAGATAAATTTAATGAATATACCCTATTCGGTGCAGGTGTATATACAACACATTACTATATTCAAGATGTTTGGAATTATCACAATTATTTCTTCCAAATGATCGGAACATGTGGTATTTTAGGTACATTAGCATTCTTCCTATATTTATATTTCTCTATAAAAAGAAGTATGAAAATGAATTTATATTCTATATTTACACTTGTTGTAATTCTTTATTTCTTGATTCATGGATTCTATGATACGATTTATTTCCATCATTATGTTATGCCATTAATATGTATATTACAGGCTGTTGAAAAAACTGAAAATATTAATTTATATGAAATACAATATAGTGATATATTAGATAGAAAAAGGATTTGGTAGAACTCTAGTTCTACCTATTTTCTTTTCTTGTTTTCATTTGTTTTCATTTATGCTATACTATAACTAAACAAAAAAAGGATCTATGTATATGAATAAGTATTTTGGGACAGATGGATTTAGAGGAAGATTTGGAAAGAAAATAACCTTGGAGCATGCACTAAAAATTGGGCAATTTTTAGGCTTTTATTATGGCTTGATGAATGTTGAAGGTATTATTATTGGCTATGACTCAAGAGAGTCAGGGCCATTTTTAAAGACTGCAGTTACCTTAGGAATTAATTCCTTTGGAGTGGATGTATACGACCTTGAGGTTGTGCCAACTCCAGCTATTGCATATCTTTCAAAATGCTACAATATGCCTGGTGTAGTCATTTCTGCATCCCATAATCCATACTGGGATAATGGGATAAAATTATTCAATGAAAAAGGTGAAAAAATGGATGATTCCATCATCCATGGACTTGAGGTTTTCATGGATTCAAAGGATACTCCATATTCAGAAAAGGATAAAGGTAATATTATTCCATTTAAGGCAGGTAAGGAAGCTTATATTAGCTTTTTAGTATCAAAAGCATTAGATTATTCCAATTTAAATGTAATTATCGATACAGCTAATGGTGCATCATCAGAAATTGCAAAAGAAGTATTTAAGAAATTAAATGGTAATTTTACATTTATTAATGATGAACCAAATGGTAAAAACATTAATAATATGTGTGGTTCAACAAATATGTCTTATATTTCTTCCGTAATGAAGGAAAAGAAATATGATATAGGATTTGCATATGATGGAGATGCTGATAGATGTTTATTCTTAGATGAGAATGGTAATGAATTATCTGGAGATCATATATTATATTTAGTATCCTCTTATTTGAAAAATAAGGGATTACTTAAAAATGATATAGTTGTTTCAACCATTATGTCTAATATAGGATTAGATAATGCATTAAAGGATTTAAATATTAATCTAATAAAAACCGATGTAGGAGATAAGAATGTATATCAAGCTCTAAAGCAAAACAATCTTTCCTTAGGTGGAGAGCAATCGGGTCATATTATATTTTTAGATGATGCAACTACAGGAGATGGTATTTTAACCTCCATTAAAATATTAAATATTTTAGCCGATACAAAGAAGAATATATCTTCTTTATTCGAAAATCTAATAATATATCCACAAGTTTTAAAGAATGTATCTGTTAAAGATAAAAATAAAATATTAGAGAGTAATGAATTAAAAGATTTAATTCAAAAGATAAAAGAAGAAATTAAAGATACAGGCAGAATCTTAGTTCGTGCCTCTGGTACAGAAGAAAAAATAAGAGTAATGGCTGAGGATAAAACTTTAGATACTGCCAAAAGAATTGTAGATTCTATTGTATCTAAGGTAGAAGAAATGAATTCTATCCTATAAAATGAATAAAATTCATTCAAAAAACTTGAAATAAAGATAGGAATTATAATATACTATAAATATCTTTTTGGAAAGGTGATACAAGTATGAACGTAGAATTCGATGAATTAGAATTAGATTTAGTAAAAACATTAGTTAAGATGGATTTACTTGAATCAAAAGAAACTTTAAAATACGTTACTGAAGCTGAAGAAAAAGAAACACTAGAGCAAAATATCCGTATTTTAGAGGGCTTACAAAAGAAATTAAAGTAGTTGGAAAAGGGGATTACAGGGTAATCCCTTTTAAATTACGCCGATATATAACAAACATTTATAGAATACATGAAAATAATAAGTTTTTCTTATAATTAATCATTTTAATTGATATTTTTACATAAAAATGAACCATTTGAAATCAAATGTTCGACTTATTTAAACTTTTAAACAAACAAAATTAAATATATTTATCTTTGAGAAATCACGAAAATGAGGTTTTCTTTGTAATTATCCATTTTTGTGGTAAAATTATATAATGAAAATTGCAAGCCGTAATACTTAT
>CAMEKD010000140.1 GCA_945920825.1 uncultured Anaeroplasma sp.
GCCTAAATCCTTGATGACCTCTTCCTTATTTAAGCATTCATATGCCTTTACTTCGCCCATAAAAGCCTCCTAATTCTTTTCGCTTAAAGCGAGCTCTATTATTTTATTACATAAATCCTTTAAAGAAATTCCTGCCTCATTTGCGGAGGAGGCAAATCTAGATTCTAAATTGATTTCAGGAAGTGAATCTACCTCAATACATACATAACTTCCATCATTTTTAATAATGAAATCAGACATAGAATATTCCTTCATGCCTAAGGCCTTTGCTGCCTTTTCCGCTTGGTTGGATAATTCTTTAATGAAACGATTAGAAAATTTCTTATTAAATCTTAAAACTTCCTTACCATCTAAGCTTAAATCAGAATCCTTATCTAAGGTATTTAAGGCAGCATTCTCTAAAATAGGTAGGGCAACACCATTTAATGTAGAAACACTAAACTGTCTACCTACAATATATTCCTCTACTAATACCTCACTATCCCATCTAAAGGATTCCTTAACCGCCTTTATAAAGGCTTGCTGGTTCATAACAACACTAATACCTAAGCCTATACCACCATTACATGGCTTTACAACGACAGGGTAGTGAAAATTCTTTTCCTCAGGGGTTACTACCCTATCATCCTTTTTGATTAAATAGCCCTTAGGTACAGGAATACCTTGATCACTTAAAATCTTTTTCGCAACAAATTTATTGGTAGATAAAGCACTAGAAAAATAATCACAGCCTGTATAATCAATACCAAGTAAATCAAAGGTAGCCTGTAGCTTACCATTTTCAGCATCTCCACCAAGTAATGCAATAAATACTAAATCCGCCTTTTTACAGATTTGAAGTACATTTGGTCCAAAATAAGAATTGCTCTTATCCGCTCTTCTCTTTTTTACTGCCCATAAATCCGCAATCTCACTTGAGGTATCCATTTCCTTAAGCGAATATTTTTCTGGGTCTAAAAATGGATTATCAATAACCTCTTCTCCGTCATGATATCCCATAAAGGAATCTAGTAAAATGACATTATAATTTAATTCCTTTAAGCATTCCTTTATCTGATATCCACTCTTAAAGGAAATATTTCTTTGTGTAGATAATCCACCACATAGTACGACAATATTTAATTCCTCAGGAAGACTATATTCCGCTTCCTCTACAATATCCTTTTCAAGAGTAATATCAGAACCATCCATATTAAGCTTTAGAGTCTTTAAGGCTTCCTTTGTCATAGATACAATAACTAATAACCCCTTAACCTGCTCCTTAGAAAGCTCAATATTAAATTTCTTTTTCGCAACGGATTGAATAATCTTCGTAGTTACCCCAGATACATGGAGCGCTAAAAAGTTCGATAAATTAACAATACGATCTAGCTTCTTCGATTGAATAATTTCTGCCATCATATCAATCATATTCGAAAAATCATCCATACCAAAATGCTTCATAATACCCTTTAGGGCAGGTAAGAAGGCTTGATTTTCCATAGAGAACCTGATAACAAAGGCAAGTAGAAATGCTGTATTATTCGAATATTTTTCATCCTTGATTAAATCACAGACAAAGGAAATATAATCGGATACGGTATTGTCTAAAGATGAACCAATAGAAAATGCCTTTTCTACTAATATACCAACCAATTGAGCACTTTCATTTCGCTCTTTATCCGATACATCACTTCTAGACATCGAATTAATAAATTGATCTAAAATCTGCATCTCTGGTGCTTGACCTCTACTATTAATTCGCATATTGTATTTACCGTCCTCTTGGAAATCAAAGAAGGTGTTTGGACAATGTGCTTCTGCAAATCCACCCTTACCATAATCATATCCATGGTAATAAATTCTTTTACCGATATCATTTAATAAAATATTAACATAATCATAATCGACATTATGGTTTTCAATAATATCCTGTCTCTTTAGGATTCTATCCTTATAATGCGCAATAAATACATCACTAAAGCCCTGTCCATCAAAGGATACACACCTGTTGACGGTGTCATTTAAAATAGTAATATATTTCGCTTTATTACCGCCCTTAGAGTGACCGATAATGGTAACGGTATATTCTCCTAATTTATATTTATCATAAATTTGCTTATACCACTCAAGTGCGTTAATTTGCTGTAGAGAATCAATTTGGGTCGAGGCAACAAAATCATCTGTCCACTCATTTAACGCTGTACCACGGAAGGCAACTACCGCTTCCTTTGTCTTCTCGTTCAAAAATAGGGCAGAAATTCCACCTCCACCACCATAGGCTGTATCCATATGGGTATCTAGAATAACTAAATCTAAAATATTCTCATGCCTTTTCATAGCTAAGACTAAATTCTTAAAATCATAGCCTTTCATATAGGTAGAATATTCAAATTCCATATCAATCTTATCCATATCGATAGCATTTAAATAATCAGATACACTTCTTCCCTTCGCATTTAATATTCCAGTAAATGGATAGGTTTCCTCAAAATATGTTAAATTCTCAATTAATAATAATTCATCAACCTTAAATAATGCCATATAACTCTCCTACATTATACGAAATACTAAAGAAACGTAATTTTTTTGATTCTCTCTATCCTTTACATAGGAATCTAAGGAAATATTATCCATATCCTTATTCTCTAAATCAAACAAATAATAAAGGATACCATTTGTATTAAAGCCTAATTTTTTAAACACTTCTGTAATCTTATTTAATGAAGCATTCATCTCACTCTCATTTGGCATAGAATCACATAAAATAAATATCTCTGTAGTTCTACCTAATTCCTTCTTATTCCATAATGCATCCAAATTCTCTATTTTATCTGAAATCAAGAAAGGAAATACGGTATAAGCCAAAGCTTCAACTCCATTTTTCTTTAATTCCTTTTCTATTCTCTTATCATATTCATTCTCAAAGGGAACATCATAAAAATTATCGCTGAATGTGTCAGTCTCTCCCATTTTATATCTTAATGTATAGGTAACTAAGCTACCATCATTTCTAAAATGTATCTCTGTGTAATTTCTTTTTTTGTCCTGTGGTAAAAAAGATACCATCATCCCCTTCTACATAGGATATCTCACATTGACATAAACGCTACATTTTCTTATCATATGAAGTGCCTCTACCTGATAATCAAATAAAAGCCCCTCTTCGATTCTATCATCATCGGTATAAGCATATTTTAATAATTCCTTTTCATTTTCTGTCAAGTTCATTTTATTCATAAAATTCGCCCTTTTCTATAACGTTTTAAAAATTATATCACAGAGTGATATTTTTTAAAAGAAATTCGCTTATATTTAAAAATTGATGAATGAAAAAGGAGTGAAAAACACTCCTAGTTCTCCTCATCATCAAAG
>CAMEKD010000141.1 GCA_945920825.1 uncultured Anaeroplasma sp.
ATTCTGATAAGAATTTAATACATTCGTCCCAATTATTTTCATACTTTTTCATAAATGCCATAGCATTTTCTTTCTTTTCGTCATCTTTAGTGTTTAACTTATCATATAATACATGATCTAACGATGATGACATAAAATATAACTTATAAGGTATTGTTGCCCATATTTTATTTGTACCGATTAATTTTTCAATATTTTCTCGTTTTAATTTTCGATACTTTAAAAGATTATCTTTATTTGGACATCGTATTTCAGTTGTTGAATATATAATATCTGATATGTTAGTATCTTCTTTTACATCATTCTCATCCGAAACAAAACATCCATCAGTATCACATATGTGTATTACTTGTAAGAAATGTTCTTTTTTTAAGGAGTTATTATCTGCATATGATTTTACTATTTTAGTCAATTCATTTTTTATATTTGGACTCCTTTGTTCATGAAATGATTTAGAATTATTTAAATAATCAGTTAAAATATCACAATGCATTACTTCGACAAAAACAGTTTGTTCGTCGAATAATTCATCATATAAGCTACCTAATGCTAATTCATCCCTTGCCTTCAACAATAATAAAAACTACCTTTTTACGCGCCATCAACATCTAAAGCCTTTAAGAATGCATAAGCAATCTTCCTATTATTTGTTGGTTCATATACTGGCTCTGATTGCTCGCCAAGGATAATATCACGGTAATAGAAATCTCGTAAATTATTTGATGTTTTAACATTTGTAAACCTTATATAACGATTATCAGGATTTACAGTTGTAAATGCTACAAATGATTTATCTATTGTTTCAAGAGGTCTTAAATTATGTGATGTAAATATCAATTGACCTTTACCGTGCTCAGAAATAATTCTCATTATTTCACCAAGCAGGTATTCAAAAATACCTGAATCTAATTCATCGATTGCAACTGTAACAGTTGGATTATTATAAATAACAATTAATAATTGTAGAATTGCAACTATTTTTTTTATACCTTCTGATTCATATTTTAACGCAATTGATTTATTTCCTCTAATTGATATAAGCTGAACTCTAATACCTTTAGTATTATCCTTTAACAACTCTTCTCCTAAATTCTTAACTCCAACATTAAGACCAGGTATAATTTGTTCTAAAACAACATTCATACTCTTAATTATTTTTATTAATAAGTCATAAAATACTTCAGGTATTATACCATTACCTTGAATAGGGATACTAATTTTTCCGCTAGCACCATTATTTTCGCTTTCAAATCTAAATACAAGTGGTAGCGCATCAAAACTAATCATTGCTGAATCTCTAGTGGATAACACAAACAAATTTCTAATTCCATATTTGTTAAGAGCAAAAAGAGGATTGGCAATATCATCGTTAGTATTATTTTTTATAAGTGATAATAATTCATTCGAAAAAATAAATGATGTGCCAGATTTATATGCTAATTTCTTGGCAACAATAACATCTGTATCTAGTTCTTTGTTACCTATTAATGAACGATACTTCGTTTGTGGTCCAAATGGCTCTCCATCCGTTGTGTCAATTAATGGTTTAAGTGGACTCACGCTTTTTCCGTTACTATATTTTGAAATTAATACAACTTCATTAAATATTGCAGTATATGTACTTTTTTCATTTAATTCAATTGTCTCAACAGCTTCCTTCTTAATAGAAAATTTATAAACCAAATATGTTATATCTAAATCCTCTGTTATAGAAAATTTAAAGCTCAAAGTTGAATAATCGGAATCTAAATTAACCAATTCTGAAGCATATGTAGGGAGCTTTCTTCCTGAAATTGCATTTTTCAATATTTCAATGCATTCAATTAAAGCCGTTTTACCACTACCATTTTGACCATATAATGCCAGAATACTAGCGTTTTGTTTTTTTGAAGTTAAATCTATTACTCCGTGTTTAACATTTTTAAAATTATTAATTTCTATGTGATCAATTCTAATATTAGGCATAGTTCTGTCCTCCATATAATAATATTATATCATGATTGCAATTATCCGCAAGTCTTTTTTGAAAAACGATATTTTTTATTCCGTTTTTTAATTCTGTTTTGCAAAATTTGCGTTTTATGTATTGTTTTATCGAAATGCGCGTCATTAAAGGCTTCTTTATTTCTTAGGTCAATAACATAGCTTCTTAAAGTACTTTTTGGCGTGCTAGAGCCGCACACTCTTTCATTGAATAACGAGTTAGGATCTTTTTATATCATTTTTTAGAAAAATTAATAGAAATTAAAAGGCGTCCATTCAGACGCCTAACTTTTACTTATTTCTTGTATGCTTATGCCAAACTAAAACTAAGAATTCATGGATTACAATTGGGATTAAACATAATCCAATCGCAATGAGCCATTCCATAAGAGATAGCCAGCTTGTCTTAAATATAGAGTTAATACCAGGTACCATTACAACAATAATTTGTAATACAATACCTAAAGCGAAGGCTAAAGCCATCATCCAGTTCTTATCCTTAAAAATATGAATAAAGGAGTGCTTAACATCACTCATACCAATCATATGCGTAAGCTCAGAGAATGCTAGAGTAACGAAGGCCATAGTTCTTGCCTGATCTAGTATGCCTGGATTTGCTTCATAGAATTGCTTAATTCCACCTATGGCGTTTACCTCATCCATATGCATCCATGCAGGAACGAAATATGCTAATATTACAGAAATTGATAGGATAGCACCATATAAAAGCGTAATTAGCATACCACCATTCGCAAATATGCCCTCATGCGGATCTCTTGGCTTTTCATTCATTAAACCCTTCTTCTTTGGCTGCATACCAAGTGCAACTGCAGGAAGTGAGTCGGTAACTAGATTTACCCAAAGTAGGTGAATCGCAATGAGTGGAAGAGGCATACCTATCATGATTAATACAAGCATTAGGATAACCTCAGCAATATTAGAGGATAATAAGAATAATACGGTCTTACGAATATTCGAATAGATACATCTACCCTCTTCTACAGCCTTTTCAATCGATGCAAAATTATCATCGGTTAATACCATGTCTGCAGCACCCTTAGCTACATCTGTACCTGTAATACCCATAGCAATACCAATATCCGCAGCCTTTAATGAAGGAGCATCGTTAACACCATCACCTGTCATTGCGGCAATATGACCGTTGGCCTTAAATGCCTTTACGATAGATACCTTATTCTCTGGAGAAACTCTTGCGAATACTCTTGCCGTTTTAACGCATTCTCTTAGTTCCTCTTCACTCATATTATCGACA
>CAMEKD010000142.1 GCA_945920825.1 uncultured Anaeroplasma sp.
ATGGCGTTCCCGATGCGATTCGAACGCACGACCTTTCGCTTAGGAGGCGAATGCTCTATCCTGCTGAGCTACGAGAACAAATAAAATTAAACTGATAAGATTATACAAAATATTTAACTTAAAAGCAAATCATATAGAATTATAAATTTTGTATGATTCTTTGATGTTTGTATATATCCTATACGAAAAAATGTTGAAATATAAAAAAACAGTTAATATTTCTATGGTAACATGATATAATATTTTTAAATTTTTGAAAATGATTTGAGGGATTATATGAAAAAACTATTAATCGGAAATGCCGCAGTTGCACGTGGTGCATATGAGGCAGGGGTAAGTGTTGTATCCTCTTATCCAGGAACTCCATCAACAGAAATCACTGAAAGTATGGTACAGTATAGTGAAGTACAAGTAGAGTGGGCACCTAATGAGAAGGTAGCAGCAGAGGTATCTATTGGTGCTTCTATGGCAGGTGCAAGAGCAATGTCTTGTATGAAGCATGTTGGTATGAATGTAATGGCAGATCCATTATTTACGGTATCCTACATTGGCGTAAATGGTGGTTTGGTATATTGCGTTGCAGATGATCCGGGAATGCACTCAAGCCAAAACGAGCAGGATTCTCGTCATTATGCAAAGGCCTCTAAGGTTTTAATGGTTGAACCTAGTGATTCAAAGGAATGTAAGGAATATACAAAGCTTGCATTTGAATTATCTGAAGAATATGATGTTCCTGTTTTAGTTCGTTTATCTACAAGAGTATCTCATTCTCAAGGTTTAGTAGAATTAGAAGATAGAGTTGATTATAAGCTTAAGGATTATGAAAAGAGTGTAGCTAAGAATGTAATGATGCCTGCAATGGCAATAAAGAGGCATGTTGTTGTAGAGGAAAGACAGGCTAAGCTTGTTGAATTTGCAAATAAAACCACACTAAATACTATAGAGAATAATGGTAAAAAAATTGGTGTAATTACTGCAGGTATTTCTTATATGTATTCTAAAGAGGCTTTAGGTAATGATGTGGATTATTTAAAATTAGGTATGGTATATCCTCTACCTACAGATCTAATTACAGATTTTGCTAAGAAGCATGATATCGTATATATCATTGAAGAATTAGATCCATTTATTGAAGAGCATGTAAGAGCCTTAGGTGTTTGTAATGTAAAAGGCAAGAATGAATTTACATTACTAGGTGAATATACACCTGCAATGATAAAAAAGGTCGTACTTGGTATAGACCCAGTACCATATCATAAGCTTGAGGAAGCTATTCCAAATAGACCACCTGTAATGTGTGCAGGATGTCCTCATAGAGGCACATTCTATACATTAAAGAAGCTAGGCTTAACCGTTTCTGGAGATATTGGCTGCTACACCCTAGGTGCAACAAAGCCATTAGATAGTGTAGATTCCACAATTTGTATGGGTGCATCCGTATCTGCAGCCTTTGGTATGGCAAAGGCTCGTGGTAAGGAATTTGCTAAAAAATTAGTTTCTGTTATTGGAGACTCTACATTTATCCATTCTGGAATTACTGGTTTAATTGATATTGTATACAATAAGGGAATTAATACAGTAATTATATTAGATAACTCTATTACAGGCATGACTGGTCATCAGCAAAATCCTACAACAGGTAAAACCATTTATTTAGAAGAAACTGTACCAGTAAACTTAATTACTTTAGCAGAGGCTGTTGGTGTTAAATCCATTCGAGTTTGTGACCCATTTGATGTAAAGGCATTTGAGGCTGTAGTTAAGGAAGAAATTGCAAAAGATGAGCCATCCGTTATTATTGCGCAAAGACCTTGTGCATTACTTAAGGGTGTAAAATATACAGGTCATTGCAAGATTACAGATCAATGTAAGAAGTGTAAGCAATGCTTAAAGCTTGGATGTCCTGCAATTTCCATGGCAGATGGTGTAGTTAAGATTGATGAGACACAGTGTAATGGTTGTGGACTTTGCATTAATGTATGTCCATTCCATGCAATTGTAAAGGAGGAAGCATAATATGAACATTATGATCGTTGGTGTTGGTGGTCAGGGTACATTACTTGCTTCAAGAATCATTGGTAATGTAGTTATTGAAATGGGTTATGATGTAAAGCTATCTGAGGTTCATGGTATGAGCCAAAGAGGTGGTTCTGTTGTGACCAATGTTAAATATAGCGATAAGGTATATTCTCCAATTGTAGATAAGGGAGAAGCAGATATTATTCTTGCATTTGAAATGCTTGAAGCATATAGAGCTCTACCTTATTTAAAGATAGGTGGACATATTATTGCAAACACCCAAGAAATTAATCCTATGCCAGTAAACAATGGTGCAGCAACCTATCCAAAGGATATCGATAGGAAATTATCTAAAGTAGCAAATACTACCTTTGTAGATGCTGCAAGCTTAGCAAAGGAAGCTGGTAACATTAAAGCAGTTAATGTTGTATTACTTGGTGTTATGGCTAAGAAGATGGATATAGCCTATGATAAATGGATTGAGGTTATTAAATCTACAGTTCCAGCAAAATTATTAGATGTTAATCTAAAAGCTTTTGAGCTTGGCTATAATTCCAAATAAATTCATACTATAAATTGATTTTGAAATTAGCCTATGCTAAAATAGAAGAAATATTTTTAAATTGCGTTGATAAAGAAGAAGTAGTTATATTACGGATTATAAGAGAGATAGCGGCAGGTGTAAGCTATTATGAAGAATATGACGAATACATCTTTTGAGCCTCTAGCTTAAAAGGCTAGACGGGTGCGACCGTTATATCGTTAATGAGACTATGAATTAGTAAAATAAGGTGGTACCACGGTTATAATCGTCCTTTCTGATGGAAGGACGATTTTTTTAAATTTTAGGAGGGAAATGAAAATGACAATTATTGACTTTTTAGAAGACAATGCCAAAAAGTATGGTAATGAAGAATGCTTAGTTGAAATCAATCCTCAAAAAAAGCCTGAAAGCTATCGTACCTGGAGAGAATACAATTTAGTAGAGCCAGGAAGAGCAAAAGAGGTAAGAAGAAGTATTACTTGGAGTGAATTTGATGAGCTTGCGAATAAAACAGCAAATTTACTTTTAAGTAAGGGTATTAAGAAAAATGATAAGGTTACATACCATCGTATGTGATAATATTTCTACATA
>CAMEKD010000143.1 GCA_945920825.1 uncultured Anaeroplasma sp.
CTTTGCGATATTCCTTCGCAGCCTGGCCCTCAATCTTAGGATCAGCATTGGTAGGTAAACTATTCCCAAGACCGCCTCCAAGCGTACTGATAAGTGGTATGCGAACATCTGCCAAAGATTGAGATAATGCTTTTTTATCGGTATCAACAGTAATAAACTCAATGCCATTAAGTCCTGCATTGACCATACAATTTATGGCATTGCTTCCTCCACCGCCGACACCAACAATTTTTATCACGGTTTTGTCATCAAAATCAAAATTATCATGCTCATTTGACACTGATCAAGTCCCCTTCCATAGCTAATATAATCCTATAATCTCTTTGAACTATTCGCCTTATTTCTGGCCTGTAATCTATCTTTCCATGCTTCCACAAGTTTTTCCCATCCTTTTGACGAGAATTTATTAAGAGCAGCCATTTCCGCAGTAAAGCCCCAGCCATCACAGGCTATATCCCTGATATCAATTCCACGTACTTGCATCCTGTTCTTTAGCATAATGCTCAACTCCCTCCTGTTTGAGAACATATAAACATTCAGGCACAATAATCTTTATTCCAAAACTGAATCTCCTTCTCCATGTTTGGTATTATCTAAATCTTTAAGGAGTTTTTCCAGCGTGCTTCTGTATTTGGTCACCGGATCAGATTCGCCTAGTTCATCATCGTCATCCTCTTTAGTTTTCGCCTTGAGATCAGTGATAATCTTTTCTCCGCTCCTATCAAGAGCAGCCTGAAGCTTCTGGATTGATGACTTAACCTCTTCGTAAACTTTTTCCCGCTGCTCGTCAGTGGTACACTCATCCATGGCCCACTGGGCTTCATCTCGAATCTTCTCCATAAGAGCCTCAATGCTTTCCGCAGTGGATGGCTCCCGTCTGCTCTCTCTTGAAGCCCCAAAAGGATCATTTTCCGATTCCAGCCACGCTGCAATAGCCAATCCTGCAATACCGCCTGCTCCCAACAATAAACCATTTTTCCACCAACTCATAATTAATTCCTCCTTTGATTTTTTTGTAAATGAGTTTCTTTAGGATGATTTAATTATAGAATGGAAAAAAAACGAAAAGGTTGCCGCTTGGACAACCTTTTAAAATTTTTATTCATAAACCACATTTGTTGGTGAGAGGATCAAATCCATAATCTATCAATTTCCCATTAAGGTCGTTTACATTATAGTTTTTGGATTCAATATAACACCGTACTATAAGGTCTCTTTTTAAACTGCTGGACAAGGCATAACCGGCCCTGCCTATAAGGTCTTGCGTTTCTTCCAGGCTAAGGTGCAGTGCTATTGCAAAAGCAAGTGCCGTTTCCTTGCTCGGGTGATAATTTTTATCACTCTTAATCTTGGAAAAAAGTGCCTTGTCAATTTCTGCTTTTTTGTATATATCAGCAGGCTTCTTGCCTTTCTCCTTAATGAGTTCAATAAGCTTTTCAGAAAAGCTTAACTCAACTTTATTTCTTATTTTGTCCAGCAAATATTGTAAGGTATCACCGGTAACATTAGGTACAGCAAATACCCTCCTGCCCGGAAGATATTTTCTGGGTCCCTTTAAAATTTCAAAAAAGCCTTTATCATCAGCTTCATCATTGGGCTTATAATGCAGCCGAATATATTCATCAATTTCTTTTTTGCTCAAAACATTTGCAGCCATAGCAATCCCCTTAGTCTTCATCCAGCTTTTCCAGAGCCTTCACTCCAAATATATCCTTTATTTTTCCTCTAGCCTGAGCCTTAATTTCATCGTTAATATACATCTGGGCCAAAAGCAAGGCAATACCGATAGCCGCAGCATCATCAGTATAACCAGCTATTGGTGTAAAATCTGGAATAAAGTCAAATGGCGAAATAAGATAACCCAAGGCACCGTATATGCCTGCTTTGACCTTCATCGGGCAATTCGGGGACTGAGCCACATAATAACGCTGCAATGCCTTATAAATCAAACTGATACCAATGGATGCGACATTTTCCTTTATCTTGCTCCAAAACCCATCCTCTGAATAATCGTCCACATAATTCCCTACCTCAATTTCGCTGAAATCAGCATCAATAATTTGATCCTTCATGATTAGTCCTCCTTCTTTAGCTACATTTCTACAACATAATATAACTTTCCTGCTTAGTAATCAGTATACAGTAAGCAAATGCAAAAAGGTTGCCTGGCTGGCAACCTAAAACTATTTACAATGACATATGCCTTTCTCGCGGTTAGGACAACGCCACGTGATATTCAAAGCTCCGGATTCATCAAGATAACCTTTTTGAAATGGATTATCATCTATTCCATAATCCGAGTAATCTATTGGCACCTTACATTCATCCAAATGCCATGGAACAACGAATTGCAAATATTTCTTAGGGTATTCAGAATTGATAATCCTCTCATAAGGATCTTTATTCTCAAACCATTCCCAATAATCACTATCATAGATGAGTTTAATATATACAATATCTTGGAGTGCAATATTTCGCTTAAAAAGTGTAAGGGTATACGCATCCTTCTTTGCATCATAAAAATCCGAATGTCCCAGACCAAACCTATCCCATTCATCAGCATCGGGAGATATTCTTATTGTTGTACCTGCTCCCACAGCACAGTTTAATATATGTTCAAGTTCAGACTTTTGGGGTTCATCGTCAAAAGTCCAATTCGGATTTTGCAATTCAAAGGCTACTATATCTTCTGGATAATAATTTTGAGTCATATAATTTTCCGTGACAAAAATTATAGCTGCCAAGTCTTCCATTGGATTCTTTATCTTGGAAATAATTTCTTCTTTATCCGTAAAACCGTTGATTGCACCTTCACAATTTGGCCAAACGATGTTATCAATAGCGGTATCAGGGTGCCAAATGATGTCCATGATTCATTCCTCCGTTGAATATTATGTTAATATGTTTCTTCAGTGATTTAAGTATAAATCATGGAAAATATAAAAAGGTTGCCACTCAGGCAACCTCTCCATATCCTTCGTAGAATTGCCTCCCATCAATAGCATTTCCGCTTTTCTTTCAAAGCACAGGTGGCACACAAGTATTCAAAATGTCCTTGTCCTGTGAAACTAGAAATATAAACCTTCTCCACATTTTTATC
>CAMEKD010000144.1 GCA_945920825.1 uncultured Anaeroplasma sp.
CAGTTAAGGCAGTTGAGGCAGTAGATACCTGCGTTGGTGAGGTTGTAGCTGCACTAGATAAAGTTGGTGGAGTTGCACTTATTACTGCTGACCATGGTAATGCAGAAAAGTTATTAGATGAAGAGGGTAAGCCATACACAGCTCATACAACAAATCCAGTACCAGTTGTAATTACAGATAAGAATATTAAGCTTCGTGATGGTATTTTATCTGATATTGCTCCAACATTACTTGAGCTATTAGAATTACCTATTCCAGAAGAGATGACATCTAAGTCATTAATCGTTAAGTAATACTACAAGAGTAGTTATTATAAAAAAATTCATATTTACTTCGGGGTTTGGTGAAATTCCATACCGGCGGTATAGTCCGCGAGCGTTTGCATGATCAGGTGTAATTCCTGAACCGACAGTAGAGTCTGGATGAGAGAAGAAAAATCTTTTTGGATTTTCCAATATGCCCCTTTTGGGGCATATTTTTTTGAAGTAAATACATATTATTTTATTTCAAGGAGGATCTTCATTCATATGGAGAAGTCTAGGAAGACGTTAAAGGCTTTAATTGTTGGCTTAGTATTATTATTACTAGGCATTTCTATGATTGTTATAGGTGTTGTATTAAATAACCATCTAAATACAGTCGCAACAGATGCAGGAGAAAAATATTCTCCAGCATGGTTCATTTATTTACTTGAAATCGGTGGTGCTTTATTCTTTTTAGCATCCTTTGGTAATTTGCATTATTACATGTCCTATAGATTCCATTTCAAGAAAATGAATGTTAAGCAAATGGGAGTGATTGCAGTTTTTGCAGCATTATCCGTTATCCTATATTATTTTGGTAAATTTAATTTACCATTCTTCCCAAGCTGGCTAGATATACAGTTTTCTGATGTCCCTGCCATTTTAGTTTCCTTTATGTATGGACCACTTAGTGGTGTAATTACCATCTTTGTCAGGTTTTTCTGTAAATTACCTGGTACAGTGACTGTAGGTGTTGGTGAGCTTGCCGATTTGCTTATTGGTCTTGCGATGGTGATTCCTACAGGATTATTCTATAAGAAGCATAGAACACTAAAGGGTGCATTTATATCTATTGGTATAGGTATGGCATCTGGTACATTTGCAAGTGTAGTTGCAAACTGGTTAATTCTAATTCCTGCATATATCAATTTAGCGCATTTCCCAATGGTGGCTTTAGTAAAAACTATGGATGGAATTATATCCGGCGGTAATGGGGTTGTCGTAGAATCTAATTTTATGGCATATTATTTATTTGTAGGTGTATTACCATTTAATCTATTCCGTTATGTATTGGTATTTGCAATCACAATTCTTCTATATAAGAGATTATCTATGCTAATTGAGCATTTTACAGGTGATTTTATTAAAGAGAATAAAGAAGAAGATATTGTAGAAGAAAGTGTAGATTTAGAATCTATTTCTAATGATTAAGAGCATTATGCTCTTTTTCTTTTTGTGGTTTTATAATATAATTGAGTAAAGGAGGATTTAAAATATGAATAAGCATGTAATAAACGCATTATCTTCTTATGAATTTACATATGAAAAATATACTGCTTATGGACAAATCGATGGATATGAGGTTAATGTTTTAGCGCGTCCATTAGACATTGGACCTGTATTAATTTTTTCAACATATATGTCTTTAGAAAAGAAAAATGCTTTTATAAGTAGAATAAAAGCTCACAATTTTTCTATGGTTTCAGCTTCTGCATTAGAATTTGGTGTAGTTGTTACCATTGGAGTAATGACCTCAGGAGGAATAGAAAAGAAATTCAAGGAAGTATTACCTGTAATATTGAATTTGCTTCATGAGTTTGAGGCTCCTAAAAAAGAAGTTTGCCCTTTAAGTGGTATTGAAATGGATGATCTTAATTCAAAATTAGCACCAATTCCTGAATTATCCATTAAGGTTCGACTTACAAATGATGCGATTGCAAATGTAAACAACCAGATTGAAAAGATAAATGATGAATACGAAGAAGCACCAAATAACTATTTAAAAGGGATGGGTGGCCTCTTCATTGGTGCACTTGTTGGAGTGTTATTAACTATAGGCTTAGGTCTTTTAGGATATATAACCGCATTTGCATCCTTTATATCTATTATTCTTGGTACATTCCTATATTCAAAATTTGGTGGTAAGCAAAACAAAATGATGATTTTGATGAGCTTTGTTATTACAACAATTTCCATTTTACTTGCAGTGTTTGTTATATATATCATCCTAGCAAATAATCTAATGATAGAGGCAGATTTAGCTTATAGAGGAATGGATGCATTTAAATTTGCAATGGCAAATTCAGAGGAATTTAAACGTTCCTTCCTTTTAGATTTGGTATTGAACCTAGTATTTATTATTCTTGGTATTGTCATATCCTTTTTTACATTAAAGAAGATGATAAAAAGGCCAAAAAAGGTAGAATAAAAAATATAAAGGATTATAAAGAAGAATTTTTAGACAATTGTTTCTTTGGTGATATTTATGTTTAATAAAAACAATTGGCATGAGCCTATATATAAAGAGGATGTAAAGCATGTTATCCTTAACGGATTGATTTCAGCTATATTAGGTGGAATACTTGGTGGTGCATTAGATTATTTATTTAATGTAGTTCTAAAATTCCCTATTTCCTTTTCTTTGATAATCATGGTTCTATTTATAGGTTATAGAACCAAAAGAGGATATTATAGCTATCATATTTTATATCCTGTGCTTGCAATCCTATTTTTGATCCTTTCTATTTTCTTTTGCATATATAGCTTTTATGCAATATCCCATATGGTTATAGGAGAATATAGGATATATTTAATATTTACTTATCCAAGCTTTTGGATTTCCTTTATTACATCTCCTGCCCAAGCCTTATTATCTGGTATAAATCAT
The DNA here is from genome assembly GCA_945920825.1 of uncultured Anaeroplasma sp. GTDB lineage: Bacteria > Bacillota_I > Bacilli_A > Acholeplasmatales > Anaeroplasmataceae > Anaeroplasma. Next base: position 2,911 of record CAMEKD010000144.1, read on the forward strand.
TCGGATGCCTTATATATTATTTATGGTGTTCTTGATTTAATATTTTATATTTGGGCATTTTGGTTTGTATACCGTATAGTCAAGGGTAAAAATTAGTTTTAATTAGTATAATTAAAGAAGTGAAATTAAATGAAAG
>CAMEKD010000145.1 GCA_945920825.1 uncultured Anaeroplasma sp.
CCCTTCTATTTTCATAGCCTTCAAGACCAATTTTAGAAAGAATATCCTTAACAAGCTTATCCTTTTCTTCTTTTTCTTTTGCAGATATTACCAAAGCTAAGTTTTCGTAAACATTAAGCTTAGGTAATAGGTTATATTCTTGGAATACAAAGCTTATAATATCTCTTCTATACTCCTCAAGCGATAAGGAAGAAAGAGAATTACCATCATAAAGTACCTCACCTTCGGTCATAGAATCTATACCACCCAAGACATTTAACATAGTTGTTTTACCAGAACCAGACTGTCCTAGAATAAATACAAGTCCATTATCTTTAAATGATAAATTAATATGATCTAACGCAAATACCTTTTCTTCCTTCGTTTGATATATTTTACTTACATTTTTTAATTCAAGCATAATTCTCTCCTCTCCCACGCTAACCAAATACTAGCATTATTCTTGATAACCAATCATTCCGTTTTTTAAAACTCGATTCTTCCTTATACATCTATTTTTAAAGAACATATTTTTTTTGATGAACCCAAAAATGCAGGACCTGTGTCCTGCATACTAAATTATTATTCCTCCATCCAAGATGCATCAGATGGATTCTTTTGGAATTTTAATACCTTTTTAATATCTGCTTCTGAAATATAATTTTCCTTAGCAGCAACCTCAACTAGAGTTTCAAAATTAGATAAGGAGTGGTTTTCACAATTTGCAGCATTTAATCTATCTATACCCTTTTGTAATCCATAAGTAAAGATAGAAACAATACCTAATACATTAGCACCGGCTTCTTTCAATACTTCAACAACCTCTAGGGAAGATCCTGCAGTAGAAATTAAATCTTCAACGACAACAACCTTTTTCCCCTCAGGTACGATACCTTCAATTTGGTTTCCTCTACCATGGTCCTTAGCTCCACCTCTTACATAGCCCATAGGTAAGCCTAAAATTTCAGATACGATTGCAGCATGTGCAATACCTGCAGTTGATGTACCCTCAATTACCTCAACATCTGGATAATAATGCTTAATTACCTCAGCAAGACCATTTTCTACAACTCTTCTTACCTCTGGGTAAGATAAGGATAATCGATTATCACAGTATATTGGAGATTTAATTCCAGATGCCCATGTAAAAGGGTCATTTGGCTTTAAAAATACTGCCTTAATCTTTAATAAATTTTTTGCAACTTCTTCTGCTAGCTTTTTCTCATCCATTTTAACAAAACTCCTTTACACATCTTTTATATGCACTAAGAGGATCCTCTTGAGCAGTTATACTTCTTCCTACAACAATATATGTTGAACCAAGCTCCTTTGCATAGGCTGGTGTTGCAACTCTCTTTTGATCATTGAGGGAATCATCAGCAAAGCGAATACCTGGAGTGACACTAATTAAGCCTAATTCCTTAATGATTGGAGCCTCAAGTGCACTACATACTACACCCTGTAAGCCTGCAGCCTTTGCGTTTTTCGCATAAGTCTTAACAACATCCTCTAATTTTTCTTTAATTAATAATTCATTTTCAAGTACCTCTTGGCTTATGGATGTTAGCATAGTTACTGCAATTAACTGTGTCTTTTTACCTGCTTCTGTTGCATCAAGACCTCTTCTTGCAGCCTCCATCATTTTAATTCCACCTTCTGCGTGAACATTTGTGATTTCAACGCCAAGCTCACCAAGGTTTCTCATGGCCTTTTCTACTGTGTTTGGAATATCATGAAGCTTTAAATCCAAAAAAATCTTAAAGCCCATTCTATGTAGCTTCTTTACAAGCTCTGGACCTTCCTTATAGAATAATTCCATTCCAATTTTTAAATAAGGATTTTCACCCTTGAATGGCTCTAAAAATTTAAATAAATCTTCTTGATTTTTAAAATCACAAGCTATAATTACATCTCTCATATTATTTTGCCTTTCCAATAATCTCTTCTAAACTTTCAATTCCATATTCTTCCATTACTAAAGGAAGCTCTTCAATAATTTTTTTGCATGCATAAGGGTCGACTAAATTTTGTGCACCAACCATGACTAAGCTTGCACCAGCATACATCATTTCAAGTACATCGTATGCATTTGTAACGCCACCCATTCCAATAACTGGAATTGTTACTGCATGAGATACCTCATATACCATTCTTACGGCAACAGGGAAAATACCAGGTCCTGAATATCCACCCTTCTTTACAGAAATGATAGGTTGCCCTGTCTTAAGGTTAATTCGCATACCTACCATAGTATTAATTAAACTAATTGCATCCGCACCTGCAGCCTCAACTGCCTTTGCCATATCGATGATGCTTGTAACATTTGGAGATAATTTTACAATCAAAGGCTTTTTACATACCTTTCTTACCTCCATTACTAAATTATATGCAGTATCTGGGTCAACACCAAAGGCCATACCTCCACCAGAAACATTAGGGCAGGAAATATTTAATTCAATCGCGAAAACCTGATCACAATTATTTAATTTCTTTACGGTTTCTGTATATTCTAAGATAGAGTGCCCACCTACATTCGCAATAACCTTATCGTTATATACCTTAGCTAGTTTTACGAATTCCTCACGAATTACCTTATCTACACCAGGGTTTTGAAGCCCAATGGAATTAATTAAGCCAGAGGGACATTCTGCAATTCTTGGTAATGGATTACCATATCTTGGGTTTAATGTAGTACCCTTACAGGATATAGATCCTAATATATTAATGTCATATAAATCAGCAAATTCATAACCAAATCCGAAGCAGCCTGATGCTGGAACAATAGGATTTTTGAATTCCTTACCTAAAAAATTGATCTTAAGGTTCATTAAAATTCAACCTCCTTGCCAACGAATACAGGGCCTTCCTTACATACTCTTTTTGGTCCATTTGTTGTCTTTATAGAACAACCCATACAAGCACCAAATCCACAGCCCATTCTTGCTTCCATAGATACTACACCAGATGGAAAGCTTTTCGCTACAGCCTCAAGCATTCTATATGGTCCACAGGAATAATAATAATCACATTCAATTTTATTTTCCTTGATG
>CAMEKD010000146.1 GCA_945920825.1 uncultured Anaeroplasma sp.
AGTTTCTACAACTATAGAAACAACAACAGTAGTACCTACAACAACAGTACTACCTACAACCACAGTAGATGACACACCTGTATCTATCATTTGTCCATCAGGTACTCCTGCACTAGGCTTAGCAAATTATTACGACAGTGTAGATGGTGCATCCTTTGAAATCGTAAATGGTGCAGAACAGCTTGTTGCTGCATTTGGTACAAAGAGCCATGATGTTATTGTTGCGCCAGTAAACTTGGGTGCAAAATTCTATAATACAAATGAAGATTATGTATTAGCTAAAACATTCGTATGGGGTAATTTATTTTTAGCTTCTAAGGCTACCTTAACTTCATTTGAGGATATTAACAATAAAAAGCTTGTTGTATTTGGTAAGAATTCTACACCGGATATTCTTACTAAAATATTAATTATGGAAAAAGATTTAAATGTTGAGATTGAATATGTAGATGATGTTGCATCTGCGAATTCACTTCTTGTTGCAGGTACTGCAGAATATGTTATTACTGCAGAACCAGCAATTTCTAAGATTAAGGATGCAAAGGGCATTCATGTAATTGATTTACAGGATGAATACAAGAAAGTAACAGGTAAGGATTCTTATCCTCAGGCTGGTATTTTCATTAAAAAAGAAGCAAAAGAGGATAGTAAGGTATTAAATGCAGTTGATGCTTTAGTAAATAGTGTTAAGGATGCAGTAGAAAACCCTGCGGATACTGCTTTGAAGGCAGTTGCTATGCACAAATCCTTTGAGACTTTAGGTGAGGATGCATTAACTAAGGCAATTCCTAATTGTCATTTCATTATTATGGATCATGATAAAGAATCTGAAGCTGTAAATAAGTACCTACAGTATATGATTGATTTAGGATTTGGAAAACAGGCTGGAGATAAGCTTCCAAATGAAGAATTCTTCCTATAAGCATATTGGAATATCTGTATCTGTCATTATTTTACTCATCATTATTTATCAAATATTTACTATCCTGAATCAAGATGACATCTTTTTCCCTGGAATTAATGATATTTTTGCTAAATTAGGCGAAATTATAGGCTCAAAGGATGCAATATTATTACTTACTTTGCTCGGTAAAATTCTAATCGTTTTAGTTGCGTCCTTCCTAATTAGTCTATTTATTCATTTTATAAATTATGTATTTAAATACAATGTGGATATTGTGAATCCGATTATGTTTATTATTAAGGCATGTCCATTTGCAATTGTATCGGTTTATTTATACATATTATTATTCAAAAATAAAGAAATTATACCCTATATTGTATGCTTTTTAGTTGTATTTCCTGTAGTATATGAAGGAGTTAAGCAAGCCCTATCCATAGATAAGGATATCGTATCCGAATTATCCTTATTACCTGGTCCAAGATATATGAAATATACTAGAATCTATGTACCACTTGCAATATCCCCTATGCTGATTACCTTACTTCAGGGTATAAGCTTAGGTGTAAAGGTAATGGTTATGGCAGAATATATTTGTAGCTTGAATAATTCTATAGGCTTAATCATTAATAATGCGAAGCTTGAGCTTGATTTTTCAACGATTCTAGCTTGGCTAATACTACTTGTAGTTCTAATTATTATCTTTGATGTAGGCATTAATTTACTAAAGAAGAAGATGGATTCTTTAAAATAGTAATATTGAATATATTGCATGGCATCAGCATTTTGCTGATGCTTTTTCTATATAAACTTAATTTATAAACATGACAAAAGTTATAAAGATTATTTATATAAATTCTTTGCAAAAACTTATACAAGTTTAATTTTTGTTTTTTGCTTTCAATTTATCTTAAGTGTGGTATAATGAATATGTTTGAGATAAAAAAAGATAGAAGAGTAAATTAAGGAGAAAAATTTAACATGAGTGAAGTTAAACGTTTCGAATACAATTGGGCTGGTCGTCCACTTGTTATTGAAATCGGAGAAGTGGCAAAACAGGCAAATGGTGCATGCTTAGTTAAATATGGTGATTCAACAGTTTTATCCTGTGCTGTATCTAATAATGTTGCATCCACTGCTGACTTCTTCCCATTAATGGTTTTATACCAGGAAAAATTATATGCTGCAGGAAAGATTCCTGGAGGATTCTTAAGAAGAGAAGGTCGTGCAACTGAGCATGAAACATTAGTTTCTAGATTAATTGACCGTCCTATTCGTCCATTATTCGCAGATGGATTTAATAATGAGGTTCAAGTAATTAATACAGTATTATCTAGTGATCCTGATTGCACAACTGCAATGGCAGCTATGCTAGGTTCATCGATTGCATTAATGATTTCTGATATCCCATTTGAAGGACCTATCGCTGGTGTAGTTGTTGGTAAGGTTAATGGTGAATTAATCATCAACCCAACTCCAGAGCAGCTAGAAGTTTCTGAAATTAATTTAACTGTTGCAGGTACACATACTGCAATTAACATGGTTGAGGCTGGTGCTAGATTCGTATCTGAAGATGATATGTGGGAGGCACTTAAGTTTGGTCATGCTGAAATTCAAAGATTATGTGAATTCGAGCAGGAGATTGTTAAGGAATGTGGTAAGGAAAAGTATGTTCCTACATTATTCCAAGTAGATCCTGAAATCGAAGCACAGGTTAAGGCTTATGCTGAGGAGAATATGATTAAGGCTATCCGCGTTGAGGATAAGCTTGAAAGATATGCTGCCATCGACAAGGTTAATGAAGATACATTAGAGGAATTTGGCAAGAAGGTATTCGTTAAGGACTTAGGTGATATTAAGGTTGAGGATACTGAGGCTAAGGCATTATATTTAAAGAATGTACAATATACCCTTGATGAAATCTTACACGGTGAAGTAAGAAGAATGATTGCTGTGGATAAGATTAGACCTGATGGAAGAGCCGTTGATGAGATTCGTCCACTATCCTCTAGAGTAGATGTATTACCTAGAGTTCATGGTAGTGCATTATTCACAAGAGGTCAGACTCAGTCCTTAGGTACTGTAACCTTAGGATCCTTAAG
>CAMEKD010000147.1 GCA_945920825.1 uncultured Anaeroplasma sp.
TTTGATGTTAATAAAGCATTAGTAACTGCAACCTGGCCTGAAATCGCAATAGAAACCATTTTTTTAAGCCCTTGAACATATACAGCTCCAGAATCATTTAATCTGGACCAATATACAATGTAATGCCTATTATCATTTTCAAAGTTATATTCTTGCCCATTAGTTGCTTCAATTAAAGCGTTTATTCTAGTAACAATCCTATCTCTATATACGTTATCATCACATGGAACAGCAAATGTAATATTAATATCAATTACTTGATTGACATAAGAATTATTGGCACCCGCAACAATAGAACCACCATAGGTTTTTAAAATGCCTTCAACGACTGGCTCTTTTACTTCTTTAGTGTTATTTATGTTGTGGATATAAATTTCATTTCCTAATATTTCATTAAATTTATCGATTAATAGTTGCATTAACTACACCTCCGTACTTTTGAGCCATAATCCTAGCCCATTCATTTAATGTATCTTCAATCCAAGGATTAAGAATCTGATTATGTGTACCTTTAAGCTTAATAAACGGAGCATAAGGTGCATTTGGTCCACCAATTTCAACAATCCATCCATTTGAAATAGGTTGAGCTGCAAGAATCGCATTGTGTTTTAGATTTCCTGTATCCTCAGGAGCATTAATAATTAGCATCGATACTAATAAATCAGCATCATCTTGCGAAAGAATCATCCTACTAACTCCACTTCCGTTGTTGATTGAAAGTCTTTAAAATCAATTCTTTTTCTTGCTAATTCTTGTCTTGGTGTTGATGCAACGCTTATTACTCTCATTTTCTTTCCAAATATTAAAATAATGTCATTAATGTTAATTGTACAGTAACCATTGATTTTTATCTTAAGGCTTGTTTCTTCTTTATCAAGACCATTAATGTTTTGTTTTTCGTTGTTAGAAATAGGTGTAATAAGAGAACAATATCCTTTTTTCTCATTGTTTGAAAGGTTTGTATAAGGCACACTATCATTATTAATTAAATGATTTTTCGCAAGCATTACCTCACCCCGCAATATAAAAGGCCATTATTTGCTAATAGATCAATCATCTTAGGTGAGTAATCTCTATTACCTCTTAATTCATTTAAGGGAATAAAATTATCACTACCATTTAATGCACCTAAACTTCCACCATTTTCAAAGATATACAAAGTCTGATAATACTCTGCAAGAGTTAAAATATCAACGATTTCTTCATCATCACTTGCATATAATGCTTTGGCATTATTGTTAAATTTGGAAATGTACTCATAAACCATTCCTGCACATTCAAGTAAAAAATGCTCAACTGCGACTTCTTCATTAACCTCATCAGCTAGATTTAATCTATCAATAATTCTATAACCGCTGTTTGTTTCAAATTCTTCATTTGTTAAATGATTTTTGTAAGGGAATTTCAACATATTATTTATTCCTCCTTATAAAAAATTAAAGGGCTTCCACTTTGGGAAACCCTTAATAAAACTAGACTTCTTTACGCTTAACAATTACTGTTTGTGCCTTAGTAATCTTATGAGCATAAATCTTTCGGCCTTGTACAGCAGATGCTCCGATATAAGTACCAGATGCTGATAAGTCTTGAACATGAACAGGAACGCTCCATTCAGGAATACGAGTAACCCAATCAGGATGCCCTACGATAATTTCAGTAGTAGTTTTCTTAGATGAAACGATTGTAGCATTCTCGAACATTAATCGATTGCATTCAATTACATTGAATCCTGCAATTTGTCCTACGATTCCCTTCATTACTAATTCTTGTGATAATGAAGATTGGCGGATAAAGTTAGTAGTATCCTTTAGTAATAAAGCATAAGTAGCAGGTGAAACTAATGCAAATCTACGGCCATCATTTGGAACGTTAGCTTGAGATAATGCTGCTGCTAAGTCTACGAATGTTTCATAAACAGTCTCCTTTGTTAAAGCTGCTTTATTAGCATTAATAGTTCCATTAGCTTCTAAAACATCGATGCAATCCTTATCCATAACTGCTGCTAAAGAATAACCTGCTGAATCTAATCTATCAGCTACTAGATTATCAGGAACGCTAGCAGCATCAAATCCATCAATAATTTCATTAACTGCCTTATCTTTATCGATGGTAACAGTAATATATGTTGTAGTTCCTTGAGTAGCTGTTGCTCCTGTTGCTTTATTATAATCGCTTACTGCTACTTCTGTATCTCTTACAGGTACTTTTACAGCTCCTGCTTTAGGGTCTCCTTCAAATCGATTGTTACATACAACTCCATCCTTAGTAACTAAAGATGCTCTTAATTTTAAATCCACAAGTTGTGAATATCTTGTTTGTGCTTCATGTGCCATTTTTATAATCTCCTTTTAATTTTATTTTTCTTTTAGCGATGGATTCATTCTAAAGAATGCTTCCTCTGCTCCTGACATTGGTTCTCTTCTGCCACTATCATCAGGTTTTTTCCCGAATGTAGAATTGTTATCATTGAACAAATAAGAATCACTATCTTTTAAGGTCTTTAATTGTCCTTCTAAGCCTGTAACATTTCCATCTTGAATATTTACCTTATCCATATCAAGTAAAGCCTTTAATGCCTTAATATTGCGAACACCTGCTTTAGATAATTGATTATCAATTAATAAATCTCGCTCTTTGGCTAAATATTCTTGATTTTTCTTCTCTAAGTCATCCGTTAATTGCTTAATCTTTGCATTAAGTTCATCTGGATTAGATTTTTGCAATTCTTCAAGCTTTGCCTTAGTTGCTTTAGCATCGTTGTTCACTTGATCGAATCGTTCCTTAGGGATGTACTTGCCATTGATTTCTTCTTTTAAAATCTCTTGTGCTTTCTTAACTTGCTCATCAGTTAATCCTAATTCTTTTAATTTTGTTTCCATTTTTTTCTCCTTTAACTACGCAGTTTTTACGAGTGTTGCGGCCTCGAATTTTAAAGTTAAAAATAACGTGATTTTAACGAGTTTTCTCTCGATTT
>CAMEKD010000148.1 GCA_945920825.1 uncultured Anaeroplasma sp.
AATTGTAGAATATCCACCATGAAGTAGTGGCTCAATGGATTCTCCCTTCTTTAATCTAGCATGAGCACCATATTGCCATAAAATTGGAGCAACATCAGAGGTTACCTTCGATAATCTCTTATGACGAATTTGAAGTGCTCTATGGCAAAGTTCTAATCTCTCATCCATAATCTTAAAGAATTTATCCATATCCTTATCTGAGGATAAGGCGGCATCAACTAAATTGATTGTAACAACGCCTTGGTTAAATCTACCATAATATTTTGGTTTACCATTCTTATCTACATATGGAGTTAGGAAGGATCTACATCCCATGCATGGGTAGCAATTTCCATTGCCATTCTTATCAATCTTATATTCCTTCATCTTCTTTTCAGAAATATAATCTGGTACCATACGCTTAGCTGTACACTTGCAAGCAAGCATAGTTAAATAATAATATTTTGAATTCTCATGAATATTATCCTCCTCAAGCACATATAAAAGCTTTGGGAAGGCAGGGGTAATATATACACCCTTTTCATTTTTCATGCCTACAATTCTTTGCTTAAGAGTTTCTTCAATAAGCATAGCAAGCTCTTCTTTATATTCCTTGGTTTCACCTAAATACATGCAAACCGATAAAAATGGTGCTTGACCATTGGTTGTTGTCATAGAATTAATCTGATATTGGAAGGTTTGTACACCATCGGTAATTTCCTTTGCTAAATCCTCATTCGCAAATTTATCTACTAATTCTTTCTCTAAGCCTCTATTTTGATATTTCCTAATATAATATTCCTTAGATAGACGAACAAATGGAGCTAAATGGGTTAAGGAAATGGTTGTACCACCATACTGGCTAGATGCAACACAGGTAATAATTTGAGTTGCGATCGTCATAGCGGTTAAAAATCTATGAGGCTTCTCAATCATTACACCATTAATATTTGTACCATTTTGTAGCATATCCTCTAAGTTAATTAAATTACAGTTATGTAATGCATTTTGAGCAAAATAATCCGCATCATGGAAATGAATTATACCTAAGTCATGTGCATCTACAATATCCTGAGGTAAAAGGAATCTTTTTGTAATATCGGTAGATGTAATACCTGCAATATAATCTCTTTGCGTTGTAACAACTCTTGCGTTCTTATTCGAATTTTCTGTATTCCAATATTCACTAGACCCTTCAATTAATTCCTTAATCGTCTGATCTGTTGTATTACTCTTTCTTACAAGCTCTCTTCTATAACGATAGGTTATATATTTTTTAGCAACCTCGTATTTTCCAATCGTCATGAGCTTTAGCTCAATGATATCCTGAATATCCTCTACTAATATTCTTTTTTTCTCTCTTGATTCAATATATTTAATTATATTTCTGATTTGGATAGGGGATACTCTTTTATCCTCATCTACAGAAGCATTCGCCTTTTCAATTGCTGCTTCAATCTTATCTGGACAGAAATCTACGACATGTCCATCTCGTTTAATTACCTTCATAATACCACCATCTTTTCCGAAAAATTCAAGTGATATTATATACCTAAAAAATTTTATATAGTGTTGTATTTACAACAAACTAACCAAAATGATATAATAAATTTAAGAGGGAGGAATTCAAACTATGAATGACTTATTTTTTAACATTCCAGAAAGCGATAAAAAGACACTTCTTTTAAACCTAAGAGCAATCAAATCACAATTTCCTTCAGGAGTCACTGTTTTCAATGCTGAAAACAATAATACCATGGGTATTATTGATAGTGGATTTGTACAAATTATAAGAAATGATTACAATGGAGATAGAATTTTAGTTGAGGAATTGTCCAAGAATCAAATCTTTGGAACAAGAATATCCTCGATTACCTCTCACGATTATGAGGTAGTATCTGTAAGCCCTTGTACCATAACCTTCATAGAGTTTACTGAAATCTATTCCGATAGAATAAAAAAGCTCCCTTATTATTTACAGCTTCAGGAAAACTTAATTCGAATTATGTCGGATATTATTTTAAAGAGAAACGAAAGAATTCAGGTTCTATCACAAAAGACGATAAGAGAAAGATTATTGGAATATTTTAAATTGATGTCTAAGCAACAAAAATCAAAAAAAATTACCCTGCCCTTTACCTATACAGAGCTTGCAGATTATTTAGGAATTAATCGATCTGCGATGTATAGAGAGCTTAATAATTTAAAGGACGAAAAGCAAATATCTATCAATAAAAAGGTAATATCCTTATATTTCTATTTTTAAAAGGGGCTGTGAAAAAACCTAGGTTTTGAAGATTTATTCTTTTCCTAGGTTTAACAGCCTTTTTAATATGCATAATTATGATTTGCTCATTTGATATTGGTTATTGCAAACGTAGTTTGTATAATTTGCTCAACTATACTAGTGTAGCAGTCTGCAAAAAACAATCTCATTGTGTTATAATATCCCCCATATTTTTTTGTGTGAACAGCGATATTATACCATAAAGACGGCTCCGGGTTCGATTCTCCGAGCGTTTTTTTGTTTTTCAAGCATGGAAAAAGGCTGTGAAAGCCTACTTTTAAAAGTTAGGTTTTTTCACAGCCCCTTTTTTAAATGATTTCTTCCATATAGGTTTTAAGTACATGCAAGCCTAAATGCTCATAAAATCTTTTCGCACTAGGGTTCAATTCCCAAACATTTAAGGTTACGTTATAATAACGATTTTCCTTTGCGTATTCTTTTACATATTCATATAGCTTAGTACCAATCTCTTGGCCTCTATATTCTATATCAACACATAAATCATCAATATATAAAGTCTTAATATCGGTTAATACCGTATCATTTTTATGACAAATGGTATTGCAAAATGCATAACCAATAGGTGAATCATTTCTATCGGTATAAACAAAGATAGGGTCTAAATCCTTATTTAGCATAAGCTTTAGCTCATCCTTAACATATTTTGTTCCATCCATAAAAATATCTGGTCTACCCTTATGAT
>CAMEKD010000149.1 GCA_945920825.1 uncultured Anaeroplasma sp.
CTTTTGTAAGGTACAACATAACATCTTTTTCAATTTCTTTTAATTATACGGTGCCACCTACCAAACTACTTCAGTTTGGAAAGAGCCCTTTTATCTTGTTGCAAAATATATAATCATTGCGATTGTAATTATAGCCAAGAATAGAAAAACAAATAGCATAAGCTTCTTTTGTTCTCTATTGCATTTTAAATTCTCTTCAAATTTTTGAAGTTTAGTCTTATTCTTTTCTGATGCGATTAAGTATTTTAATTTCATAGTTCTACCATGCCAAATATTGATAATTAGTAGCAAAAGAAGGCTTGAAACCAAAAATACAATAGCAATACCAGTACCATCCGTTACTATAGTAAATGGTATTACTGCTAAGACAGTTACAATAATATAGGCGGTTAAAAATATAATGAGCTTTTTATGTCTTTCTATCATGAAATCTTCACTCCTTCATATTTTATTTCACCATTATCAAATAGATTCTTTAGGGTTATATCATCATTGTAATATACTTTATAATTTGTAACATAGATCGTTTTTATACTGTTTGATAAGGAGCTTATACCTTCCTTATCAATTATAGTATTTATATAATACTTATTTGTCTTTAATACGATATCTACGATAGTTTCATTAGGAGAATAAAACATCATCGTTTGACAGGAATTCATAGAAATTCCAGTTGCCTCATCGATATAGAGGCTTCTTACCGTGCCATCCGATAATATATAATACCTTTTTCTTGCATGAGGATATAGGTCATAGGCTCTATAGCATATACCTCTTATCCCACTTTGAATTTCCATTTGACAAGCATTTAAATATCCTTTTTCTATCTTATCGCCAATAGAATATGTATAGCTATCTAAACCAGATAGAGATCTAAAATACCCATCACAGGAGGATATATATCCTCTTGTGTAGCCATTTGTAATTAGGGTATCTGCAATAATATCTATTAAAAATGCATTTGTTAGATAAGTAAAATCGATAAATGGAGCTCCATTATTCTTAGCAAATTCTAAGTAATCTTTTGAAACAAATAATTCTACTGTATTATTTTCTTTTAGATTGATATGTATCTTAGTATCATCATTTGTATAGGCTAAATAAGACTGGATCCAATCGAGTACCTCAGGATTCCTTGGGTCATATTGATATTCACTATCATCATCATTTTGCAAAAACATAGATAAATATAAGGAATGAATAGGAGCTTGATATAGGATTCTTGTATCATATCCTTCTACCTGCTTAAATGCCTTATAAAGTGTAGGAGATACTACAATATCTGTATTTGGATGGTCGTTAATATATTTCATATTATTTATTCCATCATAATCTACACCAGAATCAAAAAGTGGATAAGCATGGCTTAATGCCTGATCATATAAGGATATGACTTTTGTATGATCATCATTGGGATTATCTTTTGTTCCAAGATTATACATCAATGTAAAATCCCTATCATACAAATTGAAGTTTGAAGAAATTTGGGCAAATCCAGAATCTACATTCGAGCACTGAACAATTCCAAAAATAATGAAAAACATTGCTGCAGCTGCAGAAAGAATAAATATTACAATTCTAAGCTTTAAATGTTTTTCACTTAATTCAATTTTCTTAACAGGTTTTACTCTATATTCATCATTAGGATTTGCTTGTTTTCTCATAAATACCTCATAAGTCAAAAGCTTAGCAACAAAATGCTAAGCTTTTTATAAATCAATTCAATTTTTATGTACTTGCAATAATTAGACCAATGCCAAAGATTAGCAATACAATACCCTTAAGAATTAAACCAAGAAGGGTTCCTTTTCTAGAAATCTTGAAGTTTCTAAAGTACTTTATCTTATAGAATACAATCCATAAAACTGCACCAATAATACTGAAGAAGAATCCTAAGATTGCATACCAAACACTTCCTGTATCATGAAGTGGTGGAAGCTCAATATCCTCTTCCTTAATTACATTATCCTTCTTTGTTTCCTCTTCTAGCTTTGCCTTTTCCTCAGGAGAAATAAGTGTAATAGACTTTGGATGCTCTCCAGACTCTCTAATACGCTTATATTCCTCGATTTCAGCCTTATTACCAAATACTAAGTGATTATTACCAATATCCACTAAGGATGGCTTATCTATAGAATAATCATGAATCGATGGATCATATGTAAATAATACCTTATTCTTCTCTAAGACTGGATCTGGGATAGGAATTGCAGAAATTAATGATCTTGTATATGGATGTAGAGGGAAGTTAAATAATTCCTCTGCCTCTGCGATTTCTACAATATCACCTTTATAAATTACACCGATTCTATCTGAGATAAATCTTACGATAGAAAGGTCGTGTGCGATAAATAAGCATGTTAAGCCCTTTTCAACCTTAAACTTAGTTAATAGGTTCAAGATTTGTGCACGAATAGATACGTCAAGTGCAGAAATAGGCTCATCGGCAACAATTAGCTCAGGCTCCATTACGAAGGCACGAGCAAGACCAACTCTTTGACGCTGTCCACCAGAGAATTCATGTGGATAACGAGTTAAGTGCTCAGGAAGTAAGCCTACCTCCTGAATCATATTTTCAACCTTTTGTACACGGTCTGCCTCATTTTTATATAAATGGAAATTATATAAACCTTCCGATACGATATAATCGATAGTTGCACGCTCATTTAAGGATGCAGCTGGGTCTTGGAATACCATTTGAATGTTACGAATGACATCACGGTCTAGATTGTGTGGAATTCTACCAGAGATTCTTACACCCTTGTAATCAATTTCACCACCAGCAAGTGGATTTACACGAATTACAGCACGACCAATGGTAGTCTTACCAGAACCAGATTCACCTACAAGGGAGAAGGTTTCACCCTTGTA
>CAMEKD010000150.1 GCA_945920825.1 uncultured Anaeroplasma sp.
GCCCTATTAAAGGATAATAATTTAGTTTTTACCTTATTCTTTTCCATAACCATTACTCTTCCAGCAATATTTAATGGGCGGTCAAGCCAGCTCATGAATATTGGTCCACCATAAACCTCTGTATTAAGCTTAATATATTTACCTTGATCTAAGGTGAAATTAGGCTTTAGCTTAAAGGTTGGGGAATCTAGGTGTGCTGCAGTAATATTGAAGGATAAATCTCTAAAATCCATAGGGATTTCCCATGCAAATACACTAGAATGATTTCTTGTGAAGAAATATTTGCCTCCTCTTTCTAAATTCCATTCCTCTGACTCATTTAATTCAATATAGCCATTTCCTTTTAAAATATTTGCTATTTTATTTGCTGCATGAAATGCAGTAGGTGTATCCTTGATAAAATCTAAAAAGCCTCTCATTTTTATTCCTCCGTCTCTAAGATTGCCATAAAGCAGGTATCAGATCCTACAAGTCCGATATAGCAATCTCCTTGTTCCTCATGCTTATATAAAATATGTAATGTTTCTCCTACATGTGCTTCATTGACAAAGGAGATTCTTACCTTTTTTACTTTTTTATCATTGGCATGCATATTATAAATAACATCTAAATATTTCGCATTATTTAAATGTAGATTATGGTCTAAATCAGTATATAAAACCTTATAGTCATAGGTCATATCTGGTTCTGTGATTTGAATCTTAATTTTTCTATTTAGCTTTTCAGGGTAATTTGTGTAATCGTAATATTCTCCCTTAAAAATAACAGAATCCCCTCGCTCAAGCTTTCTGGTTTTTGTACTTATTACACACCAAGTAGATATACCCTTAACAAGTAATTCATCTTGATTATTTCTAAGCTCATATTCTCTTTCAAATTCTAGTCTAGTTCTAGATTTTGGCCATGTCCTAGCCCTTACTACCTCTCCCCATTCGATATCCTTTAATATTTCGAATTCCTCATAAAGAATCACCCAATATAAATTTAAATCTAATAGGTCGTGATATCCAACGCCAAGCTCTACTGCGTTGACGCTTGCTGCATCCTGAAAATAGGATAAAACGGATGCTGGACGGATTTTATCTTTTAAATCCGTATCTACAGCATGAACATAAAAATTTGTTTCATATAACATTACTGCCATAATATAACCATTTATCTTTCTTTTTCAACGAAAGTATTATAGCAAAATTTAAGGAAAAAGAAAACCTCCATCTTTCGATAGAGGATAATCTTATTTTCATAGAACCACCCTGTAATCGAATTCCCTAGCATCGATTCTATGATTGTAAACATCACTCCGCTTTGCCTTCCCAGCCCAATACTGCTACCTTTCTAGGTTTCATAGATACACAAGTAGCATCAGGAAGTATCGCTCCTGTTTGATTTATGATTTGCCATAGGCATCATAGAAATCATGTTGTTTCCTTTTAATTCCTTTATCTATTTTGATAATAATATTTAATTTTAGTTTCATATAAAGTGCTAATCTCACATATTCGATTGGATTATTATTGTAGGATACTAATCTAGACGAATTCATTAATCCTAATTAAAATCATACAACGAATCAATTGAAATCTTCGAAGAAGGTATTATAGAAATCTTGGTCTTTAAATCTATTTTTAATAATAATGGTAGTTTCGTTTTATATTTTTTCACTATTGTTTTATTTATCTTTTTACCATTCATTAATGCAAAAGACAATCTTAAATTTTCATGCATGACATATATACTTTTAGATATTAGTTTTCTATTTCCTCTTGTATAAAAGATCTGTAGCTCAGAAAGAATCAACCATGTTATGTATGTGATTCTTTTTACCCACCCATTCATATCAAAAACAAAGGATTTATCTCCCACTTTATATTCAAATACATTTTTTCTTATTTCAACAAATAACATTTCGTCTTTTATTAATTCCTTTGGAACAAAGAATTCTTTAAATTTATTATTAGGAACCCCTTTATAACCATAGGTTATAGGGAGGGGAGGTATAAAAAACTTAGGCCTATAACTAAATCTTCGGTCAATCAACTGCAATATAGATCCAAATATTGCGGCCAACACAAGAGATATCATTGCAAAAAAATAATAAATACCCACCTTAGATTTATCAACAAAAATAGTAGGAAAAATAAAAAGAAGCAAAGCAATATTAAAAAATGAGATAAAACCATAAAAATATATAAGTGAAAATACATTCTTTTTTTGTTGTCTACTCATAATTTCTCCTAATAAAATATTCCTAATAAAGTCACAATTGCATCGCCTACTTTTCTAGCACCTTCCCTTAAATTATCCGTGTTACGCAAAATAGCAAATGCTTTTGTACCTGGAGAAGGCTTTTTTTTAGCCATATTTTTAAAAAATACACTTATTTGATGGGACGTTTTAGAAGAAGCTTTTGATAATTGTCTATTAAAATATGTGGTTGCAATCCTATTGGATACGGCAGTACTCAACCCTGACAATGCACCAGAAATAACACTTGTAATAATTGAATTGCCTATACTTTCTACATTTGAAAATGTATAGGCATTATCTATCATATTTCCTACAAAACCACCAACAAAGCTTAACCAAACATTACTAAACGAACCAAAAGCTCCAGATACGGCTCCTCCAACAGTTGCGCAAACATACTTTTTCCAATTATCTTCAAATGTATTTAAATCAGACCATTCAAATCCATCTTGTGCATTACTTACAACATCTGAAGCATAAGAAATTACTAATCCAATTACTGCCCCTATCAAAACAGAGGCCAAAAAGCCAAAATTTCCCTCTCCGTCCACCATATTAACAGGATCATTGCCACAATATGCATATAGATTTAATCCAATAATATTAGATGAATCTA
>CAMEKD010000151.1 GCA_945920825.1 uncultured Anaeroplasma sp.
TCTAAACCCAAGAGATGGTAAGCCAGTTGGTACTCCATCCCAGGATATGATCTTAGGTAACTACTACATTACACTTGAGCGTAAGGGTGAGCCTAATGAAGGTCATGTTTATAAGGATTACGATGAAGCATATATTGCATATAAGAATGGTGCAATCACACTTCATACAAGAATTTTCGTTGATGGTAGTTATTTAGGTGAGCATAAGCTTCCTCTAAATAGACCATCGAATTACCTATTCACTACAATGGGTAAGATGATCTTCAACACAATTCTTCCAGATTCCTTCCCATACTTAAATGAGCCAACGGAGGCGAACTTAACTGGTCAAACTCCACTTAAGTATTTCTTAGATACAAAGAATGTTGTTGAATCTAGAGAAACATTATTAGCACAGCCAGAGGTTGCTCCACTTAAGAAGAAGCAAATCGCAAGAATCATTGCTGAGGTATTCAAGAGATTTAAGATTACGGAAACATCTAGAATGCTTGATAGAATCAAGGATTTAGGTTATAAGTATTGTACAATTGCTGGTATGACTATTTCTATGGCAGATGTCCTAGACTATAAGGGCAAGCACGATAGAGTTAAAGAGGCTGAAAAGAAGGTAGACCAGATTACGGAATTCTACGAGGAAGGTTTAATTACAAATAAGGAACGTAAGAAGAGCGTAGAGAAGGAATGGAATGCTGCAACAGCTGAAATTTCTGCAGGTCTATGGAATGAGCTTGCTAAGAATGAGGATAACCACATCTTCATGATGGCCGATTCTGGTTCCCGTGGTAATGCATCTAACTTCGCACAGCTAGCTGGTATGCGTGGATTAATGGCAAATACTGCCGGTGAAACTATCGAAGTTCCAGTTAAGGCTAACTTCCGTGAAGGATTATCCGTTGCTGAATTCTTCATTTCTACCCACGGTTCTCGTAAGGGTTCTACAGATACTGCCTTAAAGACAGCAGAATCTGGTTATTTAACAAGAAGACTTGTCGATGTATCTCAGAATGTTGTAATTTCTATGGTAGATTGTGGTACTGAAAAGGGCTTCTATGTTAGTGATATTGTTGATGAAAACACACTAGATAATGGTAAACCAAAGCTAGTTGTATCTGTTGGTGATCGTTGTATTGGTCGTTTCGCTGCAAAGGATGTTGTTAACCCTGAAACAGGTGAAATCATTTGTAAGCGTAATGAATTGATTACAGAGGATATGGCTGCAACAATCAATTCCTGTGGTATTAAGGAAGTATGCTTAAGAACTGCATTAACATGTGCTGCTAAGAGCGGTATTTGTATGAAGTGCTATGGTAGAAACCTTGCTACAAATATGGTTGTTGAGGTTGGTGAGGCAGTTGGTACAATTGCTGCACAGTCCATCGGTGAGCCAGGTACTCAGTTAACCATGAGAACCTTCCATACAGGTGGTGTTGCATCTGCAGCCGATATCACTCAAGGTCTTCCAAGAGTTCAGGAGCTTTTCGAAGCTCGTAAGCCAAAAGGAAAGGCTACTATTTCTGAAATTAATGGTGTTGTTGAATCTATTACACCTTCTAAGGCTGGTAAGGTAATTAAGATTGTTAATACAGATACAAATGAGGCAGAATCCTATACCGTTGATGCTACATCTGAGCTTTTAGTTTCTGAGGGAACTGAGGTTAAGCGTGGCGATAAGCTAATGAAGGGTTCTATCCATCCAAAGGAATTATTAAGAGTCTTAGATGCTACAGCGACACAGAAGTACATTGTAGAAGAGGTTAAGAAGGTTTATACTTCTCAATCCGTAGATATTTCTGATAAGCATATCGAAATTATTGTTCGTCAGATGATGCGTAAGGTACGTGTTGATTCTGAAGGTGATACGGATCTATTACCAGGTAGAGATGTATCTGTATTAGAATACAATGCAGCAGTTAAGGATTGTATGGCTCGTCATGGCAAGCTTCCTGTTGCTAAGCAGTTAATCTTAGGTATTACTAAGGCTGCCTTAGCTTCAGATTCCTTCCTATCTGCATCTTCCTTCCAGGAAACTACAAGAGTATTAACTTCTGCAGCAATTCAGTCTAAGGTTGATATTCTTGAGGGTCTAAAGGAAAATACAATTATCGGCGGTTTAATCCCTGCTGGTACTGGTATTTTACAGGAGGACACATTCGAGTGTGAGCATCGTCCTGTTGATGAATCAGAATCTGTTTATGCAGAAGCAATGGCAGAAGCACGCTCTGATAGAGATGATGACGATGATGAGGTTGATGGATCTATTGCAAGATTAGCTAGAGGCGATGAGGATGATGAATCTTCAGACTTCACAGTTGAATATGAAGAAAGAGACATCGACGAACTATAAAAATGATTAAGGCAGAGTTTTCTGCCTTTTTCTTTAGGCTCTTTCCAAACTGAGGTAGTTTGGTAGGTAGGTAGCTACCTTATAATTTAAAGATTTTCACAGTATTAGAGGTGAGGTTTACTATGCCTGATTCAAAAAGCAACTATTCTTTGTCTTCTTCTGAATATGTAAATAACGAGGCGATAACAAATGCCATTGATATTGAACGTGCTAAGAGAAGCAAAGAAAGAGAAGAAAAGTATAATGAAAATTGGAAGCAAAATATGGTAAATATTAATGAAATAGT
>CAMEKD010000152.1 GCA_945920825.1 uncultured Anaeroplasma sp.
ACTTTTTAATGTAGGAAAGTATTTTATTGATTGGAGTTAATGGATTATCGGCCTCTGTTTAATATTCTTGATATGCTGATTTATAAAATTCTTCTGTAAGTTCTAATTCTTTTACTAGTATTTGATGCGAATGCTCATCATCATAAATCAATTTTGATCCATTCTTTAGATTGGCAATATTATATCAATTTATTTATTTTTCACCAACACTGTGCAAATTAGGAATATAAAAATATTAAAGTAATGGGAAATTTTATCACTTAAGGAATAATTTATCCTCTAATCGTTTTTTTAATAAAAGGTATCGATTCTTCTTTTCTTCTTTCATAAAATGAATATCTCTATTTTGTAATACTGCATTAGAATAATCTAATGGTTCATGAAATTGCTCGCTCGTTAAATCAAATATAAAACGACCGACCTTATTGAAGCAATGATAATTCCCATCCCCTAAAGGTATACCATATACATCTCCTCCATAGATATCCTGCATTAAAAATGCAGTGATGGAGCATTGACCTTTCGTTTTATTATTTATACTCCAAGAATCCCTCATTCTTGGGGCACAAGTATCAAAACTCCATAGGCTTGATAATAAATCATAATAATCCCTTGGAGTTAATCCATTTTTATCCATAATATTTTTTGCATCATTTGCACCATAAAATTTATACACTAGCCCCAACTCCTTTAACAATTATAATCATACTTAAGCCAATCACTAAAGCAAGAATAGAAAATAGAATTGCAACGACCGTAAAAGGTTTAGTTGTTCTTATATTAGGATCCTTTTCTATGATTCTTCTTTTATGCATTTTATTTGCAACAATAGCAAGTATAAACATAGAAATAAGCATGATGATAATGGCTATTCTTAAGGATATAAAGGTTGTAATTTGTACATCACTAATATAAACGTCACCTAATATTTCTTTGAATATAGAAATGGATAAGGATAGCGGCCAAAATCCTGCATTGTTAACGATTCGAATACCAAAGACAAGTATTATACTTAATACAAATCCAATAAAGAAAATAAAGAATATGAATCCTGTAACAAGAATACCGCCAATAAAGGCTAAAATATAATCCTTAAAGATTACGAAATCTGTAATAATAGTAACTAAAATTAGACCAAATACACAAGAAAAGGAAACCAACGCTAAAATCTTAGGGATATAGCTTTCTTTATTTGTTTTATCCATACTAACCCTCCTTAAACTATGGTTTTGCTTACCGCAACAAAGATGTCGATAAAAAAATATAGAATAGACGAATAAAATAGGAATAATATAACAATATAGTATATTGCATATATAATTACAGAAAAGCTTAAGAAGGAATCTATCATACACCATTTTTATATACAATAAACCATCATTTAGATAATCCATTTTACCGGATTGCATACATATTGCTTACAAATCTATAATTTATTATACAATAATTTAAAAAATAATACTTTATTTTTGAACAAGAACAAAGGGGTAAATAAATTTCCCCTTAAGGAGCTTAGGCTCCTTTTTTAAGTGCCTCAAAGAACTTGAAGTCGCTTTGGTGTGTTCACACCTCTACGTAATAGATATTCTATAGTATGAATATCACACACGCTACTTTTTCTATATATATTTAATGCTCCATTTATATCCGCATGAATACATTTGCCTTCTTTTGTTTTATACAATCCTCTTTTTATTCTTTCTCCACTAAAAGTATATTCTTTATTTTTTCCTTTAGAATATATTGGTAAAGGATCTAAATCAAAGAAGGATGATGCTGATGTATAGGATTCTTCTTGAATTATGCATTCTATTCCATTTTTAGAACATAAATATTTTATTCTATTTATTAGTTTTCCAAATGGAATCATCAAAAATTTTTGATTATTTTTCTTTATCTTTTCTTTTTCTATATGTTTAGAATAATTATCTTTGGCATAATATTCCTTACTTAAGACAAATCCTTTATTTTGAAAATCTTTCGAATTTCCAATAATGATTTTATTTATATTGTTTAGAAGACAATAATTAATAATCATTTTAGAACTCTTATAGATATAATATTTTATCTTATTATCTCTTTTTTCCATTAAATGAATCATTCTTTTCGTCATTATATTTTTATAGGATTCATCTATAGATAAATTCTTTCTTAAATCCTTTATATAAATTCGCTCTTTGGTTAATGGATTTATATTTTTTCTTAATACATATTGATTTTCGCTTTTTAATTTAGCCATTTTCTTATTATAATACTGGTTCATAGACTTTAGTCTTTTTCCATCTATAATAAAGGAATTGCCCTTTGTTGTTACACATGTAGCTAAATTATTTACTCCTAAATCAATAGCTAAAGTAGTATCACCTTTGGATTCTTTTATTTCTTCTTCATCTAAATATGTATATGCTATTTCAAATTTCTTACCATTAAATAAAGGAATAATAGATACTTCTTTAATCTTTTTATTCGTTAGATATCTTGGAATACTAAGACGAATAAAATATTCATCAGGTAAATCAAACATACTTGGATTTATGTATTTCTTTAAAATTTTTATATCCGGAGCTATTTCTCTTAAGAATTGTTTAAATGGTACTGA
>CAMEKD010000153.1 GCA_945920825.1 uncultured Anaeroplasma sp.
ACCTACATTAGGATTTAAATATTTACCTACATTATCATTTGATAATTTATCAGGTAGTCCATTATGGTTTAAATCGACTCCCTCATACATAGATACTAGGGATTGAATTTGTAAGATTTCAAATTCCATATCTTTTGATGTATCTATATTTATATACCATGCATAGGTCATAAATGTGATTAGCGCAATGGAAAAAATTACGCTAATTAAAGACATAATTAATTTTGATTTTTTCATATTGCGCACCTCTATAGCATTACATAAATAAATCCAATTTGAAGAGTCAAGAAGGATAATAGTGCATCTCCTGTATAGGTTGAGGATTTACCTACAAGCTCATAATATTGTGTAAAATCCTCAAATACTCTAAATGTATAATTTAAGGATTTATAATTCTTATCCCATATACCATTTAAGGATTCGATTCTTAAATTCGTATCATCGTCTTTTGTTATATCATAGGGGCTAAACCATTGGAAATCTTGTGTACTAAAATTATTTATTACTGTATTAGATGCATCCTTTAATGAAATGTTTTTCCATTTATATGCTCCCATAGCGTAATGCTTATGGCCATCTAGCATAAAATCTTTATTACCATTTACGTTCATAAAACCAATAGAATAGCTACTATTATCAAATTCATCCGTGATACTAAAGCCTATGGTAATATCTACATATTCTCCAGGAAGTAAGCTTCTTATAAAGAAGCCCTTATTTTGTGCTTCTGTAAAATCCTCATCTGTTATAACTATAGGAGTAACAGGCTGTACATCATAAAGAATTCTTTTCGTTAAATAAAGACTTCCATTATCTCTTCTTTTATAGGTTTCTATAGCCTTTGTATGATTTAAATAAGTAATTTCTGCAGTAATCGTATCACTGAATACAACATTATTGTTATCACTTGTAAGACCTGTACCGCTATTTACATTCGCTTGTTTATTTACTGCATACCAACCAAACGATAACACTATAAGCAAGAGGCTTGTAAGGGATAATACTATTAAATTGGATATGAGTTTAAATTTCTTATTCATTATAAGCCTCCTTTTCTTATTCATAACGATCTACATAATATTTTACGATTAATTTATAACCTGTAGAATAGGTTAATTTCACATAGAAGTATGTGGCAGTACCTACGGTTTTACCATCCTCATGACTCCAAGATAGTTCACCACTGGTTTGTAGCCCAAACGGGTTATTACCAGGTCTTGCCCCACCTGTTACATTTGTAATATCTAGACCTAGAGAAGCAAATGGTTGATATAAAGCGGATATATCCTCATTTAATTTTAATTTATCCTGATAGCATATAGATTTCAATCTTCTATAATCATCAATAGAATTAGATTCTGCATATAATACTGGAATATTATTCGATACCGTATTATATACTGCAGATCCATGCCTCATTAAATCATAGAAGGCTTGGAAATTACATATACCTGTAGAACCAACATATTTGATATCTCCATTTTCTGGTACATTATTATATAAATATACCTTTTCTAGCGAGGTTACCTCGGATAAGGCATCAAAATAGGATATTTTATTGTTGGATATATCTAATACTTTAACGGTAGTTAATTTGGATAAGGCACTGATATCTGTAATATTGCAATTCTTTAAAATTAGAGTATGTAGGCTTGGCATACCTGCTAAGCCTATAATTACAGAATTAGATACACTTTTACTATTAGATAAATCCACCTTAGTTACATTCTTTAAATAGCCAATACCACTATAATCTTGTACTGAAGATAAATCTGTATCCGAAGAAGATATTAATATATCTTGGCTTAGCCAATCCATTGGGATAATGGTATTATTTTGATTTATGTTTTTTAACTCTTCGATTTGAGATGGCCTAAATTTATTATAAATCCACTTAAAGAAGGTTTCATCCTTAACTGCATGATCTACAGTTACATCACTTCCTGTCTTTCCTTGTGCGTTATAGAATAATCCACCTAAAACGGTAAATTGAGTCGTATTTAAGTCTGTAAAATAAGTCGTATTGCCTACTACCTTAGCATAAGGAGTCCATGATGCATCATTTTCATTAAATTTATAATTATACATTAATATTAATCTTTGATTTTCTGTTAAGGATTCCTGTGCATCAATACTGAATATATAGTGGGCATCAGAATAGGATGCTATTTCCGATAATTTTTTAGTGCCTAAATGGGCATCTAAAAGATTAGAGAAAGAATTTTGTTCTGTATATTCAGGGAAGGTATATCTTACTTGTCCATTGTAATATAAATCTATTTTTAAGTTCTTAGGCTTAAAATAATGATAATTATAATATGTAAATGTAGAACCATCCGCTAAGGTTTCTTCTTCTATTGTATAGGTTGCAACATCATATACGATATATGGTGGAATCAAATGTGGAGTATCTGTAGTACTATCATTATACGCAAATGGCATATCAAAGCTTGTTAGTAATTCACTTGGTACCTTTGGGTCATAAATACTATAATAGCTTAAGAAGCTAGATAGTATAGATCCAGTAGAATCTAGGTAATCCACATAT
>CAMEKD010000154.1 GCA_945920825.1 uncultured Anaeroplasma sp.
TTTCTATTGCGATTTCAGGCCAGGTTGCAGTTACTAATGCTTTATTAACATCAAACGGCCTAAAAATAAAAATAGGTTCTACTTCAGCTGGCTTATTTAATTTAACTGGAGTAATGGAATTTATCCCATCGGTAACAAATGATTATTCTAAAGATTATAATTTGTCAAACGGCAATAGCAAACTTAATTTTAATGGTTCTAGCACAACGATTAAATTAAAAGGCTATGTATTGAATGATTTAGCAAATAAAATCTTGCTAAGAGCATTTAACAACACTGATCTAAATATTTATGTAGATGCTGAATGGTCCAAGGGTGATACTGTTTTATTAAAAATAGACAAACAACGATTTAAAATCCACACTTACACTCCTATTTTTATCAATAATAATTATGCCGTATATGAATGCTATCTAGGTGAATCTGATGAGTGATAGAATCCAAATTGAGATATTAAATAGTGAATCAAATAGTGTTAGCGTAGATGGAATCAATCAACCGCAAGAACAAGCACAATTAAATGAGAAATCAGGCAAGGTTATTAAGCAAGCTGCAGTGATTGGAGCTATGGCATCAACGGCTAAATCTATTGTTAGCTACGGTCTTAATAATTACGGTAATTTTACAGGCGATTACATAGGCCAAACAAGGATAAATGAAACGCTTAAGGCAGTATCTTACGCATCAGCTATTGGTGCAGGATTTGCAATGGGTGGCCCAGTCGGTGGAGCTATGGCAGCAATGGCTGTAACAACTAATTTATTCTTGGAAAATATAAGTCTTATGGATAAAGAAAAAAAGACCACAATTCAAGCGGAACAATTAAGAATATTGACAGGAACATACAAAAACAGCAAGGGGCGAGATAGATGATTTATTACCGAATAAAAATTAATGATATTGATGTTACATCTAGCGTTTCACAGGGTTTTCCTTTATCAAATTCTATAGGCGATGAATTAGATTCTTGCACTTTGATTTTAAAAGGTGATTTTTCTTTTGAAAAATTCCAAAATGTAAAAATAGAAGCCTCTAATAGTGTTAATTTAACAGATGCAATTTCTTATCCTTTCTTGATTATGGATATTCGAAAAGAAAAATTTGTTGGTTATAATCAATATATTATAACTTGCATTGAGCCAACGAAAATCCTTGAGAATCTTAATATTGTAGGTCTAGCTTCAACAGGCAAAAATTTTTCAAATCTTTATAACCAAATTAGCTATTTAATTGCAAAAATTAATGTGCAAGTGCCAAATGTTAATTTATCTATCGATTCATCAATATCAGCATACACAGGAAGTAAACCTAGTGAAGAATTTAAATGGGATGGACTTGTTAATCTAAGAGAGGTATTCGATGATATTTTTTCATCGGCTGATTTAGCTGTTAGGGTTAAGGAAACTAATATCACTAATGGAATAAGAAACGTTGTTATTTCATTCGATAATCCTAACTTAAAAATTAATACTATTGATGTTGATGAGCCGTATGCCCAAGAGGATGGAGAAGATACAGAATATAAAGCAAATTCAATTATTAGTGTTGCAAAAAATGCTTCTAATTATCAAACAATTACTTCTCAGTATTCTAAACTAAGAGGAGATAATGTTCTATGGACAACCGATGATGATTGTTTTATGGTTAATTATCCTATTAATGAGGCCGTTAAATTAACGATGTATATTACAGCCACGAGAGATTATACAATCGATTCTTCGGTTACGCTCGATCCGCCTATGGTTACCGCAAATGAGCATATTGATATTACTAAATATCTATATGAAAAAGATGAATACGACTTATTATCGGCAAATGAAAAAAAGAAAGCATTGTGGTACAAGCGAAACGACAATAAAATAGAAGGGTTTAATAAGATTAATAAAAATGCCTTTGCCTTCAGTGCAACTGTTTTAGAAGAAATCATCAAAGATATTAAATTTAATGATTACACATATAACATTTATCATGATGATATAGGCGATTATTACTACAAAAGCCTTAATGCTTCTGATGTAATCGGTTTTAATTTAGAATATTATCCATTAAATGATGCTCTAATTTTCGATAACAAAAAGACACAAATAGATTCATTAAAAGGATGCTCAATAATTAAAAATCAAGATAATCAATCACTTGATATTAATCGATATGCAGCTAATATAATTAATCAAAATAAGCATATTGGTAATAGTCAAATTAGTTTTTGCAGGACTTATGATTTAATTTCAAACCTTCCTAAAGTAGGATATTATGCAGGAACATATATTGTTGATAAAGTCGATTATTCCTTCTTTAAATCGTATATAAAGGCAAATGTACATTTGAATAATGGATTAAATAACATCAATGAAAAAACTGCTTTAAAACGTGAGAAAAGGATTTATAACATCCCTTTAGATGGTTATATCGATAAATATTATTTTAGAGAAATAAACCTAGGCAATTATACAATTACTGATGCAGCAATTACATCTAATACAATGGATAAATATGTTCATTG